>NZ_JBITPI010000044.1:0-297863 GCF_050467745.1 Paenibacillus sp. NRS-1781
TCTTCTTCAAAACCTACCTGTTGAATGGCTGATTCAAATTCAGCGCGTTCTTCTTCAGAGTACCTCTGGTTTTATTAATTAAATTACTTATTATGGTTAATCAACAGACGTGTATTGTTTTATTTATTCTTTCTGGTATGGATCGTTAAGTTTATTTATTGTGTGATCTTTGAAAACTGAAAAACAACGGGAGTGGTCTATATTTCTAATGGGACAACTGTCATTCATTCGCGCAAACTATCTCTTTACCTTCAATTAAGGGGATTTATGCTGGTTGCGATTGGTGATGATTTGAAGAGTGATAGGAATGTTTATTTGTTTTGCTCTAGTGAACGCTTACAACAGGCAATGGCAGATTATAAAACCGACCATGAATTTCATGAGTATGCCAGCAGAATGCCAGTAAGGAGCTAAACTAATACATTCCAATCATTCTATTCCAACATTTGTTGATGTTTATGGCGAGAAGTATACAAATAAAATTTTAAATATGAAGCGAAGGATATTGGAAGGTGAAACTGATCCGAATACGTTTGTAGTTATTGATTTAGAGGCTTCACTCGGTAAATCGGTGGAAACAAATAAGATTTTGAGAAACTACATCGAGTCCTATCAGTTCACAGGTATCAATTATGGGAAGCCATACAGGAAGTTTTTGTTGGTGAAGCGGTTTGCTAAGGACGTTGAAGATTCAGAAAAGTACATAGGTAAAAATATTGACAGGTTGTACCAAGGATTTGGAGACAGTAGCGAACGAATTATAGGCAAAGGTCAGCATGTTATTGGGATTACAAGTGAAAGTTGGCAGAAGCATTATCGCCATAATCTTGAGGTTGTACAAGATTCGGATGTTCTCATTATTACGCATTCACGCTATAAAATGCTGTGTGAAGACGATGAACTAAGACGATGGTTCACAGAGGGCAGACACACACAAATCATAGACGAACGCATTGACTTCGATATTGCCAGTTTCAGTAGGTCGGAGTATAACAATCTATTTTCTATTTTACCGCATACTCTTCATCCCTTGTTGTATGATGCTGTCAGGGGTTTGCTTGATCAGGTTAATGAATGTGAACGAATGAAGACGGCTGAAGGGAAGAAACTTTCCAGCAGGGGAATTATCAAGTGCCATCCCAAAATAGATAGCTTGGAGCCTGTCTATGAGTTGTGTAAGGTCATAAATAAAAACAAAGCAGAGATTACCCGTGACAAAGGATTACCAGTCTATAATAATCTCAAAGGCATTGTGCAAAAACTGGAATTATTTTATAAAAACACATGCTATTACAATTATCATTCGCTTAGTGCATATAACAGAAAGCACAGATTGTTTTGTCTAGACAACAATGTAATACTAGACGCTAACGGACAAATAGACCATCTATACAGTGTGAAGAACGGGAATATCAAATTTATTTTGGATAAACAATCCAAGCTTATTGATCATTCAGGCTCAACGATAACACACATTAAATTCAGCACCAGCAAAAACAGCATTCATAAGAAGCTGAACACAGAAATCAATCAGAATGAATACTTTGAAAAGATAATAAATTTCATCAAGCGCAACTTTAAGTTTGATAAACGCTATTTGGTTGTCTTACATAAGGAGTTCGTGTCATCTGTTAACGGTGATGAAGGTGATTTTATTCGTCAACTCAGACAAATTGGATTCACGGATATTGCCATAGGGGATGAATATAATGGCGAATCTATATCAGTTAACTGGTATGGGAATCTAATTGGAAAAAATACTTGGCGTGACTTTGACTGTTGCTATTTACTTGGAACACCTAATCAACGTTTCGAGTCCCATATCATCCATTTGTGCCAGTATACAGATAAACACGACTGGAGAGTGTCGTTAGATATTATAAAGAAGGAGAAGGCTAGAGGCTTCAAAAACAGGAATTTAGAGAAAATCAGACAGTGCGATATCATATCAGAGATGTATCAGACTGTTAAACGTGTACAGCGTATTCCTAAACCCAAAGCAGAGATATACATAGTAACCAGTAGCGGAGAAGTGTTTAATAAAGTAGCCAAGCAATTAAAGGGGATTAAGATAGCTAAGCCAATTCCATTGGTTGTAGATGATTTCGTGAGCAAGCATGAATTAAACGGTGATGCAGGACTATCTACAAAAGCAACAATGACAGAGAGGATCATGGATTGGTTACTTAGCCAGCCACAGGGAACATATCCAAAGAGGGACATAGCCAAGCAATTTAATATTAAAAGTAGCCATTTTGCGAGACATTTCAACAAGGATTTAAGTCTGGTACAGACATACCTGAACACAAAACAGATTCTAATTGAATATCGTTCTGTCATTAGGTTGTAATGTCTAAGCTACTTTAACAATAAGATCAAAAGAATCTCCGCAAGCGCTACGCTATTGCTACGTCATCCAGTCACGGGGTGACTGTCTGTAATTTGGATT
Source organism: Paenibacillus sp. NRS-1781 (assembly GCF_050467745.1). Classification (NCBI taxonomy): domain Bacteria; kingdom Bacillati; phylum Bacillota; class Bacilli; order Caryophanales; family Paenibacillaceae; genus Paenibacillus; species Paenibacillus sp. NRS-1781. The sequence continues at coordinate 2,450 of NZ_JBITPI010000044.1, forward strand.
CTTGCACTTGATCAGATACTAATCTATCCATTCTCCCTATATATATTATATAAAAAAGTGGCGAGATTAAGAAAAAAGTGTTGATATCATTGAGTTTTTTGCATATTTGGTTTTGCAAGTTATGGCTGAAATTAGTGTGAAATAGGCTGAAACTTGCAAATCAGATGGCGAGATTGAGAAGTATACAAATGAACAATGTGGCGTATGCCATGCTGTAAATGTTAGAACACGACCCGCTAAGGGGAGTTTTCTAATCGTTATAGCTGCATAAGTAGCAAAAAGATTGGAAGCTATATTTTGATTTCTGTGTTTTGTTACATGAATTATGGGAATCAGGGTGTCAGATTAGTTGGCAGATGGGATAACAGAATAGGATGTATTTGGTCAAGATGGATTATTATTGACTCGTCTTTAGTGCATCCATTTTCTGAATAATTTACAGGGAATTAGATACTTCTTCATAGACAAGGTATTTGTAAGGGGAAGGACAATAACTGTTATTCATAGATACATCTATAGGGATTAGCGATAAAATTAATTTAGGGACTCATCTTTACGTTTTCCCATGCAGCAGCATAGACTTACCATAGAGGCGGTTTGTAGATTAGATGTAATGAAGTAGCCGACTTATTTTTATAATGAGGTGTAATCATGGACGGTAAAAAATTTGTTCTTATGCTTTTACTTTTTTGCTTGTTGGGTATTATAGGGCTAATGTCTTTAATCTACGGATTCATCTGGCTAGTATTCAATGGATAGCTTATAAAATCAACATTTGACATGGAAGCAGGTCAATTGAGTACAGATGGGATACATATTGAGTCGAAACAGTTTATTATGACAGCCATAAGGGATGAAGGTTATCCATATGAAGTTGTTAGGACGTTCTTAGACAATTATTATTGCTTAGACGATCTGGAAGCGATTTTAAAGCGTGTTTACGGTTAGGGAGTAGTTAGAAGTAGGTTAGCAAGTTAGAAAGGCTTAGAATTGGAATTATAGATTTTCAGCAGGTAGACAAACAAGGAAACGAAAACGGAGGTAAATATACATACATGGAAGAAGAGATGTTAAAAGCTTTAGGATCATATCCCCCACTTTTAGATGTAAATCATATTCAGGAAATACTTATGGTGGGTCAGGCAGCAGCCTACAACGAATTAAATTCTGGCAATTTCCCAGTGATGAAAGTAGGTAAACAGTTACGAGTAGCAAAGCCACTTTTCGCAAAATACATAATCGAATCATCCACTTATAGCAATGTATAACCATGTATAAAGAAAGAACACACCAAGCAATTAATTTTTGCAAATGTGTTCTTTCTTTATGATGTAGTGGTCACACACTGGTCACAAAACCTCAAAAAAACGATGAAATTCAATAAGGTAGTTTGTGACTAGATGAGAAGTAAGATAAGAAAAAACACTGATACATAAGGTTATTTGAGGTTTCATGAGACTACATGAAAAGCTTTTGCCCATGGAGCGTACATGGCTGCTTTTTGCCCAAACGGAATCTTTATTACGTTTCCAGCATCTTCAAGAGAGATTTTATTTTGTCGCCCAAATGCTGTGGATAAAACTGCAAAGGAACATACGGACGTTGAGCTGCTTTCAACGCCTTATATACATCGATTTGGCCATATCCGAAATATTTGTCATGCCCCGGTGTACCCAAATCAATCACGCTGTTCCTCATCAAATCCATGACTTCTTTGTTCGTCAGGTCGGGGTTGATGGAACGAACGAGGGCGGCAAGCGCTGATACATGCGGACTGGCCATTGAAGTGCCTGAGAGGGCAGCGTATTGGTTCCCCGGATACGTGCTTGCTATGCTTGCGCCGGGGGCCATAACGTCAACATAATCTCCGTAGTTGGAAAATGAAGCCCGGTGCATGGACGCATCTATGGCAGATACGGCAAATACTTCAGGATAGGCTGCGGGATAGCCAGGCCGTTCCGTATTATCATTTCCCGTGGCTGCGACTAATACAACATCCTTGTCATAGGCATATTTAATCGCATCGTGTAAAAATTCAGCTTGCGCATAATTACCGAGGCTCAGATTAATGACCTTGGCTCCATGGTCTGCAGCCCATATAATACCCTCTGCCACGGAATATGTGGTACCGGAGCCTGATTGATCGAGTACCTTGACTGGCATAACCTTGTTGTACCATGTCATGCCAGCAACACCCTCGCCGTTGTTCACAAGCGCGGAAATAATGCCAGCAACATGCGTTCCGTGACCGACGTCATCGTAAGGCTTTTCCTTCGGGCTGACTACGTTGTGTCCCGCTAGGATTTGGCCCTTTAGATCAGGATGGTCCATATCCACTCCCGTATCCACGACGGCTACGACTACATTTTTGCTGCCTTTGGATAGCGCCCAGCCCCGGTTGGTTTCAGTGGCCGGCAGATTCCACTGATAGCGGGAAAAGAGCAGGTCATTTGGAATAGAGACATCCGATGCTTTTACAGGTGTTTTTTCATTAGTCAGATACATGTAGTGAGGTTCTGCATATACCGGGTTCCACTTCTGCGAGAAATATTGCTGTAGCTCTTTGAAGCTCATGTTATTCGAATGGAACACATACGTATAACCAAGCTTTCGGCCTGGCTCACAGTTCAAATCTGCTGCAATTTCGCGTAATTGCCGTTGATCAGGATTTTGGCGGAAGCGAACGACAATTTCATTTTCAAAATAATGGCTCGCATTTTCATTGTCATGACCCGTTTTGACGGTAATATCATGCAGTGTGTCGGGATGTACAGATTCGATTTTGTAGCTGCCCTCCTTCGGGTATGGGATCAGACGCAGGTTTTTACGCTGATGCTTTTCCACGTCACGAAGCACTTGCTGGCTGACCAGCGCGGCAACGCCGTATGTCCCGTCAGTCGATGGCTCTGCCATGACAAAATATTTTCCACCCTCTGCCTGAAAAGCAGCGGACTCGTAAGATTTATTTTGCAGGACGGAACGGCGAGCCGCAGCCAGGCTGTTTTTGACTTGAATGTGATTAAGCAGACGAGGTTGTGCCTTGCTGCCTGTGTAGGTAGTGCTCTTCCCTTCATGTGTATTGATCCACTGTAGCGTGTGAAGATGACTGTGCGACTGCTGAAGCTTGCGGGCAAAATGCTTTTTCTGATCATTAGTTTTATCATTCAGTTCTCGCATTACGTATTCAATATCCTGTCTGGCATCCATGCGAGTGATGGTATCCGTAGCGGACAAGTCCAAAGCCAACATTCCTTTTTTGAGCTTCTTTTCCTGCTGTGGCACCATTTTTGCCGTATATTCGGGCTGTGGTGTGTGGCGGTGATCTCGGGAAGGCAGCATCAGGGTGATGATAAGCACCCCGGCGGCTGCTCCGATCAGGGGTTTTAACCATTTTTGCCGAGACATGGGACCGTCCTCCTTGGGAGTTTATGAATTTATGGTTTAGCGTGAGAAGGTTGGCATGTTTTTATACCTTTCAATCCTTATTTGTGTTAGGATAAATACTGAAAATTACAGCTCTTTCGGTTAGAAGGATCTATTTTCGGGTAACCAAATTGATGAACAAGCAACAAATAAGGGGGAGCTGCATTAATGTCAGCAGTCAACGTACAAAAATTATGTGAGTCTGCGCAGGAGAAACTGAAATCTGCCGTGGAACGGGTGGAAGCATTCCTTAATGAACATGCACTGCCGGAGCTGGCTGTGGATCGCAGTGAGGAGTCTGTACTCTTTTACAAAGGCTTTTTGTCGGATCTCCGCCATGTCCTTGTTTTTTCTGAAATATCTTATGAAAAGCTGGGTGTGGCTTTGCGCCGTGCCAACTTTGACGTCGATTTTGCGGAAAAGGCATTGTATAACGTTTACCATGACTGCGTGAACAGCTTTTTTTATCCCAAAAATGAATCTTACGCAGAGGATGGACGCTACGCTTATACGGGACAAGATGCTATACGCTTCCGTAAAACGCCAGTAACGCCCGCCCGCGAAGTGATCATGGACATTACGAAAAATTTTGAAGAATTGCGCGATGATCTTGCTTATTATGAAAGTGATTATTTGACTCACCGCCGGATGCAGACTCGCCGTACACATGCATAAGCATCTAGCCAGATATTTCTAAAAAACAAAAACATACGAGACAAGCAAGCCGTTTCCTGTTTGCTTCCTGCCAGTTCGGAGGAGGTGCCGGAAACGGTTCTTTTCGTATGTCACCAACTGCCATATACCATGGCGCATAGGTGAACGCTACGGAGGAGACAATGAATCCGAGGTGATAATCATGAGCCAAGAGGCCAAGCCAATAGTCAAATGCAGCGTAGCCAATTGTCATTATTGGGGAGAAAACAACTTGTGCAAGGCAGATTTGATCATGATAGAAATTGACAGTCATGCCGGGAAAAAATTTGATGAAGAATATGCGGGTGAAAGCTTCAGCTCAGCCGAACGTGAACAGGCTGCAACATCTGCTGCAACCTGTTGCCACACTTTCAAACCAAAGTCTCTGTAAAGTTCATACCACGAATCATTACGTAATTGGAGGTGCAGTGTATTATGGAGGGTCATGAAAATGACAAGCATCGAGACGAAGGGCATTTTAGCCGTGAGCGTGTGGATTATCCCCGTCGTATTCAAGAACGTTATGCCAAGCGTCGCAATCACCAGGAGGAATATGCGGCTGAGGTAGCTCCAGGCTCACCAGCCGTGACTCGGCATGAGGACAAGGATGAGCAGCATGTCATAAGCCAAAGTGGACGTATCTCTGGCTATATTGGTCTAGCCGCAGGAATTGCTGCACTGTTTATGTGGTCTATTGTTCTGGGGCCTATTGCTGCGGTGTTGGGCTTTTTTGCTTATGTAAATGGTAACAAAACAACAGGTATTTGGTCGATTGGACTGGGTGCGCTGGCGACATTAAGTTACTTTGCTTTTATTCCATTTGTTCGCTGATCTCGTGAAGGCACGAAAAGCCAAGTGATCGCTTGCTCTGTTCGAGTAAATTATAAGCGATCTATTCTGTATTGACACAGTACCATGAAGCTCCGCTGTCAATTCGACGATGCGGAGCTTTTTTCCTTAAAAAGTATGGCAGTACATAGCAAAACGTTGTATCATAAGCAGTAATGATAGGCTGTTTGGGATATAACAACTAAAGAAAGTTGGGAATGCCACATGCAAATAGATCCGCGCGTGTCCAAGGCCATAATAGATACGCAGTTGTTGAGTAATATAGGTGCTACAGCACAAACGGGTACAACGGACGCTTTTTCCGGATTACTTGAGCAGGCAGGACAGTTGGAGACAGATGATGCTGCAGCTCGTGTAAATTCAGGGGACGTTACAAGGGATGAAAATGGGTTGCTCTGGCTCCAATTGGGACCCTCGAGGGGAACGATTTCGCCATTGGCGGTATATCCTGCTTCCAGCACAGCAACCGATGGGCCGACCAAACCTACAGCTTATGATGATTTAATTAACGAGGCCAGCAATAAATACGGGGTTCCGGTGTCGCTGATTAAAGCGGTCATTGATACGGAATCTTCGTTTAACCCGCTGGTCACTTCTTCAGCTGGAGCCAAAGGGCTTATGCAGCTTATGGATGCTACGGCCCAGGGATTGGGAGTTAGCGATGCGTATGATCCTGCACAAAATATTGATGCCGGAGTTCGTTATTTGTCTTACCAGATTAAGCGTTTTAATGGACAGGAAAATATGGCCTTGGCAGCTTATAATGCAGGCCCCGGACGGGTACAGCGATTGGGCGTGAACAGTGACGAGCAGTTGATGGCTGTGATGAACATGCTTCCGGTAGAAACGCAAAAGTATATTACCAAAATACAGAATGCACGTGAAAAATATACGTTTTAAGCCCTGTAGCTTATAAAGAAAAAAACAAAATTTTAATCAGACAGATCCGCAGGTGGGATCAATATGGGGAACGGGTGTCACTGTGTAATGCAGTGGCCTTTCCCTGTTTTGGTCTTTTTTTTGTTGTAGAGGTTGCAGTGCAGAAAGGGGAGTTTCATGAAGTATTTTGATTATGCAGCGACAACTCCACCTTTTGAAGAGGTGATTACGACGATTGCTGAGGTGATGAGACTCCACTATGGCAATCCGTCCTCAATGCATCGGTATGGAGAAGATGCGGATAAGCTGCTTAAGCGTTCCCGGGAGGTTTGTGCTACAGCTTTGGGGGTGCATCCGGCGGAGATTGTGTTCACATCCGGGGCAACGGAAAGCAACAATCTCGCTATTAAAGGAGTGGCCTTGCAGTATCAGGCCAGAGGCAAGCATATCGTTACGGTGTCGACGGAGCATCCGTCCGTGTATGAAGCTTGCAGACAACTGGCAGACCTCGGTTTTGAGGTCACATTTTTGCCCGTTGATGCGGAAGGGCATGTCAGTGCCAAGCAGGTATGTGCAGCTATCCGTAAAGACACGATTTTAGTCAGCATTATGCATGTCAATAATGAGACGGGAAGGGTACATCCGTTGCGTGATATCGGAGTAGCGTTGAAGGAACAGTTCCCGCGTGTACTGTTCCATGTTGATGGTGTGCAGGGCTATGGAAAGCTTCCTGTGGATATCCGGGGCTGGAGGGCTGATCTGTACAGCCTGTCCGCACATAAGCTGCGCGGTCCCAAAGGAGCCGGACTACTTTTTATTCGGGAAGGTGTGGAGCTTTTCCCACTGCTTAGTGGAGGCTCTCAGGAACAGGGATTTCGTGCAGGTACGGAAAATGTTCCGCTGCTCGTCGGTATGTCCAAGGCGGTCCGGCTCGCAGGAGAGCGGCAAGCAGAGGAAGCGCAGCGTATGACTGGGTGGAGAGATCGGCTAGCCACGGAAGTGAAGACGATCCCGCAATTGCTATTGAATAGCGGGGAGGAAGCGCCGCACATTGTCCATTTTTCGTATCCGGGTATGAAGGCAGAGGTGCTGCTGCACACGCTAGAGCAATTGGGCGTGGCTGTTTCGACCCAATCGGCTTGTTCCTCCAAATTGGCCGAGCCTAGTCGGGTATTACTGGCGATGGGTCGCAATGAGGCGGAGGCGTCCGGTGGCATTCGGATCAGCTTCGGTGATGAACATACAGAACAGGATATTGACGAGCTTATTCTCGCGCTCCACCAGGCTGTGGCACAATTGGAATCCCTTGAAAGGTGGAAACGTTAAAATGCACTATGACATGCTGTTGCTTCGCTTTGGCGAATTTACATTGAAAGGGAAAAACCGTGCCCGTTTTGAAAAGGCGGTACTGAATCACGTGAAACTGTTGCTCAAGCCGTTTCCCGGCGCTTCTTTGCGTAAGGAATTTGGACGGATTTATGTCGTTCTCGGGGGAGAGTCTTATGAGAAGATCATCCAAGTATTGCAAAAGGCGTTTGGTATCACCACCATCAGTCCTGTTAAAATGGCTCCTGTTGAGCTTGACACGATTATTGAGACCGCTGTAGCCTTGATGCGTGAGTTGAATCCGACGGAAGGAACGACTTTCAAGGTAAATGCTCGCAGGGTGTGGAAAGGATTTGCCCATTCATCACATGAGATGAATCATTTGATTGGTTCGCCGGTACTGCGCGGGTTTCCAGTGTTAAAGGTCGATGTTCGTCAACCGGATATCGAGCTACGGGTGGAAGTCAGAGAGCAGGCGGCTTATATATTTAGCGATATTATTAAGGCTGTAGGAGGCTATCCGTTAGGTACAAACGGCAAAGCTATGCTGCTGCTCTCGGGCGGAATCGACAGTCCGGTAGCGGGATGGTCCTCCATGCGCAGAGGATTGGAAATCGAATGCGTCCATTTTTACAGCTACCCGTTTACGAGTGAGCGTGCGAAAGAAAAAGTTATTGACCTGGCGAGGGTATTGGCGGGTTACGCGGGACGCATCAAGATTCATCTCGTACCTTTTACGGAGGTGCAGACGGCTTTTACACGTACTGGACAGGATAATCTAATCATCACGCTGATGAGACGGTCCATGCTGCGTATTGCTACGATGCTGGCGGAGCGTGAAGGCGCACTGGCGCTTGTGACGGGTGACAGTCTAGGCCAAGTAGCCAGCCAAACCTTATCGAGCATGAATGTGATTGGGCGTTCGACCGAATTACCGTTGCTGCGTCCTCTCGTGATGATGGATAAACAGGAAATTACGGAAATAGCCAAGCAAATCGGCACATACGATCTATCTATCCTGCCGTATGAGGATTGCTGCACATTGTTTGTTCCCAAATCCCCAACGACCAATCCTAATTTATGGGTTGTTCAAAAGATCGAAGCCTCTATTCGGGATTTAAATACGTTGATTGAGCAGGCCGTGGCTACAACGGAGACTGTTGTTCTTGAGGCAGATGGGGCTATAGAGGGACGTCAAGAGGAAGTTGTGCAAGAGGATTGGTTTTAAAATCTTTTAAGATGCTGCGTTTAGCGGTATATAAAAAGGCAGATCCATCGACTATTGTCGGGTCTGCCTTTTTTAGATTATAGATATACAAGTATTTTTCTTAAAATTATTTCAAAACGGCTTTTTTTCGACTGGATATGGCTCTGCGGTTTTGAAGATAGCCTGTGAGCAAAATACCAACCATCACTGAGGCAATAAACAGGACACGCAGCGCGGGATGTGCGGTAAAGTATGGCTCCAGCTTGCGTTCCTCGGTAATCATATTGGAGGCAGTATAGCCAAGCACAGCCGAGCCCAAATAGATGATCCACGGGAACTTGTTAATAAGCTTGATGAAAAGAGTGCTTCCCCATACGACAATCGGCACGCTGATCAGCAGACCGAGCACCACCAGTATCAAATGCTGCTGGGCAGCGCCTGCGACGGCAATCACATTGTCCAGTCCCATGGCTGCATCAGCTATAACGATGGTACGGATAGCCCCCCATAAAGTCGTTCCTGCTTTGACTTCGGCGTGATCCTCCTGATCTACCAGCAGCTTATATGCGATCCAGATCAGCATTACACCCCCGACGAGTAACAGCCACGGCACTTGAAGCAGCCAAAGCACAACAATCGTGGCGGCTATACGAATGAGTAGAGCACCTCCGGTACCGTACAGAATCGCTTTTTTTTGCGGTTCGGGCGGTAATTTCCGGGCGGCAAGTCCAATGACAATAGCGTTATCTCCTGCAAGCAGAAGATCAATAAATATCACATTAAGCAGTAGCCCAAAAAACTGAAATCCGGACATGTCAATCGTTCTCATCTCCCTGATTAAACAACGTTTCAGTATGCTCTGTTTATGATTAATACCCGTTTTTCGGAAATACGATTCATTATATTGCTGTTTGCTACTGATTTCAAGGATTATGCTCAACTAATCGGGTATTGATTTTTAATAAATGATGGCACACAGCATAGCCTCGTCCTATTTCGCATACAAGTAGCATGGGGGTGTTTGTACACATGGAGCATATCATTTTGCTGTTAAAAATATTAATGATCAATTTGGTGTTAAGCGGTGATAATGCGGTTGTTATAGCCATGGCGAGCAAAAACTTGCCTGCAAGGCAGCGGAGCCAAGCAATATGGTGGGGAGCGCTCGCCGCAGTTGTCCTGCGCTGTGTATTGACTTTTGCAGCTGTCCTTTTGCTGGGCATACCCTTTATTCAGGCGGCGGGCGGTCTGCTTCTGTTATGGATTGCGTTTAAGCTGCTTTATGAGAATAACGATAATGTGGGAGTAAGAGCAGAAACAACTATATGGAAGGCTATACAGGTGATTCTGGTGGCGGATTTTGTGATGAGTCTCGATAATGTATTGGCTATTGCAGCACTTGCAAATGGGGATATCGCCATCATTGTCATCGGTATTGCGATCAGCATTCCAATTGTGGTGTGGGGGAGCAACGTTATTGCAGTCTGGCTTCACCGTTTCCCTGTACTTGTTTTACTCGGATCTGGAATATTGGCTTTCACGGCAGGCGAAATGCTACTGCGTGATCCCAAACTGGAAGCATGGTTAACTGGGTATGGGGAAGTTTTACATTCATGGTTACCGGGGTTGCTGGCCATCGTAGTTGTAATAGCAGGATTGTATCAGCAGTTGCGAGCCCGCCGTATTTGAACGTAGTTTTTTTGGAAAACATCGGCTAAACTAGACCATAGGGATTTTGCAAACGCCGGGGAATCTAATCGGTTTTTGTAAAAACACTATAAAATACAGCAAATAAAGGAGACCACGATGAATTCCGGAAAAGAGCGTATGATCGGATTGGGCATCATTGCCGTAGGACTGATTATTTTGTTGGGAAAACTGGGGGTCTTCTCCTTTTTGGGACAATACTTCTGGCCTTTGCTGATTTTAATACCTGGTATTATATTGCATGCGATGTACATGATGCGTAAGCTTTCCCCCATTATGCTGCTGCCGGCCGGGATTTTGTCGGTGTACGGTTTTTTATTTTTTCTCTGTAATACATGGGGCTGGCATCTGATGGTCTATCTATGGCCTTTGTTACTGCTGGGTGTGGCGGTTGGATTATGGGAATACGCTATTAATGATATAACGCTGCCTCGCACTGTATATACAGGGAGCATGATTTTGGGACTCGTTTCGGTACTTCTACTGATAATTAGCATGTTGAGGACCGGAATGATTTATGTTGTTGCAGTTGTATTGATCGGTGCAGGGATATGGCTGATGGTTAACAATCGCACCAAACGTAAATGGTAAACGACAAGCAGTGCAAAATTTATGGCGGTAAATTACGGAACAGCCAATAATGTCTTGCTTTATGACATTTTTCAACTATAATATTAATGGATATGATAAGAGCGTCGGAATGTTTTCTGACGCTTATTTTAAGGTTTTAACGCGATTCGGAAAGAGAAGCTGCCTGCTCAAAGCCTGAAATATACAGAGGGCTGGCAGGGAGCGAGCCTGAAGAACGATTGTTAGCCTTGGATAAGCATTACTTTCAGGATAGAGACACTATTTTGATATACGGAAAGGATATGGATACAAACCATGCATGCAAGAGAGAATATTCGCAATATTGCAATTATTGCCCACGTCGACCACGGCAAAACGACGCTTGTCGACAAGCTTCTTCAACAGTCCGGAACATTTAGAGACCACGAGGCTGTTCAGGAGCGCGCCATGGACTCCAACGATCTGGAGCGTGAACGCGGTATTACGATTTTGGCAAAAAATACAGCTATTACGTACAAAGATTATCTGATTAACATTGTGGATACACCGGGACACGCCGACTTTGGCGGCGAAGTGGAACGGATTATGAAAATGGTTGACGGAGTTTTGCTCGTCGTTGATGCTTACGAAGGTTGTATGCCGCAGACTAAATTCGTACTGCGTAAAGCATTGGAGTCAAACCTGACGCCAATTGTTGTTGTTAACAAAATTGACCGTCCGGCAGCTCGTCCAGCCGAAGTTATTGACGAAGTACTTGATCTGTTCATCGAGTTGGGTGCGAGTGATGAGCAGTTGGAATTCCCTGTTGTGTATGCTTCAGCACTGAACGGAACATCCAGTTTGGATGCTGAAAAGCAAGATGATAACATGCAGGCATTGTACGAAACCGTTGTGGATCACATCCCAGCTCCAACGGAGAAAATAGATGAGCCTCTTCAATTCCTCGTAACACTGATGGACTATAACGAATATCTTGGCCGCATTGCAGTTGGTCGTGTAAACCGTGGTATTATCAAGCAAGGACAAGCGGTTACGGTTATGCAGCGTGACGGCAGCAGCAAATCAGCGCGTATTGAGAAGCTGTTCGGTTTCCAAGGTCTGAAACGGATTGAAACCGATCAAGCGGGCGCTGGTGACATTGTGGCTATTGCAGGGATCAAGGATATTAACATCGGAGAAACGATTGCCGATCCAAACCATCCTGAAGCTTTACCTGTACTCAAAATTGATGAGCCAACGCTGCAAATGACCTTCCTGGTTAATAACAGCCCATTCGCAGGTCGCGAAGGTAAATGGATCACATCCCGTAAACTCCGCGAACGTCTTCTGAAAGAACTCGAAACGGATGTCAGCTTGCGTGTCGATGAAACCGACAGTCCTGACGCATTTATCGTATCCGGACGTGGTGAGTTGCATCTGGGTATTCTGATTGAAAACATGCGTCGTGAAGGTTATGAACTGCAAGTGTCCAAACCGGAAGTAATCGTGAAGGAAATTGATGGCAAGAAAATGGAGCCAATCGAACGTCTCCTCATTGATATTCCTGAAGAAAGCATGGGCGCAGTGATGGAAAGTCTGGGTTCCCGCAAAGCTGAAATGGTCAACATGATTAATAACGGCACCGGACAGGTTCGTTTGGAATTCCTGATTCCTGCACGTGGTCTGATTGGTTACACTACGAACTTCCTCACTTTGACTCGTGGTTATGGCGTAATGAACCATGCGTTTGACAGCTATGGTCCATTTATTGGCGGTCAAGTTGGTGGACGTCATCAAGGCGTACTCATTTCGACGGAAAATGGAAGCACTACATTCTATGGAATGATGGGTGTAGAGGATCGCGGTATTCTGTTCCTGGAGCCGGGTACTGAGATTTATGAAGGTATGGTCGTCGGAGAGCATACACGTGATAACGACATCGTTGTTAACATTTGTAAAGAGAAGCAATTGACGAACGTTCGCTCTGCAACAAAAGACGATACTGTTAAACTTAAAACGCCTCGTATCTTCTCTTTGGAACAGGCGCTCGAATATTTGAATGATGATGAGTATTGTGAAATTACACCTAATGCCATTCGTTTGCGCAAAAAGATTTTGAACAAAAGTGAGCGCGAGCGTGCAGAAAAACAGCGTAAAACAACACAAGCAAATTCGTAATTGATTGGATTGGTTTTGGCCACAGCGGCGACGCCCGGCAACGGGATGCGCCGCTGTATCTGTTTTAGGATTGTAAACTTGGAGAAATTTTATTTCTCAAAACGCAGGAAAAGGTGTTGAAGTTATGAGTAATCTTTCTAACGGATTGCCTCCCCGGACACAAAGCGGGAAAAAATCCGCCAAACCGAAAAAAACCAAAAAGAAAAAAAGCTTTTTCAGATCGTTTATGAAGTTTGTTCTGTTTCTGCTTATTATAGGTATCTTGGCGGCTGGCGGTTATACCTATTATCTATATAATCAGGTAGAGGAAGTTTTGGATACGGGGATCAATAAGGAAGTGCCCAAAACACAATTGGCCGAGGCCAAGCCTTTGACCATTTTGTTGCTTGGAACGGATTACCGTCCTGATCATCCAACTTATTTGTCAGACGTTATTATGGTAGCTACACTGAATCCGAATACCAAGTCATCTACAATCGTGTCGCTGCCGAGGGATACGCGGCTTGAGCTGGAAGGATATAAACCTCGTAAGCTAAATGAGTACTATCCGGTGTTCAAGGCTAGAGAGAAAGAGTCTGGTGAAGTCGCTGAAGAGCAAATGAAGAAGATGATCGGCAAATATTTGAACATTGACATTAATTATGTGACAGTTATTAACTTCCAGGGCTTTAGAGATGTTGTGGATCATTTAGGTGGCGTAGATGTTACGGTCGACAAAAATATGTGTTACCGTGACAGTGCAGATGGTACTAACATTAACTTGAAGGCTGGAGCACAACATTTGACCGGTGATCAGGCCCTAGATTTTGTTCGTTACCGTAAATCAAACTGTCGCCCGAGAACAGCTGAATCTGACGATTTTGATCGCAACCGTCGACAAAATCAGGTGCTTCATTCCTTAATTGACCAAATGCAATCCTTCAGTGCTCTAAGTAAATTTAGTGCAATTATTAAATCTGTTGATAAGAATTTGATGACAGATATTGAATCTCAGCAAATGAAAAATCTTGTACAGACCTATTGGAATATTTCCAAGCAAAATGTGAAATACAATCCGGTAGCAGGAACGTGGCGCAGTCCTTATGTCTATATTGATGAGCAACAGCTTGAATTGGCCAGACAATCCTTGCAAGAGGAGCTATCAAAAAAAGCGAGCGACAATAATACTGTCTCTTCTTCCAATTCTTGAGTGTGTATCTTTCTCCCCTCTTATGTTATACTCGCAGCGAGTAAAAGCTCAATTGCATAAGGGGGTTGAGGTATGTCTGAATGGGTAGCACGCCAAGGTTATGGTTTGGACATTCATACCTGTTTGCTGTCTAATCTCGTTTGCTTTTTCTGTAATGAAATGAATGAAATAAGTAAGTAAGGTCCAGTGAGTGATCACTGGGCCTTTTGTGTCTAATCCAAAGGTGTACAGGCTCTAAGGCTCTAATTACCTACCAACTTTTCGTTGTTTAACGCTGCTTCTGGGGTCTTTTTTCAGGGAATCAGCAAGTATTGGCTACCCGGTGAATAGGTATAGGTATGAAACACGAGATTGTCCACGCCGCTTTGGAGGGGATCTAAATGAAGAAAATTTTTGTGCTGGATACGAATGTGCTATTGCATGATCCGAAAGCCATCTTTACCTTCAAAGAACATGAAGTGGTTATTCCAGCTGTTGTTCTGGAAGAAATCGACTCCAAAAAACGCAACGCGGATGAGATTGGACGGAATGCTCGCAACGTATCACGATTGCTGGACGGGTTGAGGGAAGTAGGACATCTGCACAGCGGTGTTCCGCTTCCGCAAGGTGGGAGGCTCAAGGTTGAATTAAATCATCGGAGCTTTTTGAAAGTTCAGGAGATGTTCGGGGAAGTCTCGAATGATAATCGAATTTTGGCAGTCGCCTTGAACTATCAAATGGAGGAGAAGGAACTGCCTGAACCGCGTTCGGTGGTGCTGGTTAGTAAAGATGTGCTGGTGAGAATCAAGGCAGATGTGCTGGGACTGCTGACCGAAGACTATTTATCCGACAGAACCGGTGATCTGAGTGAGCTATATCCCGGGTACTCGGCAATTCAGGTGCATCCGTCCATCATAGATGAGTTTTATTCCAATCGTTTCTTACCGATTAAGCCATTGGAGCTGTCTTATACGCTATATCCTCATGAATTTGTTATTCTAAAAGATGAGATGGGGACTGGAAAATCGGCTTTGCTGAAAGTAAACCAGGAAGCAGACCGATTAGAGCCTTTGTATTTAAGCAATGAATCGGTGTGGGGGATCAGTGCGCGTAATGCCCAACAGCGGATGGCGCTGGAGCTATTGCTTAATGACGATATCCCATTGGTGACGATTACCGGAAAAGCGGGTACTGGCAAAACGTTGCTGGCGCTCGCTGCTGGTCTGCTCAAGGTAGAGGATGAACATCGCTACAAGAAGCTGCTAATCGCCCGTCCTGTTGTTCCTATGGGCAAGGATATCGGTTATTTACCGGGAGAAAAGGAAGAAAAGCTTCGTCCGTGGATGCAACCGATTTACGACAATCTGGAATATTTGTTTGATACCAAAAAATCAGGCGATATTGATAAAATTTTGATGGGCTTGGGGAGCATTCAGGTGGAGGCGCTCACTTATATTCGCGGGCGTTCAATACCTGGACAATTTATTATTATTGATGAGGCACAGAATTTGTCGCGGCATGAAATCAAAACAATCGTGTCCCGTGTAGGTGAGGGGAGTAAAATTATTTTGATGGGAGACCCGGAGCAAATTGATCACCCCTATCTGGATGCTGCCAGTAACGGCTTGACGTATGTAGTAGAACGCTTCAAGCAGGAAGGGATTAGCGGGCATATTATGCTGGAAAAAGGAGAGCGCTCCAAGCTGGCGCAGTTGGCAGCCGATCTGCTGTAGAAGCTCATATTACAATCCCATGATCAGGATGTTTATATACTGCGTAATGTTTGTTGTAAATAAGAAGACCTCGGGAGCATCCCGGGGTCTCTTATTTTTGTCCATGTATTATTTATGATAGCTATACAAGGGTGACAAAGCCTTACTTCAGGCTCAATTCGAGCTTAACCTCAAGTACCCCCGCTATGGTGCGTACCTCTGTGGCCTTGACATAAGAAATAAGTTGCTGCGGATAGAAGCCTAGATCAAAATCCTTTTCCAGCTTGTTACGGGTCGTATCTGGTAGCTCCAGCCCGTTAAAGACCAGGCGATCCACATGGAATAAAATCGCATTTTGCGGTTCATTCTCTACCGTGTAGTGCCCCTCTACCCTCAATTTCATGGTTCCCTGTTGACCTTCTACAACAATACGATCCTGCCCGAAGGAAAAGTTGAAGTGATTAAATAATTTATTTTCCGATTTCAGAAAACGGTTAAAATCATCCTCACGTATGCTTATCGTAATGATTTTTCCGTTTGTAACCATGGCTCCTTGCTGCTGCTGAATAAATTGAGGCAAATCCTGCATCGCTTGAGCCAGCGCTTTAAAATGCTTGTTCACCTCGTAGACGCCTACATTCTCCCAATAAGCTGTCATTTCGCTGATTAGCTTGCGTAGCGTATCCGGGTCATTGCTGTTGTTAACACCGGCATTTACACGCTCCTGAAGCAAAACAATGCGCTTACGTTGTTCCAACAAGTTTGTTTTGACCGTTTTCAAATCCGATGAGGCCCGTGTGACCTGTTCTTCCGTTTTTCGCATAATCCGATAATTGGACTCGTATTCCTGAAGCACATCCTGATCGTGGCTAATCAGCAACAAGTAGTAATCGTACAGGGAGAGAATCTGTTTAAGACTTTTAGCTCCCAGCACTACACTGAGCAGCTTGTCTCTTTCGCCCATATAATAGGAGCGCAGCACAGAACTCGCACGTTTCCTTTGCCTGATCATCTGCTCCTGCTGAGTGGCGAGATTGCTCCGTAGCTCCTGCTGACGTTGTAAAAGTATCTGTTGTTCCTGACTGATCCGCTCAATTTCATGGTCAATCTCGACGATTGACAGACTATCCTGCAAAATCCGGTTTGCTTCTTCTGAAGGAGCGGCCAGAACAGGACATACAGGCATGGTGGTTAATATCAAAATGATCGTTAGCAGAGTACAACTTATCATTTTTAGAGTGGGTCTGTTCATTGGTTTTCCCCTTTTATGTATTCCCGCAAAAAGTCTAACAGTAATATATATGTTCCTTTCTTATTCTTTAACCATTGATTTATTGTACAGCACCCAGAGGATGCTTGAAACCTGAAACTGTATTTGTCCACGTATGAGTTCTTATAGAAATGGAAATACAATTTAGTATCAAATAGATTCTATGAACTCTACGAGAGGCATAGAAATGAATAAACAGCTTTTATACCCTATTCAAATACCGGTAAGATCGGTTCATGAAGACGGTTATTTCAGGATGTTGTTAGGAGGGCTAGAGGCATGACTGCAATAAGACAAGATGCATGGAGTGTTGAAGATGATTTGATACTGGCGGAGGTGACATTGCGTCATATCCGGGAAGGTGGAACACAGCTCGCCGCATTTGAAGAGGTTGGGCAAAAAATAGGAAGAACCTCCGCAGCATGCGGCTTCCGCTGGAACAGTTGCGTGCGCAAGCGTTATGATGAAGCCATCAGCATTGCTAAAGCGCAACGTCAAAAACGCAGTTATATTCGCAAGCAGAGTCCAGTTGGTGTATCTCAGGTGGCAGCTTTTGCCACGCTTGATACGGCTCAAGGGCTATACAGAGCGGATGGAACGAGTGAGGATACGTTGTCCATTGACGCAGTGATCCGTTTTTTACGTCAATGGAAGGGATCTGTACAGGAAACCAATCGACAGATCAAAATGCTGGAAAAAGATTTACGTGAAAAGGAAGAGGAATTAAATCAACTTCGCTCCATTAATGATCGGTTGTCCAAAGAGGTTAATGAGGTGCAAACTGACTATCGCGTTGTGAATGATGATTACAAAGCCTTGATTCAGATTATGGACCGGGCCCGCCGTTTGGCTTTAATTACTGAGGATGAGGAAGAGCTTAAATCCAGATTCAAAATGGACGCCAATGGGAACCTGGAGCGCATTGAGTAGCAAAATTACAGCAGCAAATGTTAAATAGAACGTCAACTCACGCTTTGCCGTAGTTGGCGTTTTTTGTATTTCTCTAGAGTGCATATGATATAGTAGAAAAAAAGATGGAAGAGAGACGATACATAGGTGATTGATATTATTGGAGCAGGTTCGCTCGGATTGTCGTTTGCTGGAAGACTAGCGGCCTCAGGTACAAAAGTAAGGCTATGGACACGAACGCTTGAGCAGGCACGGATCATTGCTTGTGAAGGGATTACTGTACTTAAAAAAGAGGGGCATGTTGCTGTTCATGTGACTGGAGGAGACGAATTAAAGGCAGCGCCGTTGGCAGATTGGCAACGCTTGAATTCACAGGTTCCGGCACGGTGGATTTTGATAATGACTAAACAGGGGGCGATTGGGGAAGTGCTGGAGCAGATTAAATCTGCGGGCAATACAGAAAGCGATATCGGAATTGTTTGCTTTCAGAACGGAATCGGACATATAGAACGAATTAAACAAGCCTATCCAGAAGCGGCGGTATATCCTGCGGTAACGACCGAAGGAGCCAAGAGAATGGGAGTAGCATCTGTCTTGCATGCCGGGCTGGGGGCTACGGAGATTGGCTGTCCAGATGAGCTGGAGGAGAAACAGGTCGGAAGATTCGAACAATATGTGTTAAATAGGCTGCTTGCAGCAGGATTTGACGTTTGCTTGTCGAAAGAAATCGAGAACGGTATTTACCGCAAGTTGCTAATCAACGCTGTGATTAATCCGCTGACAGCAATATGGCGAATCCCCAATGGAGAGCTGCTTTCCGATCCGGGCCGTATACATATGATGCGCAAGCTATACGAAGAAGGCATTCAAGTGTACGAAGCCAATGGTATTCGGTGGGACAGCGCATGGTGGGATCAGATTATGAAGGTTTGCCGGACAACAGCAGAGAATCAGTCGTCTATGCTGGCCGATGTGCTTGCACATTCCATGACAGAGGTTGCTTCCATTAACGGACAGCTGGTGCAGATGGCAGAGCAAGCGGGGGTTACTGCACCAACCCATTCGGTATTATGGCAATTAATTGAGGGCATGCGGCTAAAAGAGGGGTGATCAGTTGAGTCTCATACAAGGTACCATCATCACATTTAGTATTCTTCCCTTTTTTCCGTTTCTGATCGTGTTTGCGGTTTGCCGCTACCTGCTTAAACTGGAAAAAAAGAAGTCGTTGCTTATATCTATGGACATTACTACGGCTTTTCTGATACTATCCGTCGCGGCGCTCTTTAATGTCATTTTTGCATCAAGATTCGGTTTTTATTTGATATTACTGCTGCTACTTTTGGCGCTGGGTTTAATTGGAGGAGCCCAAAATCGAATAAAGGGTAAGGTCGATGGGAAAAGATTATGTAGAGCCGTGTGGAGATTAACTTTTATAGCCATGACATTAGCGTATATTCTATTAACTATTGTTGGCATTTTTAAAAATATATTCAATAACGTGTGATATAACATGACATGAAAACCCGAAAAAATATGAATTAATCATGTTTTTTTGAAAAAAAAGCTCAATTTAAAGAAATGTGATGTAGATTTTTTTGACCGCTGGTTGTATAATCTATAAACATATACCACTTTAGAACTAGGGGGAAAACGCTAGATGAAAAGGAAAAGTTTTTTAGTCCTTTTGACACTCGTTCTTGCAGTTGGCGCACTGCTCGCAGGTTGTGGCTCTGCCAAGAACGATAACAATGGTAAGGGCGCACAAGAAAATGCATCAACTACGCCGGCTCCGGCCGACAAACAAATTTTGCGCATTAACCTTTCTTCCGAACCGCCAACCTTCGATCCGGCACAAGCTCAGGATAGTCAAACGAACACGGTTCTCAAAACTTTGTATGAAGGTCTCGTACGTATGGGTCCTGATGGCAAAGAAATTCCTGGTGTAGCTGAATCTTGGAATATTTCCGATGACGGCAAAACCTATACGTTCAAGCTTCGTGATACTGCAAAATGGAGTAATGGCGACCCAGTCAAAGCAAGTGACTTCGTATTTGCTTGGCAACGGGTATTGGATCCTTCCACGGCTCCAGCACCTCCATATGCTTACCAATTGTACTATATAAAAAATGCTGAGGGCTACAACCTGAGCACTTCCAAATCTTTTAAAGGCACTAAAATTACAGACTTCAAAGATGTAGGTGTCAAAGCAGTTGATGACCATACATTGCAAGTAGAACTGGATCACCCAACTCCTTACTTCCTGGGCTTGACTTCTTTCTACACCTTCTATCCTGTAAACCCTGCTATTAAGGGTAATGAAAAGTGGGCGGTTCAGAAAGACAGCATGATCACCAATGGACCTTACACTTTAACAACTTGGGACAGCGGTCAAAAGATCGAAGTTACCAAGAGTGAAAACTATTGGGGCAAAGATCAAATCAGGTTGAACAAAATTACAATGTCTCTTGTAAACAGTGGTGCAACAGAACTGGCTTCTTATAGAAGTGGACAACTTGATTATGCAGGTATGCCAAGCGGTGAAATTCCTACAGACCAAATTCCGGCTGTGAAAAAAGAACTGCCGAATGAGTTTAAGGCTAAAGGGATTGCAAGTACGTATTACTATTTGTTTAACGTAACTGAAAAACCATTTAATAATGTTAAAATCCGCAAAGCATTTGCGATGGCTATTCAACGCCAACCGATTGTTGAGAGAGTAACATTGGGTGGTCAAATTCCTGCTTACGGCTTTGTACCTCCAGGTATCAAAGGAGTTTCTCAGGAGTTCCGTACCGAAAATAAAGATGATTTCTTCAAAGAAGATTTTACTGAAGCGAAAAAATTACTTCAAGAAGGTATGAAAGAAGAAGGCGTAACTACACTTCCTCCTGTATCTTTGCTGTATAACTCCAGTGAAAGTCACCAAAAGATTGCTTTGGCAGTCGCTGATATGTGGAAGAAAAACCTTGGTGTGGAAATTAAAACCCAAAACCAAGAGTGGGGCGTATTTATTCAAACACGTAACAAGCTGAATTTCCAAATCGCTCGTGGTGGTTGGTCTGCCGACTACAATGATCCAATGACATTCCTGGATATGTGGACAACAGGCAACACTAATAATAATTCTGGCTACGCTAATCCTGCATATGATGCTTTGATTGAAGCAGCTAAGACAGAAACCGATCCAGCAAAACGCATGGAAGATTTCGCAAAAGCAGAGAAAATTCTGGTTCAAGACGATATGGTTATGCTTCCGATCTACTACTATTCAAATGTTTCTTTAACGAAACCGAATGTAAAAGACATAACTCTTGACTTTAGTGGAGCGATTGATTTCACAAGAGCGTATATTACACAGTAACTGAAGCTCAATTCTGAAGTTTAATAGTTACTTCGGGATATATATGTGGATACAACCATATATATCCCGTTTTTTTTGTGTGTCATGATCTTTTCCATTATCATGTAACCATGCAAATAAGTAGGTTGGACATTCCAATTCTATTTCGATAAAATCGAATGGTGTCGAAAAAAATTTATGGGGGGTGTAAACGGGCAATGACGCGTTATTTGATCAGTAAATTTTTCTATATGCTGCTTTCCTTGTTCATTCTGATCTCTGCGACGTTTTTTCTCATGAAAGCAATTCCGGGTAACCCCTTCATGAGTGAAAAAGCGACTTCTCCTGAGATTCAAGCCCGGTTAATGGAGCAATATGGGCTGGATAAGCCTGTATATGTCCAATATTTCAAATACTTAGGTGATATTGCTTCAGGTGATTTTGGTATTTCCATGAAAAAAGCTGAACCAAAGTGTTACTGACATTATTGGACAAACTTTTTCGGTATCGCTTAAATTGGGCTTTGTCGCCATAATTGTGTCGATTATTGTCGGACTCTTGCTAGGTATGCTCGCAGCTTTATACCATCGCAGGCTTATTGACAACGTCGCAATGATTTTAGCGATTATGGGGATTGCGGTTCCCAGCTTTGTCCTGGCATCGTTGATTCAGTTCTTCTTTGCACAGGAGTTAGGTTGGTTTAATGTCATGGGCTTTGATGGTCCAATGGATTATTTCCTGCCTGTTGTAGCTTTATCCGCTTCGCCAATTGCTTTTATCGCTCGACTAACGCGTTCCAGCATGCTGGAAGTGCTTCATGCGGATTATATCAAGACTGCTAAGGCTAAAGGTTTGAAGCCTGTTACGATAATGTTCAAACACGTTGTACGTAACGCCATTTTGCCGGTTGTTACCTATGTGGGGCCTATGACAGCAAATATTATTACGGGTTCCGTCGTTATTGAACGTATTTTCGGGATTGGTGGTATTGGTAAAGTATTCGTAGACAGTATTACGACCCGTGACTATACCATGATTATGGGAGTTACTATTTTTTACGGCATTTTGCTAATGGTGGCACGTTTTATTACTGATATTGCATACGGTTTTATTGATCCACGGATTAAGCTGACCGGCGGGAAGGAGGGATAACTTTATGTCTGTGAAAGACAATGCTGTGAATTTGGAGAAGCTTCAGGTACAACCGGAAGACTTTCAGAAAATCGGCGCGGATGAGAAGCAGTCTGAAGTTATTCAGCGTGAAAGCTTATCCGCTTGGCGTGATGCTTGGGAACGGCTTCGTAAAAATAAACTGGCAATGACAAGCCTGAGCGTTCTGATTTTTATTGTACTTGCTTCGATCGTTGGTCCGATGCTTTCGCCATACGATGACCGTACGAATGATTTGTTGAGCACCAATCTTCCTCCTTCGGCGGAGCATTGGTTCGGAACAGATGATCTGGGGCGTGATATGTTTGTCCGTACATGGATGGGTGCCCGAATTTCCTTGGTTATCGGTTTGGCCGCAGCAATGATTGACTTGATGATTGGTGTTATTTATGGTGGAATTATGGGTTACTTTGGTGGCCGTGTAGATGAAATCATGAATAAATTTTCTGAAATTCTGTATTCCATTCCATATCTGCTTGTTACGATCCTGCTACTCGTTGTACTGGAGCCAAGTATCACGACGATTATTATTGCGCTCTGTGTGACCGGGTGGATTAACATGTCGTGGATTGTGCGTGGTGAAATGCTACAGCTGAAAAATCGGGAATTTGTGCTTGCTTCCCGCTCGATGGGTGCAGGTGCAGGCCGTCTGCTGTTCCGTCACCTATTGCCTAACGCTGTGGGCCCGATTATCGTCACACTGACTTTGACGGTTCCAAGTGCTATTTTTTCCGAGGCTTTTCTGAGCTTCTTGGGATTAGGGGTACAGGCTCCTCAGGCTTCGCTGGGTTCAATGATTGAATCAGCATTGACAGGATGGATGTACTATCCTTGGCGCATGCTTTTTCCGGCAGGTTTGATCAGTTTAATTATGCTTGCGTTCAACCTTTTTGGTGATGGATTGCGTGATGCACTTGATCCGAAGCTGAAGAAATAGGAGGTGAGATCATGGTGAGTAGCAACAATTTAATTGAGGTTGAAGGTCTTAAAAAGTATTTTAATGTTGGCAAAAACCGTGTGCTCAAAGCGGTGGACAACCTGAATTTTTATATTCGCGAAGGCGAAACACTAGGTATGGTTGGTGAATCAGGTTGTGGTAAATCTACAGCGGGCCGCACCATTCTTCGATTATACGAGCCTACAGCAGGTAGCGTACGCTTCAACGGTACGGATATCTACAAATTATCATCAGGCAAAATGAAAGCTATGCGCCGTGATATGCAGATGATCTTTCAAGATCCGTATGCATCCTTGAACCCGCGTTTTACGGTTTCTGATATTATCGGTGAGGCACTGGATATTCACAACATGGCAGGTAGCCGTGCAGAGCGCAAAAAACGGATTGAAGAGTTACTGGATTTGGTAGGTTTGAACCCGGATCATGCAACCCGTTATCCGCACGAATTTTCCGGTGGTCAGCGTCAACGTATCGGTATTGCCCGCGCGCTGGCGGTTAACCCTAAATTCATCATTTGTGATGAGCCGATCTCAGCTCTTGACGTGTCTATTCAGGCTCAGGTTGTCAACCTGTTAAAAGAGCTTCAAGAGCGTCTTGGTCTGACATACCTGTTCATTGCGCATGATCTGTCAATGGTCAAGCATATCAGTGACCGGGTAGCTGTAATGTATATGGGTAAAATGGTTGAACTTGCAGAAAGCGCGGAGTTGTATGCAAACCCGATCCATCCTTATACGAAAATGCTTCTGTCGGCCATTCCGATTCCCGACCCGGAAGTGGAAGCCAACAAAAAACGGATTATTATGCCTGGTGATCAAGCTGGCCCCATTCATACAAATGATGCAACCGGCAATAAGTCAGGCTATAACCTGGAAAATGCTCAGCTGATCGAAGTGTCCAAAGGGCATTTTGTAGCTGAGCCTTACGCCTGATGTTGTTTTATGCACCAACCGCCGAGTTTGCTCGGCGGTTTTTTTGTGAGAAGCTTTGACGCGGACAAGGGCTTTCGGTACAATCAAGCAGTAAGGTTTTGGTGGAGACAGGAGGCAGACCCATGAGAATAATTCCGGAAGAGCTTCGCGGAGGGTCGGCTTTGGCAGAAGATTACATACAGGGTACAGGACGCGCACGCGATTTGTATGAATATGATGTTCTGCATGCCGATGCTTATGCCCAACGAGCGAAGCGCCTGGATGAGACGGAGCATCTGCGATTAAATCGTAACGATGTCGTAGCATGTCTCCGCATATACAATGAGCAATACAACGCACACGAGGCAGTTCATGCTTCATTGGATCGGCTGGAACAGCTAGACGCTCTGGTGGTAGTTGGCGGGCAGCAAAGTGGACTGTTCACAGGTCCGATGCTGGTCGTTTACAAAGCTGCTACGATTATTAAGGCGGCCAGGGAAGCGGAGGAGCGGCTGGGGCGTCCAGTTATTCCCGTTTTCTGGATTGCGGGTGAGGATCATGACTGGGATGAGGTCAATCATTCATATGTAATGGGGAATGACCTGCAAGCAGTCAAAATCAAGCTGAATAAGCAGCCGGAACGTCGTTCTTCGGTTAGTGCGATTAAGGTCGATGCCGCAGAGTGGAAGCAAGCTATGGCTGATTTAGAGCAAAGCTTGCCTGACTCAGAGCATAAGGCTGATATTTTACGCATGATTAAGCATGGTTTCAATGATTCTTACGGATTAGGTGAAGGTTTCGCCAAGTTGATGGGACTTCTTTTTGGTGCCTACGGATTAGTGCTGCTGGATTCAGCTGATCCTTCGCTGCGCAAGCTGGAGACATCCGTTTTCCGTCGGTTGGTTCAACACAATGATGAGCTGGAGCAAGCTTACCATGCGACTGCTGCACGGATTGTAGATTATGGCTATCATTTGCAAGCAGATGTGCATGAAGGCGGCGCCAATCTCTTTTATATCCATGAAGAAGAACGCTTACTGCTGTTCAAGCAAGATGGTCTATTCACGGATCGCCGCGGTCAGGTAGCATTTACAGTCGAAGAACTGCTCGAAGAGACAGACAGGCATCCAGAACGTTTTAGTAACAATGTCCTAACCCGCCCTCTTATGCAGGACTCACTGTTTCCAGTGCTGGCCTCTGTGCTGGGTCTAGGAGAAATTGCCTACTGGGCGATTACACGCGACGCTTTCGGCGTGCTGGGGATGCAGATGCCACTACTGCTGCCACGGATGTCCTTCATGTTGGTGGAGCCAGGTGTGGAGAAGCATATGCTTAAGTACGAATTGAGCTTTGGAGAAGTTAGAGACGGGCTTGAGGAACGGAAAAAGCAATGGGTTGTCACCCACGATCAACTTGGAATGCAGGAGCAATTTGCCGGGGCCAAGGAAGCTTTTGTCCGAATGTATGAACCACTGATACAGCAGTCAGGCTTGATTGAAAAAGGTTTGCTTCGGATTGGGGAAACCAACCGTGAAAAGATTCTGGAGCAGATTGCCTATCTGGAAGCAAAAGTTCAGGGAGCACTGTTCCGGCAAAATGAAACAGCGCTTCGTCAATGGGATCGCATCGAGTGGTCACTTTTTCCGTTCGGACAGCCCCAGGAACGGGTGTATACGATCTATCATTTTCTAAACCGTTACGGTCTCAGCCTGATCGATATGATTATGGATGTGCCGACCGATCTGACGGGTACGCATCGTGTCATTTATGTATGATTTAGCATGTTAACAGCTACAACCAATATGAAGGAGGAACAAATATGACTTCCCATTCTTTGCAAAACAGCATCGTTCACGATCTTAATCTGGCGCCTGAGGGTCATCTGAAAATTGATTGGGTGCAAGCCCATATGCCGGTATTGAACCGTATACGTCAACAGTTCGAGCAGGAGCAGCCTTTTAAGGGTCTGAAGGTAACCATCTGTCTGCATCTGGAGGCCAAAACGGCCTACCTGGCTAAAGTAGTACAGGCGGGCGGGGCTGAGGTTACAATTACGGGTAGTAATCCGTTGTCCACTCAAGATGATGTTTGCGCAGCATTGGTTGAAGATGGAGTTACGGTTTTGGCTAAATACAATCCGGACCCTGCTGAGTTTAAAAGCTTGCAAATTAAGGCGCTGGAAACGAAGCCGGACCTTATTATTGATGACGGGGGCGACCTGGTTACTCTCTTGCAATCCGAACGCCCTGATTTGATTTCTACCATCCGCGGTGGGGCGGAAGAAACGACTACCGGGATTATCCGCTTGAAGGCGCTCGAAAAAGAAGGTCAACTCCACTTCCCGATGGTGGCCGTTAATGATGCTTACTGCAAATATTTGTTTGACAATCGTTATGGTACTGGACAGTCAGCATTCGACGGCATTATTCGCACAACCAACCTGGTTGTGGCAGGCAGCACGGTCGTCGTGGTGGGTTATGGCTGGTGTGGTAAAGGGGTTGCGATGCGTGCGAAAGGGCTGGGAGCCAATGTGGTCGTAACCGAAGTTGATCCTATCAAGGCAGTAGAAGCGCATATGGATGGTTTCCATGTGTTGCCGATGGTGGAAGCAGCCAAGCTGGGTGACTTCTTCATTACGGTGACTGGCAACAAAGCCGTAATTACCGGGGAGCACTTTGATGTCATGAAGGACGGGGCTGTGCTGTGCAATGCGGGGCATTTTGATGTGGAGGTTAGTAAGCCTGAGCTTGCCAAACGTTCCGAATCCATTCGGACGGTGCGTCGTAACATTGAGGAGTACCGCTTCAAGGATGGACGTAAAATGTATTTGCTGGCAGAAGGACGCCTCGTGAATTTGGCTGCGGCGGATGGTCATCCTGCGGAAATCATGGATACCACGTTTGCGCTTCAGGCGCTTGGCTTGAAATATGTGAACGATCGTTATAATGAGTTGGGCAAAGCCGTAATTAATGTACCTTATGAAATTGATGCGCAGGTAGCCCGCTTCAAGCTAGATAGCCTGGGAATCCAAATTGATTCTTTAACAGAGGACCAAAAGGTCTATCTGGATAGCTGGAATGCATAACTTGAGCATTGCCGATCACAATGTCCGGGTTCAAAGGTTTTAACGTGTAACACAGGTGTCTGTATAGGTTGGTATGATGAATGGGACTAAGCCCTTTATTTTCATGTTGTTTCGAAACCTGATGCATATTGTCGGGAGTTCGTCTCATGGAATAAGGGGCTTTTTGGCGAGTTATGATACTTGGCGACAATAATAGACATCATCGTATGGATTTGTCGTTTATCACTTTTTGGAAATGTAAAGAAGGTCTTTGATTTTTT
Source organism: Paenibacillus sp. NRS-1781 (assembly GCF_050467745.1). Lineage (NCBI taxonomy): Bacteria > Bacillati > Bacillota > Bacilli > Caryophanales > Paenibacillaceae > Paenibacillus > Paenibacillus sp. NRS-1781. The sequence continues at coordinate 30,044 of NZ_JBITPI010000044.1, forward strand.
AAAGCGAATCTATTATGCTTAGGTGGTGGAAAATGGGCCAAAGTGGGAGAATGGGGTAAGGGGTGACGAAACCAATGTTTATGGGGGAGTTCCAACATAGCATTGATGAGAAGGGGCGGCTTACTGTTCCGGCCAAGTTTCGTGAACTTCTCGGTGCCTCGTTCGTGGTTACCCGCGGGCTGGACCAATGCCTCTTCGTGTATCCCATGGATGAGTGGGCTGTCATGGAGAAAAAACTTAAAGCACTGCCTTTGATGAAGGCCGATGCGCGGGCGTTTACCCGGTTTTTTTTCTCGGGCGCGACTGAATGCGAATTGGACAAACAGGGCAGGGTAAATTTACCGGGGAATTTGTGCGAATACGCCAAGCTTACCAAAGAGTGCGTCGTATTGGGAGTGTCTACCCGGGTAGAGATTTGGAGCAAGCACACTTGGGAGCAATATTTCAGCCAATCAGAAGAAGCATTTAACGACATTGCTGAGAAATTGGTTGATTTCAACTTTGAATTGTAATTTAGGAGGTCAGCCGTTTGTTTCACCACATTACCGTACTCAAGGAAGAAGCAACACAGGCACTAAACATCAGGCAGGACGGGATCTATGTGGACTGCACGTTGGGAGGGGCAGGACACAGTTCCGTCATTGCGTCACAGCTTGGCCCTGAGGGAAGGCTGATTGCCTTTGATCAGGATGACTGGGCATTGAACAATGCGCGCGAGAAGCTGTCGGCCTACGAAGGAAAGATTTCATTGGTGAAGTCCAACTTTCGCCACTTGCAGGACAGGCTGGCTGAACTGGGATTGCCCGAAAAAGACGGCGTCCCACAGGTCCAGGGTATTTTGTTCGATCTGGGTGTGTCCTCGCCCCAGTTCGATGAGGGGGAGCGGGGATTCAGCTACAATCATGATGCGCCGCTTGATATGCGGATGGATCAGAGTAGCTCGCTGACGGCTTACGAGATTGTCAATGAATGGCCAGAAGCAGAGATTGCGCGTATTTTGTTTCACTATGGAGAAGAGAAGTTTTCACGCCGGATCGCGAAGATTATGGTTGAACGTCGAAAGAACAAGCCTATTCACACAACAGGGGAACTTGTCGATATTATCAAAGAAGGAATTCCGGCTGCGGCACGCAGAACCGGGGGACATCCGGCCAAACGCAGCTTTCAGGCTTTGCGGATCGCTGTAAACGATGAGTTGGGTGCACTGGAAGATACTTTGCATCAGGCAGTTAAATGCCTGGCTCCAGGGGGCAGAATTTCGGTCATTACGTTCCATTCTCTGGAGGATCGGATATGCAAGCATATTTTCAAGGAGTATTTGGCGAGAAGCATATATCCATCTGATTTGCCTATTTTGGAGGACAAAATGATAGGCGATCTAAAGCTGGTGAATCGTAAGCCGATTGTGGCATCAGAGCAGGAATTGGAGCTTAATCCACGGTCCCGGTCAGCCAAGCTGAGAGTTGCCGAGAAATTATGAATTTAATGGAGAAGGAGAGGCGACATGGCTTATACACGCGGTAATTTGGCTGTAAAAGAAAGAGCCCGTCAGGAACAGGTTCAGCAACAACGGTATCGTGAAACCACCAAAGTCGTTACACGCCGCAGAGAGCTGCCGATTCGGGAAAAGCTGCTGTATATTTTGACACTTGTAGCGTGCATTATCATTGCTGGTATGCTGATTGGCAGGTACGCGCACATTTATCAAATCAATTATTCGATTAATACAGCGAGCAAGGACATTTCCAAATTACAGACCAATATCGCCCAACTGAAAATTCAGAAGGAACGGCTGGAAAATCAGATTGTACCTACGGCAAAGGAACAGGGATATATCGAGCCGACAAGAGAGCCCATTCGTGTGGAAAAGCAGGCTGCCAAATAGTTAGTTAGGAGCATAGCATCAAGCTATGCTCTGACGTACATTTTTTCGCAGAGAGGTTTGAGCTATGGTCAAAAGAATAAAGCTTCGCACACTGCTGATAGGGGGATGTATTACCCTCTTTTTTCTTGTTCTGCTACTTAAGGTATTTTGGATTCAGGTCGTGAGCGGGGAATACTGGCATAATCAGGTAGTTACGCAGGTGAAAAGAGACCAGGTGATCCAGCCCAAGCGCGGAACGATTACGGATCGCAAGGGAAATGTACTGGCTGCAGATGCCCCTGCTTATACGGTAGTGGTCAACCCAAGCATCATTCAGGAATATGATCTGGAAAACGAGGTCGTAGCCAAACTGCATCAGCTGCTCAAAACACCTGAGGACGAACTGAGAAAGCATCTCTCGGCCAAGGACAAAGACGGTAAATATTTAATAAACCGCGAGATCCGTAACGGAGGCTGGAAGGTAGATCCTGAGCTCAAAACTCAGGTGGATAGGTTCAAAGAATATTTAAAGGATAAGTACGAAGTGATTGGAGCTGTGGATACGGTTCAGGAATCCAAACGCTATTACCCGGAAAATAAACTGGCTTCTCATGTTCTTGGCTATTACCGTAAAGATGGTACAGCAGGCATGGGGTTGGAAGCTTATTATAATAAAGAGCTCTCGGGTACGGCTGGAAAGCTTCTTTATCAGCGAGATCGAAAGGGAGTTCCTCTTCAGGGATCGGAGAGCATCTATGAACCGGCACAAAATGGTAAGAATTTAAAGCTGACGATTGATGATACAATTCAGTATTATATAGAGGGCGCTATGCAGGAAGCTATTGCAACATACAATCCGAAAACGATGACGGTTGTAGCAGCAGATCCCAAAACGATGGACGTTCTCGGTATGGCAAGTTACCCCAATTTTAATCCCAATACATACGGGAGCACATCTTCGATGGAATATTTCCGTAATAATGCAACTCAGTCCATCTATGAGCCAGGCTCCACGTTTAAGATTGTAACCTTGGCTGCGGCAGTTCAGGAAAAGGTGTTCAATCCAAATGAAACCTATCAGTCTGGTATGATCCGAGTCGGGGGATGGGATATTCGTGACGTGAGTCGAAATTGGGGAACGTTAACCTATCTTCAAGGGGTTAAGCGTTCAAGTAACGTCGGTTTCGTCCATCTGGGGCTGGATAAGCTGGGCGGCGAAAGGTTGAGGAAATATATTAACAACTTCGGATTTGGTGTGAAAACAGGGATTGATCTTCCGAGTGAGTCTAGCGGAGCCATTACGTTCCACACCCAATACAAATCCGAAGTCGCAACGGCTGCATATGGACACGGACGTGTTCAGGTAACTCCAATCCAGCAGGTAGTGGCTATCTCGGCCATTGCTAACGGTGGTAAGCTGATGCAGCCTCATCTGGTGAAGGAAATTACGAACCCGGATACAGGGGAAGTACAGACGATTCAACCGAAGGAAGTCCGCCAGGTGATTTCGCAGGAATCGGCATTACAGACCAGCAGCTATCTGGAGCAGGTCGTGTCTGACCAAGAAATTGGCACCGGGCGTCTTGCTTATATTGATGGGTATCGTGTTGCTGGTAAAACAGGCACAGCGACGAAAGTTGTGGGCAAAGTGTATGACCATTCGAAGGATGTCGTGTCCTTTATCGGCTTTGCACCCGTGAATGATCCGAAAATAGCTGTCCTGATTGTTATGGATGAACCTAACAAATCGGTAGGTGGAGGTACCGCAGCAGCCCCTGTGTTCAAAAAAATCGTATCCCAGTCGCTGCAATATATGGGAGTTCCCAAAACAGGAGCCAAAGCGAATAAATCAGACAGTGCTACTGTGAAAACGGTGAATCTGCCGACAGTGCCACAATTAACCGGTCAGGTGAAGAAGGATGCGCAAAACGCATTGCTCAAACAGGGGATTGCCTATGAAACGGTCGGCAAAGGCTCCAAAATTGTCCGTCAGTATCCGGAGGCAGGCGTCAAAATGAAGCCGGGACAACGCATTTATTTGCTGACTGAGGATAGTGCCAACATGACCATTCCCGACTTTACAGGCGTCTCGTTGCGTGACACGCTGCAAGTGTTGACGCTCATGAAGGTGGGCGTTCAGGTAAGCGGCGAAGGTTATGTTGTCTCGCAAAAGGCACAAATGGTGAGTGGCAAGCGGATCGTCAATGTGACGCTCCAGCCGGCTAAAGAAACCGTGACCGGAGTAAAGCCGGAGGAAACATCGGACCCAACTACCGGCGTAGCATCTAAACAAAAAGACAGTACAGTGAAAACGAGTACCGATTCAAAAACTGATACCACTGCGAGTGCAAGCTCCAGCAGGGAGACTTCCAAAGGTGGGAGCTCCGCTGTAGCCGATGAAAAAAGTGCGGCTGCAATTAAAGGTGAGGATAACTGATAGCTTGTTCTAACGTCCGTTTTTTTGAATATTCATGAGGTAAGACATGTCATGAGTATTTGGAGGAACGGAGGGGAGCGCGTTTGAAGAAATCTAACGTGACCATGCGGCGCAGGCTGGTATGGGGGCTGCTGGGATTGTTTGTATTGTTTGCAGCCTTGTCGGTCCGGCTCGCCTATGTTCAATTGGGTAAAGGGGGCGAACTCTCGGCCAAGGCCGAGGAATCGTGGCGCCGGAATATACCTTTTGCCGCCAAACGCGGCGAAATTTTGGATCGGCAAGGTATGGCGCTGACCTATAATGTCACTTCGCCGACAGTCATGGCGATACCGGTGCAGATCAAGGAGCCGGAAGAAACGGCGCGCAGGCTGGCGCCCTTGCTTGACATGAGCGAGGATAAAGTACTCAAGCTGATTACCAAACGAACAGCAAGCCAAAAACTTCAGCCCGGCGGACGAAAAATTACGATGGAGAAAGCGCAGCAAATTCGTGATTTGAAGCTGCCGGGTATCGTTGTTGCTGAAGACAACAAACGTTATTATCCTTATGGCGATTTGGCGGCTCATATTCTCGGGTTTACGGGAATTGATAATCAGGGGTTGACGGGGGTAGAGAAAAAGAACAACAGCAAGCTTCGGGGTATTGACGGAAGCATTGCGTATCTATCCGATGCAGGCGGTCGCCTGATGCCCGGTTCTTCTGAGAAGTACGTTGAACCAAAGGATGGTCTGAACTTGCAACTGACCATTGATAAGTCTGTACAGTCTATCATGGAACGGGAGCTTGACCAGGCTATGGTCAAATTCCAGGCTAATTCCGCGTTGGCCATCGCAATGAACCCCAAGAATGGGGAGATATTGGGCATGGCCGGGCGACCAGGCTATGAGCCTGCGCTATATAAACAATATGCACCTGAAATTTACAATCGAAATCTGCCGATTTGGATGACATATGAACCAGGCTCTACTTTTAAAATTATTACTTTGGCCGCTGCATTGGAAGAAAAGAAGGTCAATCTCAAAAACGATCACTTTTTCGATCCGGGTTACATTGAAGTTGGCGGGGTTCGCCTGCGCTGCTGGAAAAAAGGAGGCCACGGCAGCCAGACCTTCCTTCAAGTCGTGGAAAACTCCTGTAATCCAGGCTTTGTGACACTGGGTCAGCGTCTAGGTAAGGAATCGCTGTTCAAGTATATTCGCAATTTTGGGTTCGGCAGTAAAACGGGCATTGACATGATTGGCGAGGGGAATGGTATTTTATTTAAGTTACCCCAGGTAGGACCGGTAGAACTGGCGACAACTGCCTTTGGTCAAGGGGTATCTGTCACTCCGATTCAGCAGGTGACGGCTGTGTCGGCTGCGATCAATGGCGGCAATCTGTATAAACCTCACATTACAAAAGGCTGGATTCAACCAGAGACAGGCAAGGTGCTGGAAAAAGTAGAGCCTGAACTGGTGCACAGAGTCATTTCAGAGGATACCTCCCGACAGGTGAGGGAAGCGCTGGAGAGCGTCGTTGCGAAAGGCACAGGCCGCCCCGCTTTTATTGAGGGTTACCGGGTGGGAGGCAAAACAGGCACAGCGCAAAAGGTGATCAACGGACGTTATTCATCCTCGGAGCATATTGTATCCTTTATCGGTTTTGCCCCGGCGGATGATCCGCAAATAGTCGTCTATACCGCTGTGGATAACCCAAAGGGCATTCAATTCGGCGGTGTAGTCGCTGCGCCAATCGTGCAAAATATTTTGCGGGATTCGCTGCTTGCTTTGAAAATACCACCTCGTACCAATCAGATTGCCAAGGAATACAAGTACGGGGAAAATCGAATGGATACGGTGCCGGATTTGGTAGGTGCTACTGTGGCTGATTTATACGAAGATTTGAATATGAACTTTATGCTCGTAAAATCCGGGTCAGGCAAGACGGTTGTCAGTCAGGCACCAAAGCCAGGCTCCCGGTTGGAGCGGGGATCAACAATCCGTATATATATGGGGGATTGATAGGTTCTTTTTATACCCATACTATGATTAACGAGAGAGCAATGGAGGAATGAAAGATGCAGCTTCAACAATTGGCTTCACTGCTGGCTGCCTCCCGCATTGTGGGGGACGGTACAGTGGACTGCCGAGGAATCGGGGCGGACTCACGCCGGGTACAGCAGGGAGATTTATTTCTGTGTCTGCCCGGTTTTACGGTTGACGGACACGATTATGCGCAGCAGGCAGTTGCGTCTGGGGCGACAGCTTTGGTTGTGGAACGGGAATTGAATGTATCTGTGCCACAACTCATAGTCAAGGATGCCAGGTACGCAATGGCGGTTTTGGCGAATTATATGTTTGATTCACCGAGCCGCCGCATGCGCATGATCGGCGTAACCGGGACGAATGGCAAAACAACCATAACTTATCTAATTGAAAAAATCTTGAACGATGCCGGAGTGAACACTGGACTGATTGGCACTATTCAAATGCGTTACGGTGGTCAGTCCTACCCTATGTCCGGTACCACACCCGAGGCGGTAGAGCTGCAACGCTATCTTGGAAATATGGCGGAGCAAGGGGTCCAATGCTGTGCGATGGAGGTATCTTCACATGCACTGGAGCAAGGGCGCGTGAAAGGAACTGATTTTCGCACCGCTATTTTTACGAACCTGACGCAGGATCATCTGGACTACCATAACACGATGGAGGAGTACCGTGCGGCCAAAGGATTGTTGTTTTCTCGCTTGGGAAATACCTTTTCGCGGGATGCGTCGGACAGTAAATATGCTGTTCTGAATGCGGATGACCCGGCCTCCTCCTATTTTCAGGCTATCACTGCAGCCCAAGTGATTACATACGGCGTGGAAAAGGAGTCGGATGTGCAGGCATCCCATATCGCTGTAGGTGCCAAGGGCACATCCTTCCATGTCTCTACTTTTAAAGGAGATACCGATATTGAGCTGCGCATGGTGGGCAAGTTCAATGTGTATAACGCATTGGCAGCCATCACGGCCGCTTTGCTGGAAGGAGTGGCTCTGCCTGATATCAAGCACAGCCTGGAGTCCATAGCAGGCGTAGATGGGCGGGTAGAGCCTGTAGACGCAGGTCAGCCATTTGCGGTTATCGTGGACTATGCCCATACACCGGATGGACTGGAAAATGTGCTTCGCACTGTTAAGGAGTTTGCAGTTGGCAAAGTATGGTGTGTATTCGGGTGCGGCGGGGATCGGGATCGTACGAAACGTCCTTTGATGGGAAAAATTGCTGCTCAATACAGCGATCATGCTTTTATTACCTCGGATAATCCGCGGACAGAGGACCCGGAAGCCATTTTGAAAGACATCGAGCAAGGGCTGATTGACCAAGGTATACCTGTAGAACGCTACGAGCTGATCATAGATCGTAGAGCTGCTATTCATAAAGCTGTTGAAATGGCAAGCCCTGACGATGTAGTATTGATTGCGGGAAAAGGTCATGAGACCTACCAGTTGATCGGAAAAACGGTGCATGAATTCGATGACCGCATCGTAGCCAAAGAAGCGATAAGGGGTTTATCCAAGTGATGAAAAGAACAATCGGTCAAATCGCCTCCATAAGTGGGGGAACGCTTCACATAGAGGCGGACCCCGAACGAATGGTTGAGGGCGTTTATACAGATTCACGCAAGCCACAGTCCCAGGGGCTGTTCGTTCCACTCACGGGTGAACGGTTTGACGGGCATGATTATGTGCAGCAGATTGTGAGCGGAGAAGGCGCAGCTGCTTTTTTATGGCAAAAGGATCACGGTGCACCTCCTGCAGGGAATGCGATTGAAGTAGATGATACTTTGGTGGCCCTCCAGCGTCTTGCGGCTGCATATTTGCGGGAGACAGGTGTATCTGTCGTAGGGATTACTGGAAGCAACGGCAAAACGACGACAAAAGACATCGTCAACGCTCTGTTGGGCACGACCTTTAAAGTACACAAAACCGAAGGGAATTATAACAACCATATCGGTTTGCCTTTAACCGTGCTGTCCATGCCGCAGGATACGGACATCCTCATTTTGGAGATGGGAATGAGTGGACGTGGGGAAATCCGCCTGCTGACTGATATTGCCCAGCCTGATGTAGCGGTCATTACGAACATTGGCGAAGCGCATTTGCTCCAGCTCGGTTCCCGTGCGGAAATTGCACGAGCAAAGCTGGAAATCGTCAGCGGTCTCAAATCCGGCGGCTTGCTGATTTACAATGGAGATGAACCGCTATTGCCGCAAGTGCTTGCGGAACCCGAAACGGTTAAGCCTGACGGCTTGAAGCTGTTCACGTTCGGAATGTCTGCGGATAACGATGATTATCCAACTGGAATAACTACGGATGGAGTAGGTAGTCTATTCACGACAGCCCAATCCGGCAAGGATGCTTTCCGGCTTCCGCTGCTTGGGCAGCACAATGTAGTGAACGGTTTGGCAGCACTGGCGGTAGCGCGTCATTTTGGGGTGGATGCAGACCATGTGCGCCAAGGGCTGTCGGCATTGAAATTGACAGGCATGCGCATTGAGGTTGTGAGCTGCACCAATGGGCTTACCCTGCTGAACGATGCTTATAACGCCAGTCCGGCTTCAATGAAAGCTGCAATTCAGACGTTATCCGGTTACGAAACAAAGGGACGTAAAATCGCCGTGCTTGGCGATATGCTGGAGCTGGGTCCCGAGGAAAAGAAATTCCACGAGGAAATCGGGCTTTTTGCAGCGAAACATGACGTAGATATGCTGTTCACCTACGGTGTGTTGGGGGCGTCCATTGCGCATGGGGCGCAAGCGTCCATGCCGTCTGATGACGTACATGCTTATGAGGATAAGCAAGAACTGATTCAAGATCTGCAAGCTTACCTCCGTGCCGATGATATCGTGCTGGTTAAGGCATCCCGAGGGATGCGACTGGAAGAAATTGTGGATGCGCTGAAAAACGGTCCGCTACAGAAATGATGTTGACGAGAGGGAGACTCCCATGGATATTCAATTATTACTGCTGACGATCGTCGTATCGTTTATACTGGCGGTCATTGCCGCTCCAATACTCATTCCGCTGCTGCGGCGAATGAAATTCGGCCAGCAGGTCCGGGATGACGGGCCACAAAGCCATCTCAAAAAGACGGGTACGCCTACTATGGGTGGAATCGTTATTCTGGTGGCTTTTACGCTGACCTTTCTTAAATTTTCGGCGATAAAAAATACGGACTTTTACGTCCTGCTGGTCGCTACGCTTGGTTTTGGGCTGATCGGCTTTCTGGACGACTACATCAAAATTGTTTTCAAGCGTTCGCTCGGATTGACTGCCCGTCAAAAGCTATTCGGGCAATTGCTGTTCAGCGGGATCATGTGCTGGCTTCTGATCAGCAATGATCACAGCACTGCTATTGGCATACCGGGAACTTCCTGGTCGTTTGATTGGAACGGCTGGTTCTATTATCCGTTCATCGTCATTATGATGCTGGCGATTAGCAACGCCGTCAATTTCACAGATGGACTGGACGGGCTGCTGTCCGGTACCAGTGCGATTGCCTTTGGTGCTTATGCCATCGTAGCGATTCAAGCAACCTCGCTTCCGGCTGCGGTTTGCTCAGCGGCCATGATTGGTGCTGTACTTGGATTTCTTGTATATAACGCACATCCTGCCAAGGTATTTATGGGCGATACAGGGTCGCTGGGCATCGGAGGCGCTATAGGTGCCATCGCTATCGTCACCAAAAGCGAAATTTTGTTCGTTATTATTGGTGGTGTATTTGTAATTGAAATGCTGTCCGTAGTTTTGCAAGTAGCTTCCTTTAAAACACGTGGCAAACGCATTTTCAAAATGAGCCCAATTCATCATCACTTCGAGCTGTCCGGCTGGTCCGAATGGCGCGTTGTTATTACATTCTGGGCTGTAGGACTGCTGCTGGCGGGACTCGGACTTTATCTCAACAAGGGGCTGTAGACAAATGAACCATCCAGACACATACCGAGATCAAGAGGTCGTCATTATAGGCCTGGCTAAAAGTGGCGTGCAAGTCGCCAAGGTACTGCATCAGGCCGGGGCCAAGCTGATAGTCAATGATAAAAAAGACAGGGAACAATGTCCCGAAGCTTCTGAATTAGAGGCTTTGGGAATTTCCGTTTTATGCGGCAGTCACCCGGAAGGGCTAATTCACCCGGGAGTGAAGCTGGTTGTCAAAAACCCGGGTATTCCTTATACGGCCCCACCAGTGCAGAAAGCTATCGAACTGGGCATTGAGGTCGTGACCGAGGTCGAGGTCGCCTATCATCTATGCAAAGCGCCGATGATTGGGATTACTGGCTCGAATGGGAAAACGACTACAACCACTTGGGTGGGTAAGCTGTTAGAGGCATCCGGCATGAAGCCGATCGTGGCTGGCAATATCGGCACACCATTATGTGAGGCCGCTGTGGATGCTAGGTCGGACGAGTGGATGGTGGTTGAACTGAGCAGTTTTCAGTTAAAAGGAACAAAGGATTTTAAACCTGCTGTAGCCTGCTTGCTGAACGTGGCTGAAACCCATCTGGACTATCATGGTGATATGAAGGACTATGTTGCGTCCAAGGCGCGTTTGTTTGCCAATCAAACGGTGGCTGATACTGCGGTATTGAACTGGGATGATCCTGTTTGCCGTGAGCTTGTGCCCTATATCACAGCGAAGCTGCTTCCGTTCTCGATGACAGAACGTTTGCAGGAAGGGTTGTTCGCTGACCCGCCATACATACCGGATGTGACGGATGACATTGAACGAAGCATCGTATATCGCGATGCCAGTGGTGTGGTGCATCCAATTATAGGCGTGGCCGAAATTGGCCTTCCGGGCCGCTTTAATGTGGAAAATGCCCTCGCCGCTTGCGCAATTGCTATTGCAGCAGGAGCGGAACCGTCTGGATTGGCTGAACCGCTCAGCGCTTTTCGTGGAGTGGAGCATCGGCTCGAATATGTTGGAGAACATGCCGGAGCAGCTTATTACAACAATTCCAAAGCCACCAATTCCAAGGCGACGATGATGGCGTTGTCTTCCTTCAAGCAACCCATTGTACTAATAGCTGGAGGACTGGATCGTGGTTCGGATTATGCCGAGCTTGTACCCTCCTTGCAGGAGGGTGTGAAGGCTGTTGTGCTGCTGGGTGAGACTAGGCATAAGCTTGCAGACCGGGCACGTCAGGCCGGAATAGAGCGTGTCGAGGTCGTCGATAATGGGGAGGACGCCGCCGCTACGCTCGTGGAGGCTGTGAACAAGGCAGCTAAACTCGCTGAGCTGGGAGATGTTGTATTGCTCTCACCCGCGTGTGCAAGCTGGGATATGTTCCGGTCCTATGAAGAGCGTGGACGTATTTTTAAAGAGGCGGCGCATAAATTGTAAGTAGGGGGGTTGGATAAGCCCCTACTTTTATGCAAGGGGTGGCCTCCTGATGAAGCAGTCTCGTCCAGCGCCGGATATATGGCTTTTCGTCTGTATTATGAGCTTGTTAGCCATCGGCATGGTTATGGTATACAGTGCGGGCGCCGTCCTCGCTTTTCACGAGTATGGGGACTCCTACTATTTTGTAAAGCGGCAGTTGCTGTTCGCCGGATTAGGTCTTGTGGCGATGTACTTCACTGCCCGAACAGACTATCGGATCTGGAAGAAGTATGCCAAGGTCGTGTTGCTGATTTGTCTCGCGTTGCTGGTTGCTGTCCTCATTCCAGGCATTGGTGTAGTAAGAGGCGGGGCACGAAGCTGGCTCGGTATCAGCTCTTTTGGCATTCAGCCATCCGAGTTTATGAAGCTGGGCATGATTCTTTTTCTCGCCCGCTGGCTCAGCCGCCCGGATTATGATATTAATTCCTTTACTCGCGGCCTGTTGCCCCCGCTTGGACTTATGGGACTGGCCTTTGGCCTGATTATGCTCCAGCCCGATTTGGGTACAGGCACGGTGATGATGGGGGCGTCCATGCTAATCGTATTTACGGCAGGCGCACGCATGAAGCATCTGGGCTTGCTGGCATTAACGGGAGCGGCGGGATTTGCGGCCCTGATTGCGGCAGCCCCTTATCGGCTCCAGCGGGTCACTGCGTTTTTGGACCCGTGGTCCGATCCGCTTGGCGCAGGCTATCAAATTATTCAATCGCTGTATGCCATTGGACCTGGTGGGCTGGCAGGCTTGGGGCTTGGCATGAGCCGCCAAAAATACAGCTATGTTCCCGAGCCGCAGACGGACTTTATTTTTTCAATTTTGGCGGAGGAGCTTGGCTTTATCGGTGGAATGACTGTGCTGGCGCTCTTTCTGGTTCTCGTGTGGAGAGGAATGCGCATCGCTATTACCATCCCGGATACTTACGGCAGTTTGCTTGCTGTAGGCATTGTGGGAATGGTTGCCGTACAGGTGGTCATTAACATAGGTGTCGTAATCGGCTTAATGCCGGTGACAGGAATAACACTGCCCTTAATAAGCTATGGAGGCTCTTCTCTGACGTTGATGCTAACAGCGCTGGGCATTTTACTAAATTTATCACGTTATGCGAGGTGAACGTTTATGCGCGTCGTGTTGAGCGGCGGCGGTACCGGAGGGCACATTTATCCGGCGTTGGCCGTAGCCAGACAGTGCGAAGAGATTGATCCGGACGCTGAATTTTTATACATTGGCGGTCAGCGGGGACTGGAAAGCAAGCTGGTTCCTCAGGAAAAAATTCCGTTTGAGGCTATTGATATTACAGGATTTCGTCGCAGCTTGTCTGTGGAAAATATAAAAACGATCATTCGTTTCTTCAAAGGGGTTCGCAGATCCAAAGCATTATTGAAAAAATTCAAGCCAGACATCGTCATTGGCACCGGGGGGTATGTATGCGGCCCTGTCGTCTACGCTGCTTCCAAGTTGGGGATACCCAGTATTATTCATGAGCAAAATGCAATCCCGGGATTGACCAATGCGTTTCTGAGCCGTTACGTGGATACGGTGGCCGTCAGCTTTGAGGGCTCGGAAGGAGCTTTCCCCAAAGCCAAAAATGTACTGTACACCGGGAATCCACGCGCTACAACAGTTCGTCAGGCTAACCGGGACCGGGGCTTTGCTACCATCGGGGTTCCAATGAACAGCTCGGTCGTGCTTGTGGTCGGTGGCAGCAGGGGAGCAAAGGCCATTAATGATGCCATGATTGCAATGGCTCCGCAACTTTCCCAACTGAAAGACGTCCATTTTGTATATGTGACTGGTGAATCTTACTATGAGCAGACGTTGGACAGCATACGGGATCAGATCGGCTCACTACCCAATCATCTGCATGTGCTTCCCTATATTCACAATATGCCAGAGGTGCTGGCTTGTACCTCTTTAATCGTTAATCGCGCTGGGGCGTCCTTCTTGGCTGAAATCACATCGTTGGGTATTCCATCCATTCTAATTCCATCCCCCAATGTGACGAACAACCATCAGGAGGCCAACGCCCGTACACTCAAAAAGGCAGGGGCTTCTGTCATGATTGTGGAGAAGGACTTGACTGGAGCGTCCTTGTTTCAATCTATTGCGGGGATTATGGAGGATGAGGCATTGCGTAGCCGGATGGCTGAATCAGCGTCAGCGCTGGGCAAGCCTGATTCAGCTGATATTTTAGTAAAAGAAATGGAGCGTCTTGCCCGTAAAAGTTAGAACCGCAGCGCAGACTGGGCGGTTGTCACACACCGGATGGTATTGACATAAGATACCCTATACATTGTGACCATCACTCAGGCTGCCGGTTGTCAGGTGAGAGCCATACAACCATGCGGGGCAAGCAACAAGGAGGTTTCAGTACAAATGCAGCAATGGATGCCATTATTAGCGGAGCATGATATCGGAAAAGTGCTGGAGCATGAGCCGCTTTCCAAATATACGACATGGAAGATTGGAGGTCCGGCGGATGCTCTTGTCATCCCGGATACCAAGGAGCAGCTAGCAACTTTACTGCGGCTGGCTGGCGAGCACGGAATTCCGTGGATGCAGTTGGGACGGGGCTCGAACATGCTTGTTTCCGATAAAGGAATCCGGGGCCTCGTGATCAAGCTGGGACCGGGATTTGACTATGTCCGTTTTGAAGATGAACGGATCGTCGTCGGTGGAGGCGTGTCACTAGTCAAACTGTGTGTTATGGCCAGCAAGCAGGCGCTATCTGGCCTCGAATTTGCGGGAGGTATCCCGGGATCGGTTGGCGGGGCTGTTTACATGAACGCCGGTGCCCATGGGTCTGATGTGTCACAAATATTCCAGTCCGCTGAGATTGTGCTGGATACAGGGGAATTGGCTGTGTATGATGCCGAACAAATGCATTTCAGCTATCGTCACTCCGTGCTTCATGAGCAGCGTGGAATGGTGACAGAGGCGGTGTTTCGGATGAAGCAGGGCAACCGTGAGGAAATTTCGGCGGCTCTTGCGGCTTTCAAAGATCGTCGTAGGCTGACTCAGCCGTTACAGCTGGCTTGTGCCGGAAGTGTGTTTCGCAATCCTCCAGGAGACTATGCGGCACGGCTCATTGAAAACGCAGGTCTCAAGGGCTTAAAAGCGGGAGGCGCTGAGGTTTCTGTACAGCATGCCAATTTCATTGTTAATACCGGTCAAGCGACAGCAGAGGACGTGCTTACCCTAATGAAGCATATTCAAAGTACAATATCATCTCAAACCGGCATCAAGCTAGTTCCGGAGGTTTTCGTAGTGGGTGAGCGGTAAACTCGGAGGTGATACATTGGACAAATTGGTGATTGAGGGAGGCCGTCCCTTGTCAGGCACCATACGTATCCATGGGGCAAAAAACGCGGCACTACCGATTCTTGCGGCAAGCTTGCTTGCACAAGGAAAAGTAGAAATTCGGAATGTGCCCCATCTATTAGACATTAAGGTCATGCTGCACATCCTTGAGAGACTTGGCTGTACATGCCGACATGAAGAGGAAACGGTATACGTGGATACGTCGTCCGTCCGAACGTTCCAGATTCCGGAAGATTTGATGAAGCAGATGCGCTCGTCTATCTTTCTGATGGGACCGCTGCTCGCCAGATATGGAGAAGTTTCCATTTACCAGCCGGGAGGCTGTGCCATAGGCGAGCGCAAAATTGATCTTCACT
Organism: Paenibacillus sp. NRS-1781; assembly: GCF_050467745.1. Taxonomy (NCBI): domain Bacteria; kingdom Bacillati; phylum Bacillota; class Bacilli; order Caryophanales; family Paenibacillaceae; genus Paenibacillus; species Paenibacillus sp. NRS-1781. Next base: position 45,420 of record NZ_JBITPI010000044.1, read on the forward strand.
TGGAGGGTCTGAAGGCTCTTGGAGCGGAGATCGTGGAAAAAGAAGAACAAATTACGTTTCGTGCTCGCAAGTTGACTGGAACGGATATCCATTTGGATTTCCCGAGCGTAGGGGCCACCGAAAATATTATGATGGCCGCTGCGTTGGCTGAAGGACGAACGACGATTACCAACGCAGCGAGGGAACCTGAGATTCAGGATCTTCAAAACTTCCTGAATGCGATGGGAGCTCGTATTATCGGAGCGGGGACGGATACGATTACGATTACGGGAGTCAACTGTTTGAATCCGTGTACGTATGAAGTTATTCCCGATCGCATCGTAGCTGGGACCGTTATGATTGCGGCTGCGGCCACGCGCGGCAGTGTGTCGTTGACACATTGTAATCCCTCCCATTTGTCCGCTCTGATTCACGTCCTCAGGCGGGCTGGTGTTCAAATCGGTATCTTGAATGATATAATGACCGTAAGCTGCATGAGCCGCCCCAAAGCAGTGGAGAGGATTGTTACCTCCCCTTACCCGTCTTTTCCGACGGACTTGCAGTCTCAAGTCATGGTTCTGCTTTCTCTGGCAGATGGCTTTAGTGTGATGAAAGAGACGGTCTTCGAAAGCCGATTCAAACATGTGGATGAATTGAATGTGATGGGTGCCGATATTACGGTTGATGCGAATGCAGCTTTTATACGGGGAGTTCCCCGTTTGTACGGGGCCACGGTAGAGGCTACCGATCTTCGAGCAGGGGCTGCGCTGGTTATAGCGGGTCTGGCCGCTCAAGGACTTACCATTGTCGAGCAGGTACACCATATTGACAGAGGGTATGACCGGATCGAGCGTCTTTTCCAGGGACTGGGTGCCCGAATGAATCGTCAGTCTCCGGTGCCGGAGCAGTTGGATTTCGTAAATTAATGCCTGTAATGTCCCTCCGTTAGCGGAGGGACCAAAGGCTTTTGTGGAGAGAAGCTATGCCAAACGCCCAAATACCTGTTCTTAAACAGAACAGAATGAAGAAAAGAACAAGTCGGAAGATTGCCATCCTCCTCATTTTGTTGTTTATCGTACTGCTTGCTGTTCTCTTTTTCCGTTCCTCATTAAGCCGGGTTTCTGAAATCCGTTTTGACGGCAATGTATTTTCGACCCAGGAACAGTTGCTTAATCGAAGTGGTCTGGCTATCGGTGATCAGTATTTCGGAGTCAGTTCTTCGGGCATTTCCGAGAAGCTGCGAGAGATTCAGTCGATTCAACAAGTAACGGTGGACAAGCAGTTTCCGGGAGTCATTGCTGTTCATATTAAAGAGTTTGCTACAGTTGCTTACGAGTTGCAGAGTGATGGGAGCCTGCGCGCCATTCTTGCGAATGGAACCAGCGTAGGCGTGGGCAGTAGCGGAATTGCGGTTGAGAAGCCTATTTTAACCAAATGGAAATCGGATGATCCCTACAAAGCAAAGCTATGTGATGCGTTATCTCGGATTCCGGGGGAATGGACAGCCGACATATCGGAAATCATTCCCGCGCCGATACCCTCTTTTCCAGACCGCATCAAAATGTATACACGCTCTCAATTTGAGGTTATTACGACGGTTTCTCTGCTGAGCTCTAAAATCAGTTATTTGAATCAGGTGCTGGAAACAGAAGAGCCTGGTTTAATCACAATGCTGCAGGCAGATTCCTACGTTCCGTTCAAACAGGATACGAGCAAAGAGCCCCAAGAAAAAGATACTACTCAGTGATGTGAAAAAATGCTAGAATTGATTTTATGGGTAATAGACTTGCCTCCTTCTTTTTTCTTCAAATTTTTATGTGACTGCAACCATAAATTGGCTTCTAAAAAATTTGTAGAAAAAAGAGGGAAAGCATGGAGTATGTTGAATATGTACAGAGTGTGTTCAAAGAACGAAATTCATTTTGGAGTCAGGAGGTGCCACAGACTTGAGCAACAATGACATCATTGTTAGTTTGGACATCGGTACATCCAAAGTTCGGGCTATTATTGGGGAAATGAACAATGGAACCTTTAATATTATTGGAGTTGGATCTGCCGACTCGGAAGGGATTCGCAAAGGTGCAATTGTAGACATTGATCAAACCGTGCAATCAATCCGTAACGCCGTGGATCACGCAGAGCGCATGGTTGGTATTCAAATAACAGAAGTGTATGTGGGGATTTCAGGCAACCATATTGGCCTGCAAAATAGTCATGGCGTAGTAGCCGTGTCCAACGAGGACCGTGAAATCGGTGAGGAGGACATTGAGCGTGTGCTCAAGGCAGCTGAAGTTATTGCAGTACCACCAGAGAGAGAAATTATTGACGTGGTGGCCAAGCAGTATGTCGTGGATGGCCTTGAAGGTATTCAAGATCCTCGCGGTATGATCGGAGTTCGTCTGGAAGTAGAGGCTACGATTGTTACGGGAGGCAAGACGCCGATACATAATCTGTTGCGCTGCGTTGAGAAGGGCGGCTTGAGGATCAAAGATTTGGTGCTGCTGCCTCTGGGCGCCGGACAATTGTCACTTTCGAAGGATGAAAAGGTGATGGGTTCGGTGCTGGTGGATATTGGTGCAGGCTCTACAAATGTTGCTATCTTCCAGGAAGGAACGATTGTTGCCACATCTACACTTCCCATCGGCGGAGAATTTGTAACCAATGACATTGCCTACGGACTGAGAACCCTTACCGATCAAGCTGAAAAAGTAAAGCTAAAATACGGTTGCGCATGGTATGATGATGCGGCAGCCGATGTCGTCTTTAAAGTGACCCGTATCGGCAGTAATGTCGATAAGGAATTCAATCAGCAGGACTTGGCTGCCATTATTGAGCCGAGGGTGCAGGAAATTTTTCAACTCATTCAGGTGGAAGTTAAGCGCTTGGGTTACACGGAGCTTCCGGGGGGTTATATACTTACCGGAGGCACCGTCTCCATGCCTGGTGTACTTCAGGTGGCACAAAGCGAACTGGCCGCTTCTGTAAGGATCGCCGTACCGGACTTTATCGGTGTAAGGGATCCTGGTTACACAAGCGGAGTCGGCATCTTGCATAATGCCATTCGCTACTATCGCGGAAGATCGACCAGCGTTAGCAGCAGCGGTGGAAGTTCCAAGAAGCCGACCAACCGAACCAAGAGCAGTCCCGTTGCGGAAGGCGAGCAAAAGCAGGGGTTGATTGAACGCTTAAAAAACATGTTCAGTGAGTTTATATAACGCTCATTGCTAATTATGCCAATCATGGACGGGCCATCCATGCACATTGAGGGGGAGATGGAATAGTATGTTGGAATTTGATTTTGAAATGGAGAGCTTGGCTCAAATTAAAGTGATCGGCGTCGGAGGCGGCGGCAGCAATGCGGTTAACCGAATGATCGAAAATGGTGTTCAGGGTGTGGAGTTTATCACCGTCAACACAGATGCTCAGGCGCTTCATTTAGCGAAGTCTGAGCATAAGCTTCAAATTGGTGATAAGCTGACTCGCGGCTTGGGTGCCGGAGCTAATCCGGATGTGGGTAAAAAAGCGGCTGAGGAGTCGCGTGAACTCATTATGAACACACTCAAAGGTGCGGATATGGTATTCGTGACGGCGGGAATGGGTGGCGGTACAGGTACTGGTGCAGCTCCTGTCATTGCTGAAATCGCCAAGGAATGCGGCGCGCTGACTGTAGGTGTTGTAACACGACCATTCACATTTGAAGGGCGTAAGCGCTCCAATCAAGCCGAGCTGGGCATTGAGGGATTAAAAGAAAAGGTAGACACTTTGATTGTTATCCCAAATGATCGCCTGCTCGAAATTGTGGATAAAAAGACCCCAATGCTGGAAGCATTCCGCGAAGCGGACAATGTTCTTCGTCAGGCGGTACAAGGTATTTCTGATTTGATCGCTGTACCGGGTTTGATCAACCTCGACTTTGCTGACGTGAAAACGATTATGACGGAGCGTGGCTCCGCCTTGATGGGAATTGGCGAAGCAACTGGTGAGAATCGGGCGGCTGAAGCAGCACGCAAGGCTATCATGAGCCCGTTGTTGGAAACATCCATTGAAGGCGCTCGGGGTGTGATTATGAACATCACAGGCGGCAACAATCTGTCTTTATACGAAGTGAATGAAGCAGCTGAAATTGTAACCTCGGCTTCCGATCCAGAGGTCAACATGATCTTTGGTGCCATCATTGACGAAGAGTTGAAAGAAGAGATTAAGGTTACCGTCATTGCAACTGGCTTTGAAGGTAAACCAAGCCAACCGGCACCGGGGCGTAAACCAGCTACCAACCCGGCTGCACCTGAATCGGCGGAAAAGGGTTCTCCTAACTTGCGGCCATTCGGAAACACTCAGAGCAGTGATCAACTCGATATTCCGACATTTTTACGTAACCGTTCACGCAATAATAATAACGATAACTAGATTGAAATCAGTTAGCCCGTGTTCTCCTTGGAGATGCGGGCTTCTTTCTATTTTCTGTATCTCGTAATTCGATTCGTTGGTTGATTTAGTTGTAATAACTTCCTTTTTTACCGTTTTCCGATCTTCCCCCCTTTCCGACAAAATTAGTCGATCACCGTCCCCATCGTTAGACAGACTTTGAACAGCATGACTACTATACTTAAGCCTATCCTGCAAACGCTGGGCGGGTGAACCTTTGGTTGTTTACATCGACTTCATTTTTTTGGTCAATTTGTTCATTGATGCTGTATTGCTGATGGCTACCGCCTGGATGAGAAAAGTTCGTCCGGTGTGGTGGCGGCTGCTTGCTTCGGCTGTTATTGGTGCGATGTATGTGGTCATGATGTTTGTGCCGGAGCTGTCCTTTTTATTTACATTCCTGATTAAGCTGGCATTATCGGTCATTATGCTGTTGGTGGCTTTTGGATTTGGCAGCATGCAAAAGTATCTTCGTACGATGGGTGCTTTTTATATGATCAATTTTGTAGCAGCGGGAGGAATTCTGGGGATGCATTATTTACTCCAGAGCACGGGGGAATTGTTTAATGGCATCTGGTACACGGCTTCAGGTGGAATGTCCTTTGAGCTGAAAATTGCATTCTGGTTTATCTTATGCGCATTTGGCGGAGTGATGCTTTTCTTTCGCATTGTGCAATCTTCAAAGCATCGCGCAGAAAGGATGAGTGGATTTCTGGGTGAGGTACAGGTATGGATCGGACAGGATCATATTGAGTGTACAGGCTTGTTGGATACGGGGAACCAACTTCATGATCCATTGACCCGGACACCGGTGATGGTCATGGAGGCTGCCTTGTGGGATGCATATTTACCCTCTTCCTGGCTCCACAAGCTATCTGAGGGAAATGTGGATCAACTGGTGATGGAGTTGGGAGACGAATCGTTTAAATGGCAGGATCGAGTTCGTCTCGTTCCATATCGTGGCATTAACCATAACCACTCCTTTATGCTCGCACTCAAACCGGATCGCGTAGAGGTGGTGATGAATGGGGCTCGTTATGTGCATCATCGGGTGCTGATCGGCTTGGATGGGGGAAAGCTGTCAGCAGAGGGAAAATACCGCGCGATCATTCATCCAGATGTGACGGCACACGCAGAGGGGGCTGCTGAGACGAATCAGAAGCAGGAAGAAATATGCTTTGAAGCGCAGGACTATGGTCGTGGACACACGATCAGGTCTGAAGGCAATCAGGCTATTGCTGTAACGGACGAAGGGACGCAACGAGATTTTACACCATTTTCAGAAGGGGGAGAATGACATGCGGGAACAGATGAAATTCAAGATGAAAATCAGGTTTACTTTACAGCTGCAATATTATCGTATTTTATTTTTATTCGGGTTAAAAAGTGAAGAGATTTATTATATCGGCGGCAGCGAGGCGCTCCCCCCGCCGCTGACGAGGGATGAGGAAGAGTATTTGCTTGGAAAACTCTCTTCCGGTGATGCAGCAGTACGCTCCATGTTGATTGAACGGAATTTGCGGCTGGTGGTGTACATTGCGCGTAAGTTTGAGAACACAGGAATCAATATTGAGGATCTCGTATCTATAGGGGCGATTGGACTTATCAAGGCAGTTAACACCTTTGATCCCGAGAAAAAAATCAAGCTCGCTACCTATGCTTCCCGATGCATCGAAAATGAAATTTTAATGTATTTGCGCCGAAATAGTAAAACAAGAACGGAAGTTTCTTTTGACGAGCCTTTGAATATTGATTGGGATGGGAATGAGTTGCTGCTTTCCGATGTGATGGGGACGGAAAATGATACCATTTACCGCAATATTGAGGAGCAGGTGGACCGCAAATTATTGCATAAGGCGCTGGATAAGCTGACGGATCGGGAACGTCTGATTATGGAGCTGCGTTTTGGCTTGCAGGACGGGGAAGAGAAGACACAGAAGGATGTTGCTGACCTGTTAGGCATCTCGCAATCCTATATTTCGCGTCTGGAAAAACGTATTATAAAGCGCTTACGGAAAGAGTTCAACAAAATGGTGTGATGCTTGGGTATATTCGGAAGCGATGGAAACGGCGAATAAAAAAACACCCTCAGGAGATAATGTACATTAATGTTGCTCCTTGGGAGGTAAGACACGATGACCCGAAACAAAGTGGAAATTTGCGGTGTGGATACCGCCAAACTGCCGGTGCTAACCAATGCGGTAATGCGCGAGCTGTTCACATCACTTCAGCAAAATAATGAACGATCAGCCAGAGAAAAATTGGTTAACGGCAATTTACGGCTCGTCCTGAGTGTGATTCAGCGCTTTAACAATCGGGGAGAGTTTGTTGACGATTTGTTTCAGGTAGGATGCATTGGCCTGATGAAGGCGATTGATAATTTTGACCTTTCGCAAAACGTGAAGTTTTCCACTTATGCGGTGCCAATGATTATCGGTGAGATACGCCGGTATTTGCGGGACAACAATCCGATCCGTGTATCCCGTTCGCTGCGAGATATTGCATATAAGGCGCTTCAAGTGCGGGATAGTCTGACAAATCTGAATTCGCGGGAACCGACGATTTTGGAAATTTCTGAGGCGCTGAACGTGCCTAAGGAAGATGTTGTGTTCGCATTAGATGCGATTCAGGACCCGGTTTCGCTGTTCGAGCCGATATATCACGACGGGGGCGACCCAATCTATGTGATGGATCAGATCAGTGATGACAGAAATAAGGACGTCTCATGGATTGAGGAAATCGCTCTGCGGGAAGCGATGCATCGCCTGGGCCAGCGTGAAAAGATGATATTGTCCATGCGTTTTTATGAAGGAAAGACGCAGATGGAGGTTGCCGACGAAATCGGTATCTCTCAAGCCCAGGTTTCGAGATTAGAGAAGTCGGCTATACAGCAAATGCAAAAGCATGTGAAGTCTTAGTTTTAAGGGAAGAGCAGCTTGGAGGGCATACCGATAAAAACGATCCTTTGTGGATCGTTTTTGCGTTTAAAGGACATTTTTTGGGTTCTCTCGCTCATATAGTGAAATAAAGGATGTGATGCGTGTGAGTACACCGGAAACGTCGGTAAGGGCCATGAAAATTTCCGAGTTTCAAACAAAGGATGTCATTAACATTGTAGATGGGCGACGATTGGGACAAATCAGTGATTTGGAGATTGATGTACGACAGGGCAAAATCGAGGCCATTGTTGTCCCTGGCAGCAGCCGTTTTATGGGCTGGTTTGGAGGGGGAAGTGAACTGGTCATTCCTTGGCGCAACATTGTGAAAATTGGCTCGGATGTGGTACTTGTACGATTGGAGGGACTGCATGAGCCGCAGGGTGATGTTGAGGAAAAATTATATATTGAGCGCCAGGAACGAAATGATCGACGGGGATTTTGAACAGTGATTTTGAGCTTAAGGTATATGTACATTTGACAGCTATGTGAAGACACGGCGGCGGCTTTTTGGTACACTGGGCAATAGAGGTGAGAATGAATGGAACCGTTTGTAGTGAATACCGGGGCAACGGGTGTTGCGTCAACGACAGATGGCACGCATCCTTTGCCGGAGTTGTTATATATTCAATCCTGGGTGAAACAGGTTCGCGGATTGACAGCAGGTTTTACCGGACGCCATGGCGGTGTCGGTGAAGTGCCTTACGAAAGTCTGAATTGTGCGTTTCATGTAGGGGATGACCCGGAGAAAGTTATTCGCAATCGGCAGCTTATTGCGAAGCAGCTCGGATTTGTGCCTGAAGCCTGGACCTGTGGAGAGCAGGTACATGGTAATCACGTTGCTGTTGTAAAGGCTGCTGATCGCGGGCGCGGCTTTGCGGATCGTGCATCTGCTTTTCAGGATACAGACGGACTGTTGACCGATGTACCAGGCATTTTACTGACATCCTTTTATGCGGATTGCGTGCCGTTATATTTTTGTGATCCGGTGCGGCGTGTGGTTGGGCTGGCGCATGCGGGCTGGAAAGGAACAGTTGCGGAGATTGCGCTGAAAATGGTGCAAATGATGCAGACCGAATATGGATCTCAGCCGTCCGATTTGCTTGCAGCCATTGGCCCTTCCATTGGTTCTGAGTCATACGAGGTGGATGAGCATGTTATGAGCCAAATTCGGGTTTTGGAGCATGATTGCCCGGGTAATGATAAATGGGAAGGTACTGTCTATTTCCCGTTAGGCGGCGGAAAAGCGCTCCTTGACTTGAAACAATGCAATCGACACATTATGATGAAAGCAGGAATATTGCCGAGCCGTATCGAATGTACTACCTTATGCACGAGTAGCCGCAGCGATTTGTTTTTTTCGTATCGCAAGGAAGGCGGCGTCACAGGGAGAATGGCGAGCTGGATTGGTCTGGAAGAGAGGTGAGTCCTCCCGTGTCTTTGGAGGAACGAATTAAAGAAGTGAACGCCCGTGTGGAAGCGGCATGTGCCCGCAGCGGACGTTCGCGTGAAGAGGTAAATGTGATCGCTGTCACGAAATATGTTTCAGCAGCGGCGATGGCATCTGTATTGGACAATGGCTTGGAGCATGTTGGCGAAAATCGCTGGCAGGATGCTGCGGATAAATGGAGTAAGCTGGGTGACCAGGGAACATGGCATTTTATCGGTCATCTGCAAACGAATAAGGTTAAAGATGTCATTGGAAAATTTGAATTTATACATTCGCTTGATCGGTTGTCGCTGGCTCAGGAATTGGATAAGAAGGCGGCTGTTCTTGGACTAAGGATCAAAGCCTTTGTGCAAGTTAATATTTCAGGGGAGACTTCGAAATATGGCCTTTCTTCTGAGGCGGTGGTACCTTTTCTGAAACAAATTCGCGATCTGGAGCATGTGGACGTGATCGGCTTGATGACAATGGCTCCCCATGAGGAAGACCCGGAGAATACCCGGCCTGTATTTCGGGGGCTACGTGAACTGCGTGATGCGTTAAATGGACAAGCTTTAACGAGAGAACCTATTGTTCACCTGTCGATGGGCATGTCTAATGATTTTGAGGTGGCGGTTGAAGAAGGAGCGACCTGGTTACGGCTTGGTTCTGTACTGGTCGGACGAGAGGAGGATTTCCATTGGGCGTAATGAATAAGTTCATGAACTTCCTGGGACTTCAGGAAGAAGAGGAAGTTGTAGAGCGAGAGGTTATGAATACGCCGGAAGATCAAGAAATTGAAACCCCAAGCTTTGATAAACGTAAGAACCAGAAGGGCAATAATGTTGTCAGCATCCATTCACAGAAAAATGTGAAAGTTGTCCTGTATGAGCCGCGTTCTTATGATGAAGCACAGGAAATCGCCGACCACATTCGTTCCCATCGTACAGTCGTGGTCAATTTGCAACGCATCCGTAAGGATCAGGCGCTGCGAATCATTGATTTTTTAAGTGGTACTGTATATGCGTTGGGCGGGGGGATTTCCAAGGTGGGCAATAATATTTTCCTGTGTACACCGGATACGGTTGAAATTCAAGGCTCCATTACGGAAATACTAGCTGACACTGAACAAGAACTTAACAGAATGAGGTGAGCTTTTCTTGATCGAGGTAATCGGTTGGCTATTTCAGATTTATTCTTACATGATCATTGCATATGTCCTGATGTCATGGCTTCCTAATGCAAGAGAAAGTGTAATCGGTGATTTACTTGCCAAGTTTGTGGAGCCGTATTTGTCTCCTTTTCGCAGATTTATACCGCCAATCTTCGGGATGATTGATATTTCACCCATCGTTGCGCTGATTGCTCTGCGTTTTGCGTCGTACGGTTTGATGTCTTTAATTCGCAATTTCGTCTAGGAGGGCTTATGCGAACTGAGATTTATGAGCATTTTCACCCGGATGAACGGGATTATGTAGATCGCGCTTCCGAATGGATCAGTCATGCGGGGGCTTATCATGAGAAGAAGCTGACTGATTTTTTGGACCCGCGTCAACTGTACATATTGGAGACGCTTGCTTCGAAGGAAGACAAGGTCACGATTAGGGTAGATGGCGGTTATGAGGCATCGGAACGAAAGCGGGCGCTGATTGCGCCCGATTATTCGTATTTGGACGAGGAGAATATGGGGATTCAGGTTCTTTCCGTCACGTCCGATGATCATAAAATGAATACGTTGGAGCACGGTGATTACTTGGGTGCGATATTGGGACTTGGAATCAAGCGTGAAAAAATAGGGGATATTCATGTGCTGGACGACGGGTGCCATGTATTGGTGGCTTCAGAGATCAGCGATTTTATTACGATGCATTTACAGCAGGTTCATCGTGTTCATGTGTGGACCGAACTGTTGCCTCCAGAAAATCTGCGGACGAAGGATGTTGCATTAGAGCCGCTGGACCTGACGGTGGCATCTTTGCGTCTGGACGGCATTGCCAGTGATGTGTATAAGCTGAGCCGCAGCAAGATCTTAACACCGATCCGGGCCGGACGGTGCAAGGTAAATTGGAAGGTGGAGGAGAATCCATCCACTTCACTTAAGGCGGGGGACATTATTTCCATGCAGGGATTTGGGCGTTTCAAAGTGCTGGAAACAGACGGTGTGACAAAAAAAGGAAGATTCCGTGTCAAAATTGGCAAGTTTATATAGCTGGAGGCAGGATTCACGAGCTTTCTGTCGAAAGAATTAAGCTATAGCGAAGAACTGGAACGATTTTGCTCTGTACAGCATTCACAAAACGGGGTATGATGACCGATAGATGATAGTGAGCGTCGTGACGCGGAAAATGTTTTTTTGTCAATCTTATAGGAGGTGGACGGCATGCCATTAACACCATTGGATATACATAACAAGGAATTTGCCCGCCGGCTTCGCGGTTATGACGAAGATCAGGTCAATGAATTTTTGGATCAGGTGATCAAGGATTACGAGGGCGTTATCCGTGAAAATAAAGAACTGAGTACACAGCTGTTGAATGTTCAGGAAAAGCTCGATCATTTTTCGACCATTGAGGATACGCTGAGCAAGACGATTATCGTGGCGCAAGAAGCGGCTGATGAAGTCCGTAACAATGCCAAGAAAGAGTCGCAGCTCATCGTGAAGGAAGCGGAAAAAAATGCGGACCGCATTGTGAATGAAGCGTTGTCCAAATCCCGCAAAATTGCGTTGGAGGTCGAGGAACTGAAGAAGCAGGCTTCGATTTACCGGGCACGTTTTCGTACATTGGTGGAGGCGCAGCTTGACTTGTTAAGTCAGGACGGATGGGAAGCGCTTGAAAATCGTGAACGCGAAGTGCTGGAGCGCGAGCGTGAAATGAAAGAGATTTATTAATCGTCATTTCTGACAGCGATGATTGGGTCTCTTCAGGGTTGACTTTTATCTTCAAAGAGGCTATAACTGAAATACTATACTGGATATCACGTTATCCGTTGGGTAATGGGTTGTTATTCAGGGCAGCGAAGCTGCTGATTTAATTTCCCGATGAATTTAACATTTGGAATTCGTTGATGGGAACGAGTACGTCATGTTTTTGTCCCTCAGAGAGTTGGCCTTTTTCCGGTGCAAGCCAACGTTCAGAACATGACCGAAGATCCTCCCTGAGAAGTGAGCTGAAGCGCTTGAGTTTTATCCAGCGTGTGTAAGCTATCACCGTATGCCATACGTTACAATGGCGCCCTGCTGTAGTTGAGTAGGGCTCGGAGAGCCGTGACGGGACCAGTCTTTTTGAAAATGGTCTGTTTACGGAATCAGGGTGGTAACGCGAGCACAGTCTTGTCCCTTTACAGGGACGGGGCTTTTTTGTTGCTTTTTTTCAGAGAATCCTACAGAAACTGATGAACAGAGAGGAAGAATGACATTATGAACAGAGTAGATGTCAAAGAAAAGGCACGGTCCCGCGACCTGCGCATCCTGAGCAAATGGAAGCGGGAGGACACGTTCCGCAAAACCATCACGCATCGTGAGGGAAAACCAAACTTTGTATTTTATGAAGGCCCGCCAACAGCTAATGGTAAACCGCATATCGGTCACATGCTGGGGCGTGTAATTAAGGATTTTGTCGGCCGTTACCAAACGATGAAGGGGTACCGTGTCGTACGCAAGGCAGGTTGGGATACCCATGGGCTACCGGTAGAATTGGGTGTACAGAAGCAATTGGGCATTTCCCATAAGCCTGAAATTGAGGAATATGGCGTTGAAAAGTTTATCAAAAAATGTAAAGCCAGCGTGTTTGAGTATGAGCAGCAATGGCGTGATCTGACCGAAGCCATCGGCTACTGGACAGACCTCGATCATCCATACATCACGCTAGATAATAATTATATCGAGAGTGTGTGGAACATTCTGGCGACAATTCACGAAAAGGATCTGCTGTATCGCGGTCATCGCGTAAGTCCGTATTGTCCGGATTGTCAGACAACGCTGAGTTCCCATGAAGTGGCACAGGGCTACAAAGACGTAAAAGACCTGAGTGCCACGGCCAAATTCAAGCTCCATAGTAGTGGTGAATATGTGCTGGCATGGACGACAACACCTTGGACTTTACCGAGTCACGTGGCACTTGCCGTCAATCCTGATCTGGAATACGCTCGTGTAAAACAGGAAGACGGTGTATATATCGTTGCCAAAAACCTCGTCGAAGACGTGATTAAAGGCGATCATGAAGTGATTGGCACGCTGCTGGGTTCGGAATTGGTAGGTCAATCGTATACTCCGCCATTTACGTATTTCCAAGTCGAGAAGGGTAATCAGATTCTGGGTGCGAAGTTCGTAACGGACTCCAGCGGTACAGGTATTGTTCATATGGCTCCGGCGCATGGTGAAGATGATTACCGGGTATGTCGTGAAAATGGCGTTGGATTCATCAATGTGGTGGATCTCCAGGGTAACTATGTAGAGGAAATCACTGATTTTGCAGGCCGTTTTGTGAAGGACTGTGATGTGGATATTGTTAAAATGCTGTCGGAAAAAGGCTTGCTGTACAGCAAGGAAAAATACGAGCATAGCTATCCGTTCTGCTGGCGCTGTGATACTCCGCTATTGTACTACGCCATGGATAGCTGGTTTATCAAAACAACCGCCATCAAGGATCAACTGATTGCCAACAACAACGAAGTTGAATGGTATCCGGGTCATATACGCGAAGGACGCTTCGGCAAGTTTTTGGAGGAATTGGTGGACTGGAACATCAGCCGTGATCGCTATTGGGGCACACCGCTGAATATCTGGGTTTGTGAAGAAACCGGAGAGCAGTTCGCTCCGCATAGTATTGCTGAACTGCGGGAACGTGCGATTGGTGACGTACCAGCCGATATTGAGCTGCACAAGCCATATGTGGATGAAATCAAGGTTCGCAGTACATGCGGCAAATACGAAATGACCCGTACACCGGAAGTGATCGACGTATGGTTCGATAGCGGCTCCATGCCATTTGCCCAACATCATTATCCATTTGAAAATAATGAAACATTCGAGCAGCAATTCCCGGCAGACATGATCTGTGAAGGTATTGACCAGACTCGTGGCTGGTTCTATAGCTTGCTTGCGGTTTCGACCATGCTGACGGGCAAAGCTCCTTACAAAGCAGTTATGGCGACAGGTCACGTACTGGATGAGCAGGGGCAGAAAATGTCCAAATCCAAGGGAAATGTGATTGATCCATGGGAAGTGATTGACGAGTACGGTACAGATGCTTTCCGTTGGGCTTTGTTGTCCGATAGTGCACCGTGGAATAGCAAACGTTTTTCCAAGGGCATTGTAGGCGAAGCCAAATCGAAGCTGGTAGATACGCTCGTAAATACACACGCTTTCCTGACTTTGTATGCGGATATCGACGGTTATGATCCGGCGCAGCATCCGTTCAAGCCATCAGCACACAAGTTGGATCGTTGGATTTTGTCCCGCCTCAACAGCTTGATTCTGGTGGTGGACAAAGCGCTGGCAGTAAACGACTTCCTGAATTCGTCCAAAGCGATTGAGTCGTTCGTGGATGAACTGAGCAATTGGTATATCCGCCGTTCGCGCGACCGATTCTGGGGCCATGGCCTTACAGAAGATAAATTGGATGCGTACCGTACACTGACTGAGGTGCTGTTGACGACAGCGAAGCTGCTTGCGCCGTTCACACCGATGCTGGCTGAGGATATTTACTTGAACCTGAGCAACGGGGAAAGCGTTCATCTGGATGATTATCCAACTGCAAATGAAGCCCTGATTGATCTGGAACTGGAACGTGACATGGAGACGGCTCGCCGCGTAGTAGAACTGGCGCGCAATGTCCGTAACGAAACGGGGCTGAAAACGCGTCAGCCGTTATCCGAATTGATTTTGTCCATGGATCAGGATTTTGAGCTGAGTGGTTATGAGGAAATCATCAAGGATGAGATCAATGTGAAACATATTCATGTTGAAACGGACGATAGCGGCTTTGTAGACTTCACACTGAAGCTGAATTTGAAGGTAGCGGGCAAGAAATACGGCAAAAATGTCGGCTTCCTGCAAAACTTTTTCAAAGGAATGTCTGTGGAGGACACGCGTTCGGTTGTAGAAAAAGGAGTGCTGAACATGGCTTCTCCAGAAGGGGAAGAGTTACAGGTTACAGCCGAGGAATTACTGGTGGAGAAAAAAGCGAAGGAAGGCTTTGCTTCCGCTTCCGGCTATGGTTTAACCGTAGCGTTGAACACAGACATTACGCCTGAGTTGGAGCAAGAGGGCTGGGTACGTGAGGTTGTTCGTGCGGTGCAGGATTACCGTAAGAAGCTGGATCTGCCGATTGAAAAGCATGTGGCACTTATGCTGGATGTAGATAGTGAGCTACATCAGGCGATTCAAAATTTCGATTCGGTGTTGCGTGAAAACGTATTGGTAACGACGGTGACATTTGGTCAAGCCGAGCCTATGGAACGTGTAGAAGTGAACGGTAAAACGATCGGCGTGCATATTGGGGAATAATTACAAGACCCCTGTCCCATAATACAATAACAGGCAGCATATAAAAAACGAGCCTAGGTATTGGAACGGATGGATGATCTCCGTTACATGCCTCGGCTCGTTTGCTGCGTTCAGGGCAGCATGGGAAAAGGGGGATGGTGCATGACCGCACGATCAAGGCGCAGACAGGGCAGAAGCCGCCAAGGCATGAACGGAGGAAGTACAGGGGCTGTAGTCACAGATCTAGGCACAGCAGGTGATCAGGCAGACCAGCTAAGCCGTGTAGAAAAGCTGGTGCGTTCCGTGTCGCAGCAGTTGGAACGCAGCCGTATTGCTGATTATGCCCTGTTGCTCAACAGGCCTTGGCGATTGCTCTGGCTAAACTTAATATCAGGTCTGTCTCGGGGACTCGGTATCGCGCTTGGGTTTACTTTTTTCGCGGCGACCATTATCTATGTGCTGCAAGTGTTGGGAGCGCTGAATTTGCCGATCATCGGTGATTATATTGCTGATATTGTACGGATTGTGCAACGACAACTGCAGCTAAACACCTACTAGTTACTTATTTACCTGTTAGGATTTGGTTTAACTATTCGTCTTCGTGCGTATCTGGCTCCAGCAGACCTTCGCCCTCACCATCATCCAGATAACGCTGATAAATGGAACTGCGGACAACCGATACATTTTTTCCATATATGTCTGTGGCTACAAAGCTTTCGTAAGGCTCTACGAAGCCCATATTATCATCGTTGGCCTCAATTTCCATATCGTCGTAGCTATGAATTTCTCCACTTTCGGCCATGGCTGGTGTATTCGATGTACCCCAGCTTTCAACGATTTGCCAGGCGTCCTCGCCGTCAAAGCCGTTTTGATCTTCACGCTCATCCAGACTTGTTCTGCCGAATGCGGGAGCGAGGAATTCCTCCTCCACCGGGCGTCGGTTGGAAACTTCTGTTTCAGGGCTGTATTCTTTGCAGTAAATGGTATAGGGAACTGCTAGCAGACGGTCATAAGGAATCGGTTTGCCGCTAGCTGCACAAATGCCATAGGTTCCCTTATCCATTGCCATTAAGGCTGATTCGATACGTTCTAATTGAAATTCGTCGTGCTCCAATAGGGAAATGTCCTTGGCTCGCTCATACGTTTCGGTAGCCAAATCACCCGGATGATTATCAATAGGGGAAAGTTCGCCGGTCTGATCGCGTTGGGAATCGCCGAGTCCATAATGATCGTTGTCCTGCAAACGATGCTCAATCTCCTTTTTACGTTCCAGTAGTTCGTTACGCAATCCCTGCAATTGTTGCTCCGTCAATGGGGACATGGAATCCACTCCTTATTCTAGGTTTAACCTGCGCGTATGCTGTGTCGGTTATGCTCCTTATAGTTTGCACCGGAAAGACCTCTTTTACATAGGAAATTCTGATCAAATGCGCTGGAGTTTATTTATTCGTAATTCAGGCTCAATAGCTTGGGGGATTCGTGGACGATCTGAGAAGGCTTATGCTACAATAAATGGGTTCGACAACGGATATAAGCAGATCGGAGTGACGAAGGACTGTGATTTATTTTGGTATTGCGCTAATTATTTTTTTGATTGATCAGGGAGTCAAATATTTGGTGGCTACGCGCATGGAATTGTACGAGCAAATACCCGTCATCGGCAATTTCTTTCTAATCACGTCCCATCGTAACCGAGGAGCCGCTTTTGGGATTTTGGAAGGCCAGCGTTGGCTGTTTATCGTGATTACGATTGTGGTGGTGATCGGTATCATATGGTATTTGCGGAAGACGGTTAAGGCCGGGCAGAAATTGCTTCCAGTTGCATTAAGTTTGGTCCTTGGAGGCGCGGTCGGTAACTTTTTGGATCGGGCTATTTCAGGGGAAGTGGTTGATTTTGCTCAATTCAATTTTGGAAGCTATACGTTTCCGATTTTTAATGTGGCAGACTCGGCGATTGTCATCGGTGTAGCACTGATTATTTTGGATACATTGCTGGAATCGCGTCGGAACAAAGATAATGGCAGTGATAGCATTGAAGGGAAGTCATAGCATGAAAGAAGTAAACGAAAACGGCGAAGCCACAGGTTTGTCTTATGAGGACGAACTGGAGGGTGAATCTCTGGAATGGACAGCGGAATCCGGGGATGCCAAAACGCGTATAGACAAATATATCGCCGAAGAAATGAAGGATGTGTCCCGTTCCCAGATTCAACTGTGGATCGGGAACGGTCGGGTGTTGGTGAACGGCACAGCGATCAAAGCGAATTACAAGCTGGCTGAAGGTGATCGAATATCATTGTCCGTACCTGAGCCGGAGAGTGTAGATATTGTACCGGAAAATATTCCGCTGGATGTTGTTTACGAGGATTCGGACGTCATTGTCATTAACAAGCAACGTGGTCTGGTTGTACATCCTGCACCAGGACACTCTTCGGGCACATTGGTCAACGCACTCATGTACCACTGTCATGATCTTTCCGGCATCAACGGTGAATTGCGTCCTGGTATCGTCCATCGTATTGATAAGGATACATCAGGACTGCTGATGGCAGCCAAAAATGATCAGGCTCACGCCTCGCTCGCAGCGCAGCTTAAGGATCACAGTGTCACTCGTAAATATATAGCGCTGGTTCATGGCCATCTAAGTCATGATCAGGGAACGGTAGATGCTCCCATCGGACGTGATTCGGGGGACCGCAAATTGTTCACTGTGACAGAGCGCAACAGCAAGCATGCAGTTACCCATTTTCTCGTGATTGAGCGTTTGGGAGATTATACCTTGCTGGAACTTCAACTGGAAACAGGGCGTACGCATCAAATCCGTGTGCACATGAAATTTATTGGGCACCCGTTGGTCGGTGATCCGATGTATGGACGTAGCAAAGGGGTCCGTATGGATGGCCAAGCACTGCATGCCGCGGTATTGGGCTTTAAGCATCCCACCACTGGAGAGTACATGGAGTTCAGCAGACCGATTCCTCCCGATATGGAAGATGTACTGGCATCCTTGCGCAGTCGGTAAACAATGATAAATTACATTCGATATTCACAAACCTGAATAATGATTAAGCATAACCGCCTAATTGGCGGTTATTTTTGTTATTGGTCATGGTATATGTAAAAACAACTATGGATAATTATACAGTAAAATTGTATAATTATTTAAGTGCTTCCGGTGGCGCCGGTTGAACAGGTGTTGACACGTGATTTTCAATCTGTCATACTTCTTGTAGTTGTGATGAACTTTGTCCACAAGATGGCTTGCTATCTTGTACTATGAGAAACTGGATAAAGGAAATCCTGAATAGCACCTTTAAATCAGTCCCGTGAGGCTGGCAAGGTAACGTGAATGGATCACTGATCAGTGCATCCGCTGCGGCGGCATGTCTTCAGTGTATCCGAGAGATCGGAGAACGGTGGAAGACTGTTCATACGAGACTCCTTGCCAAACTTGGGCAAGGAGTCTTTTTTGTATCCGAACACGGGACCAGGTCTGAAGGGAACATATCCTGAGGAGGCTGGAAGCATGAGTAGTGAAACACATGTACTGATGGATGAAATTGCGATTCGCCGGGCTTTGACACGGATTGCACATGAAATTTTGGAAAAAAACAAAGGCATTGACAATTGTGTGCTGGTAGGCATTCGAACGCGAGGGGTTCATCTGGCGCAGCGTCTCGCTGCAAAAATCGCTGAAATTGAGGGCGCCCCGATTCCATGGGGGGAACTGGATGTCACAGCTTACCGTGATGACCGGGGGAACAATGCCGAAGCCAAGGGAAATGGAAAAGAGCTTTTGATGAATCCCGCTGACGTATCGGTTCATGATAAGAAAGTCATTCTCTTCGACGATGTGCTGTACACAGGCCGTACCATTCGCGCGGCGATGGACGCATTGATGCACTGCGGAAGACCGCAAATGATCCAACTGGCGGTTCTGGCAGATCGCGGACACCGTGAGCTTCCGATTCGTCCAGATTACATCGGCAAGAACATCCCGACCTCCAAATCCGAGGAAATCGTAGTTGCGCTTCAGGAGACGGACGGTAAGGACGAAGTGACGATCAATCAAAATCGGGGGGAACAGGCATGATTACAACAACCAGTCAACTTAGAGAACGCAGCCTGCTCGGATTAAAAGAACTTAGCCGAAATGAAATTGAGTCGATTCTGGATCGCGCTCATTATTGGGAATCACAGCCGGAAAAGCTGGTTCCAGTGCTACAATCACGCTTTGCGGCTAACATGTTTTTTGAAAACAGCACCCGCACCCGCTTTTCTTTTGAAATGGCGGAAAAACGCTTAGGCGCTCAGGTTTTGAACTTTTCCGCTGCGGCCTCCAGTGTAGAAAAAGGGGAATCCATCTACGACACGGTACGCACGCTTGAATCGATGGGCATCGACGCAGGAGTCATTCGGCTGAAGCCGGACGGAGTGCTGCAAGAGCTTGCTGAGAAGGTCAGTGTCCCACTGGTGAACGCCGGTGATGGCAACAACGAGCATCCAACGCAGGCGTTGCTGGATCTGTACACGATGCGCAAGACTTTCGGCGAGCTAAAGGGCTTGCGAGTATCCATCATTGGAGACATTCTGCACAGCCGTGTGGCTCGATCGAATCTGTGGGCCTTGCAAAAATTTGGAGCCCAGGTTAGCTTCTGCGCGCCGGACAATATGCAGGCATCTGATCTTGCGGCGCACGCGCCTTATGTACCGATGCAAGAGGCATTGCAGGCAGACGTAGTTATGATGCTTCGGGTACAGCTGGAACGGCACGCCGAAGGGATGCTGCGTTCAGCGGATGAGTACCGCGAGCAGTACGGCTTGACAGAGCAAAGAGCAGCCAATCTTAAACCCGGAACGATCATTATGCATCCGGCTCCAGTGAACCGGAATGTGGAAATCGACAGTGCAGTTGTGGAAAGCGAACAATCACGGATTTTCCCGCAGATGGCAAACGGGGTTCCAATCCGCATGGCGGTAATGGAACGGGCAATGAAGCTGTAGAGACTGTCAGCAGGATCGCGGAATTAGCATTGGTAACGGTTAAAGCAAAGCATAACAAGCAGCGGCGAAAGTTGCAGAAAACCTGAGCGGAGGAACCTTTTACATGAACCAATTAATTATGAATGCAAGCGTATTGAATGAGCAGGGCGAGGCTGAACTGAAATCTATTCTGATCGCGGACGGAAAAATATTGGCAATCGTAAATGCAGACGCTGGAGTTAGTCTACTTGTGGAAGAAGGGGCATCCGAGCAGGAGAGCCAAGTCGAAAAAATCGACGCCCAAGGCAAGCTGGTGATTCCCGGTTTGATCGACATGCATGTGCATCTGAGAGAACCTGGCTTTGAATATAAAGAAACGATTGAAACGGGCAGCCGAGCGGCGGTGAAAGGCGGATTTACGACGATTGCCTGCATGCCGAATACACGCCCGGTGACGGACAATGTGGACACGGTTCAATTGGTACTGAAAAAGGGGCAGGACGCCGGGCTTGCCAAGGTACTTCCTTACGCAGCCATTACGAAAAACGAGTTGGGCCGCGAGCTGACGGATTTTGAAGCGCTCAAGGCAGCAGGCGCAATCGGCTTTACTGACGATGGTGTCGGGGTGCAAAGCGCGCAGATGATGAAGGATGCCATGGCGCGGGCCAAAGTGCTGGATATGCCGGTTATTGCTCACTGCGAAGATAACACGCTTGTTGAAGGAGCAGCGGTGACAGACGGCGAATTTGCCAAGCGCCACGGACTTAAAGGCATTCCGAACGAATCCGAAGCGATTCACGTCGGACGGGACATTTTACTATCCGAGGCAACCGGGGCACACTATCATGTATGCCATGTCAGCACGGAGCAGTCTGTGCGGCTGATCCGCCACGCGAAATCTTTTGGCATCAAGGTAACGGCTGAGGTATGTCCCCACCATTTGGTATTGTCGGATGAAGACATTCCGGGGCTGGACGCGAATTGGAAAATGAATCCTCCGCTGCGCTCCCCACGTGATGTGCAGGCCTGCATCGAGGGACTGGAGGACGGAACGATCGACATCGTCGTAACCGACCATGCGGCACACAGCGAAGAAGAGAAGGCAAAAGGGTTGGAGCTGGCGCCTTTTGGTATCGTTGGCTTCGAAACAGCTTTTCCGCTGCTGTACACGAAATTTGTAGCGACCGGACAATGGACGCTCGACTTTCTGGTACGGCGCATGACGGCTGACCCGGCACGTGTCTTCCGCCTCGACACAGGGCGTCTAGAAGAAGGAGCACCTGCGGACCTGACCATGGTTGATCTGGAGCAGGAGCAGGCCGTTGATCCGCAAGCATTTGCCAGTAAAGGACGCAACACTCCTTTTACAGGCTGGAAGCTCAAAGGATGGCCTGTGAAAACTTGGGTAGACGGCAGACTGGTATGGTCTGCTGACGAAGTGAAATAAATACAAAACACTAAAATAATAGAACCTTATTACAGGAAATCATACAGAGGAGTGAGACGGGATGCAGGCAAGATTGTTGCTTCAGGACGGCACGCTGTTTACAGGCACAGCATTTGGTGCGGACGGTGAAAAAACAGGCGAGGTCGTTTTCAACACAGGGATTACAGGCTACCAAGAGGTGCTGACCGATCCCTCTTATTGCGGACAAATCGTAACGATGACTTACCCGCTGATTGGCAATTACGGAATTACTCGGGATGACTTTGAATCGGTACGGCCTTATGTGCATGGCTTTGCCGTTCGACGTTACGAGCCGGTGCCAAGCAACTGGCGTGCCCAATACAGCGTGGACGATTTGCTGAAGGAATATGGCATCATTGGCATTAGCGACATCGACACCCGCATGCTTACCCGGATTATTCGCCATCACGGCACGATGAAGGGCATTTTGACGACAGGCACTCAGCCTGTGGAAGAACTGAAAGAAATGATGGCTGACCTGACAATTGAAGAACTGCGTAACCAGGTTCCATTGACCTCTACGCCTCATCCGTATAGCAGCCCTGGCAACGGGGAGCGGATCGTACTGATTGACTATGGTGCTAAGAGCGGTATCTTGCGTGAACTGAATAAAAGGGATTGCGACGTAGTAGTGGTTCCGCATGATACAACGGCAGAGGAAATTCGCCGCTTGGACCCGGACGGAATTCAGTTGTCCAACGGCCCTGGAGATCCCAAAGACGTACCGCATGCCGTACGCACGGTGGCTGAACTGCTAGGGGAATATCCGATCTTCGGAATTTGCTTGGGACACCAGCTGTTTGCCTTAGCTTCGGGAGCGGATACGGAGAAACTGAAATTCGGTCATCGTGGCGGTAACCATCCGGTGAAGGAACTGGAGAGCGGACGCTGCTTCATTACTTCACAAAATCACGGCTACACCGTGAATGAGGGCTCGATCGAAGGAACCGAGCTTGAAGTGACGCATATTAATAACAACGATAAAACGATTGAAGGTCTTAAGCATACCAAGTATCCCGCGTTTTCGGTGCAATATCATCCGGAGGCTGCGCCTGGACCTTACGATAACGGCTACTTGTTTGACCGCTTTCTGGACATGATCCGTGAGTACAAAAGAAATCATCCAAAGCAACCGCGTCAGGCTGCTATCGCCGCCGCAGTGAGAGGAGAGCGCTAATATGCCGAAAAATACAGAACTTAAAAAAATACTCGTAATTGGTTCCGGCCCTATCGTGATTGGTCAGGCTGCGGAATTCGACTACGCTGGTACGCAAGCCTGTCAAGCGCTCAAAGAAGAAGGCGTCGAGGTAGTGCTGATCAACAGTAACCCGGCAACCATCATGACAGACACGAACATGGCGGACAAAGTATACATCGAGCCGATTACACTTGATTTTGTAACACAAATTATCCGTCAAGAGCGTCCAGATGGCCTGCTTCCTACACTGGGAGGACAAACAGGACTGAATATGGCGGTGGAGCTGGCTCATGCCGGAGTACTGGAGCGTGAAAACGTCAAGCTGCTGGGAACACAGCTGACTTCGATTGAAAAAGCCGAAGACCGTGACTTGTTCCGCGATTTGATGCGTGAGCTGGAACAGCCTGTACCTGAGAGCGTCATTGTTACAACGTTAGAGGAATCGCTGGATTTTGCTAACGAAATCGGTTATCCGATCATCGTTCGCCCGGCTTATACGCTGGGTGGAACAGGCGGCGGGATCTGTGAGAACGAAGAAGAACTGCGTGAGACGGTAAGCTCTGGCTTGCGTTACAGTCCAATTGGACAATGTCTGGTGGAAAAGAGCATCGCAGGCATGAAGGAAGTCGAGTATGAGGTCATGCGTGACGGCAATGATAACTGTATCGTTGTCTGCAATATGGAAAACTTTGATCCGGTCGGCGTACATACTGGCGACAGTATCGTTGTAGCGCCGAGTCAGACGCTGTCAGATCGAGAGTACCAAATGCTGCGCTCCGCTTCCCTGAAAATTATCCGCGCCCTCAATATTGAAGGCGGATGTAATGTGCAGTTTGCGCTTGATCCACACAGCTATCAATACTATGTCATTGAAGTAAATCCACGGGTGAGTCGTTCCTCAGCGCTGGCATCCAAGGCGACTGGATATCCAATTGCCAAAATGGCTGCCAAAATCGCGCTGGGGTACACGCTGGATGAAATCGTGAACCCGGTAACGGGACAAACGTATGCTTGCTTTGAGCCGACACTGGATTACATCGTGAGCAAAATACCGCGCTGGCCATTCGACAAATTCATTTCTGCCAATCGCAAGCTGGGCACGCAAATGAAAGCAACTGGCGAAGTGATGGCTATCGGTCGCACGTTCGAAGAGTCCATCCACAAAGCGGTACGGTCGCTGGAAATCGGTGTACATCGTCTGCATCTTAAGGGAGCGGATCAACTGTCGGATGAGGTGCTCACGGAGCGCCTGATTAAAGCAGATGATGAGCGCTTGTTCCTGGTAGCTGAGGCATTCCGTCGCGGCTGGGAGCAGCAGGAAATTCAGGATTTAACGAAAATTGACTGGTGGTTCCTCGACAAGGTAGAGGGCATCGTCAAGTTCGAAGCCAAAATGGCCGAAGAATCCGAACTGACCTACGAAACACTCTATCAGGCCAAACGTAACGGCTTTACGGACCGCTCCATCGCCGAGGTTCGCAGTCTGAGCCAACCGGGTGGCAGCATGACAACCGAGCGCGAGGTACGTGAGTTCCGTTTGAGTCACAACCTGCGCCCGGTCTATAAAATGGTAGATACATGCGCAGCCGAGTTTGAAGCCACTACGCCGTACTACTACTCCTCTTATGAGGTGGAAAACGAAGTGATTCCATCCAATAAAGAGAAAGTCATCGTACTCGGCTCCGGGCCGATTCGGATCGGGCAAGGGATTGAATTTGATTACTCCACCGTGCATGCGGTATGGGCCATTCAAAAAGCGGGCTACGAAGCAGTGATTATCAATAACAACCCTGAAACCGTCTCTACGGACTTTAACACATCCGACCGTCTCTACTTTGAGCCGCTTTTCTTCGAGGACGTTATGAATGTCATCGAGCAGGAAAAACCGATTGGCGTTATCGTCCAGTTCGGCGGTCAAACGGCCATTAATCTCGCAGCTCCGCTTAGTGCGGCAGGCGTGAACATTTTGGGTACGAGTCTGGAAAGCATCGACGAAGCGGAAGATCGGAAAAAGTTCGAGCGGCTGCTGTCACGTCTGGCTATTGCACAGCCTAAAGGCAACACGGTCATCTCGGTAGATGAAGCGGTAGGAACTGCGCAAGGGCTGGGCTACCCGGTGCTGGTGCGTCCATCCTACGTCCTCGGCGGACGGGCGATGGAGATTGTATACTCCGATGCGGAATTGCTGCGCTACATGGAAGAAGCCGTTAAAATCAACCCTGAACACCCGGTGCTGATCGACCGTTACATGCTGGGCAAAGAAGTTGAGGTTGACGCCATCTGTGACGGCGATACGGTACTGGTGCCGGGCATTATGGAGCATGTGGAACGGGCTGGGGTTCACTCAGGTGACTCTATCGCGGTGTATCCGCCGCAGCACTTGTCCGACGAGTTGAAGCAAAAAATCGTGGAAATCACGATCAGCATCGCCAAGGAATTGAAAACGATTGGTCTGGTGAACATCCAGTTCGTCATTCATCAAGACGAGGTGTATGTGATCGAGGTCAACCCGCGTTCCTCGCGGACGGTTCCTTTCCTGAGCAAAGTCACGAATATCCCGATGGCGAATCTGGCGACACAGGCCATTTTGGGCGGCAAGCTCAAGGATGCGGGCTATACAGAAGGGCTATGGCCTGAAAGTAATTATGTCTCGGTCAAGGTTCCGGTATTCTCCTTTGCCAAGCTGCGCCGTGTAGAGCCGACCCTGGGGCCGGAAATGAAATCGACGGGTGAAGTGATGGGACGCGACATTCAGTACGCCAAAGCGCTGTACAAAGGACTCGTGGGTGCTGGTATGAAAATCCCTTCTACCGGGGCGATCATCATCACGGTGGCGGATAAAGATAAAGAAGAAGCTGTCGAGCTGATGCAGGGCTTTTACAGACTGGGCTACAAAATTATTGCAACAGGTGGAACGGCGGCTGCGCTGGAGCAGGCTAACATTCCAGTGAAGACGATCAACAAGCTGAGCGAGGGTACCCCAAATATTCTGGATATGATCCGTACGGGTGAAGCCAACTTCGTCTTCAATACGCTGACCAAGGGGAAAACCCCAGAGCGTGATGGCTTCCGTATCCGCCGTGAAGCGGTTGAGAACGGCATCGTCTGCATGACCTCGTTGGATACTGTACGCGCTTTGCTGAGAATGCTGGAGACGATTAACTTCACATCCGAATCCATGCCGGTTCTGAGCCGCTAACGCGATACGCGAATAGAGGATAAAAAATAAGTACTACAGGAAAGGACATTCATCAGCTTTGGCTGACGGATGTCCTTTATCACGGGCAAATATACCCGAATTGACGTGAAAAGGGGATGCAGGACGATGAACGAAGCATTTCAGCAGATGGCAGGACGGCTGATGGTCGCGTTAGATTACCCGGATGCGCAGCAGGCAGAGCGGCTCATTCAACAGCTGGAGGGTATTCCCTGTTATATAAAAGTAGGTATGCAGCTGTTTTATAGCGCAGGGCCTGCTTTTGTAGAGCAGCTAAAGTCGAGAGGCTACTCCGTATTTCTGGATTTGAAAATGCATGATATCCCCAACACCGTACGGGGAGGTGCGGAGAGCATCACCCGCCTGGGCGTGGATATGTTCAACGTACATGCTGCCGGAGGGCGAAATATGATGGCAGCCGCCAAGGCCGGGGCCGAAGCCGCGGTTTCCGCAGACAGCTCGCTTGCCATGCCGCTCATTATTGCTGTTACACAGCTAACCAGTACGGATCAGATAACGATGAACCAGGAGATAGGTATTCCTGGTACGGTACAGGATGCGGTCGTTCGATACGCACAACTGACCCGTGAGGCAGGCTTGGACGGAGTAGTGGCATCCCCGTTGGAAGTGCCTGCGATCCGCGCTGTTTGCGGGGCGGACTTCAAGACGATTACCCCTGGCATACGTCCGGCAGGCAGCACTACAGGCGACCAGTCACGTGTAGTGCTGCCTGGGCAGGCCATCGCCCAAGGCAGCAGCTACATCGTCGTTGGACGCCCTATTACGGCTGCATCAGACCCGCGTGCCGCAGCGGAACACATTATTGAGGAGATGAATCAAGTATGACTACATTAAATAATATCCCTGAGCAAATTGCATCCCATCTGTTACGTATTCAGGCGGTAGCGCTGCGTCCACAGCAGCCTTTTACATGGACATCCGGCATTAAATCGCCTATTTACTGTGACAACCGACTGACCATGTCCTACCCGGAGGTGCGCGAGCTGATTGCTGATTCGTTCGCTGCTGTGATCCGTGAGCAATATCCTGAAACCGAAGTCATTGCAGGCACGGCTACAGCGGGCATTCCTCATGCTGCCTGGGTGGCACAAAAGCTTAATCTGCCGATGGCGTATGTAAGGGACAAAGCTAAAGGACACGGCAAGGAGAACCAGATCGAAGGTCAGATTCGTGAGGGACAAAAGGTTATTGTTATCGAGGATCTCATTTCGACTGGCGGCAGCTCCATCAAAGCAGCGCAGGCCGTAGAGCAAGCAGGCGCCCATTCGTTAGCTGTACTCGCTATTTTCAGCTACCAGCTTGATAAAGCGACTCAAGCCTTTGCAGAAGCAGGTGTGAAGCTGCAAAGCTTGTCCAATTACACGGCCCTGATGGATGTCGCCTTGCGTGAAGGAACGATTCAGGAAGAAGAGTTGGAACTGCTGCGTTCCTGGCGTCAGGACCCGGCCTCCTTTGGCAAATAAGGCTTAGCATATAAAGTGTAACGAGGCCATTGATTAAAGTGACTCATACTCGTTGCAGATTGTTATGATGCAGGCCGTGTAATTCGAATTCGATCCGGTTACACTAACTTCTACCATCATGTGAAAAGAGGGAGTTCGGATGTATTGGATTTACTACGGCAGACTGTACACGACCAAATTTCAGGCAGGATGTCTGGCAAAAAGGCTGGAGCACGATGGCTGGATGTATGGCTACAACGATCCCCGCGCAGTGGAGGTGTACCGCTCGCGCAAAGGACGTTATGGTGTTCGATTTATTCCCTAGATTCATAAAAAAAAATTAAAAAAGAAAAATTTTCGGAAAACTATTGACGAAACACAAGAAAATGTTGTATATTAATTAACGCCGCTGTTTTATGTAAATGTAGCGTGAATATACATATTTTTTTGAGGGCCCTTAGCTCAGCTGGTTAGAGCGGTCGGCTCATAACCGATTGGTCGGGGGTTCGAGTCCCTCAGGGCCCATTTCCTCAAAAACCCTTGCATAGCAAGGGTTTTTTTTGTTGTCTTATATAGGGTTTATGAGCTTCTACATAAATGTCTTCTGAAATCATCCAAGTATCTTCCCACATCCCACGATCACACTCTCCGTCGCTTTCAAGACTCTTGAAAGCCTAATTTCTCAAGGACAATTAACCCAAATTTTGAAGTCATATTTATCCTCCAGTTCCTTTTGGATGGAGTATACTCCATAATCAGCACCGATAGGTTTTTTTGAGAGATGTGTATTTAAAATGTTAGAGGAGGGCAGAGAAAAATTATCCTTGTGAACAATAGTTGAGTTAGATAGTTCTTTTTTAACTTGTATGCGAATGTACTTTTACCAGAACCACCACAACCATCTACCCCAATCAGCAAAGTAGATTGCTTTTTAGATTTTTCGTTTATAGCATTTACGAAGTTTTGAAAAGAGTTGAAATGCCCCTCTATTATTTAGTAAATTATGATAAGCTAAGCTTATCATAGGTCGCTTCCGTTGAGAACGGACAGCTTAACGGTATGGAACTCATCAACTCACAGTTAGTTTACAATTAGATCTAAAAAGAGGACTCCACTGGCTGAATGCTGGTGTGAGTTCCAGTGTACTTCTTTAGATGACTTTAAACGTGAGCCTTTCATTGGAGAGGATTAATTAAGGCAGTTGACCTGCTCCGAGGTACTTATTATTTGAAGTACTCCATGAATACGTCGCTATAGCTAAATCCCATCCACCCTCAGGTCTGTACTTTTTCCAATATTGTTTAACGGTTCCCTTTATATCAACTTGTACACCCTGATCACCCATAATGGAAAGTTTATTAAATAATGTACCATTTCTATATTGATAAGCATAAAACTGTGTATTTGATGGCCCATATTCAAACGTTATTGCTACGTGCTTTTCTTTTTTAGATACTTGATAAATCTGGATGGTTGGCTGTTTAAAAAATTCATCACTTATTATATTTGTGTTAATTAATTCAACAGCCCCTTTAGAATTAACAAGAAAAAAATTACCCGCTTCAGTAAGTAGGAAGTATTCCTTTTTACCATCTCCGTTTAAATCTGCAGATTTGCTCAGTGTTATAATTTCACGAGGATATTTTTTCTTTAGGATTTCTTTGGTTTTGATTTCTACAGCAAATGTTGGAAATTGGAGGAATACAGAAACAATGATTACTGAGAAGAATACTAATATATATTTCTTCATTTTTATGACTCCTTATCCTTTTAATTTTCAAAACACAAAATTAGTCTATCAGAACTAGGAATATTTTTCTAGGTTGATTCACCTTGTTTAGAATGTATGTTCGTAATATAATTTTTGCAACGGCGAGGTAAGCGGGGGCTGATTGACTCCTACAATTCACTTACGTTCTTTTCGTTCCAAAAAGAAGCACTGCCCTAATAAACGGACAGTGCTTCTTTTGATATTCTCGAAATCGCTTAACAAAGTGCCTAAAAAACTCGCTACCAAATCACCATTTTGATAATGATCGTTGACTCCACATTCCCAGGAACACTTACTCCAATCTTAGAGCACCTTAACAGTGTATACCATTCTCAATTTACCGTTACCGCCGTAAATCTCAACTCTTGCAGTTGTTGCAGTGGTGGTTGTTACCACGCCAGAAGCGGAGATTGTCACATTTCCACTTGCCACTTTATAAGTATCCCCCGGGTAATTTGACAGCGCATAGGAATAATTTCGCGGTAACGTAGCAGTTCTGTAGTATACTCCGTTAACTTCTACAGTAGGCGTAATTATCGGTGAAGGACCTACTGCTGCGGACGCACTAGGGACGATGATACTACCAATGAGCCCCAAAGACATGACCGTTGATAATAATATTTTCTTAGTATTCATAAAAAATTCCTCCTGATGTATGATATGAGCTCCTAAAATATACCATGCAAAATTGTTGATTTCACTTCATTCGACAAATAGTGTCAAAATAGTACAATAAAACGATTCTAAAGTCCTATAAAATACAAAAGAATTAAAATATAACAATTTAAGTATTTACTTTTTAACTTACCGTACTTTTGAACTATCTCCATAGCTGTATAGTTTTTGACCCACACGGAATAAAAAACGGACGTCAGAGTGATTAGCCCCAAGTCCTTTCAAGTCTCTCACCGCTGACTGGATTCCTTTCTACCATACGTTGTTTTAATGCAGACAGTTCCGTGCATTTACGAATGGCTTCAGCGACCAATTTAGCGATCTGTCTTGCTCCTTCATCAGAAAAATGAGTATTATCCGTTACGCCAGCGGGGTAATTCGGATGTACTTTTTCAGGTAAATGCATAAATAGCTGCTTGGACCCTTCTTCTCCAAGGTTACGATAAAACTGCTGAGAGGCTTTAAAAATATCGAGCAGCGGTGTCCGCGTTTCCTCGGCTACTCGTCTCATCGCTGCGGGATAGGCTCCCACAGCAAGCGGATCAGGCTCTCCGTCTGCGATAAAGCGGCGGCGGCTTACAGAGGTCAACAGCACTGGAATTCCACCACGCTCCCGGGCAGACTCAATACATTGAATTAGGTTTAGGCGATAGTCCCCGTCAGGATCGGTATAGCGGGTGGGATCTTCCTTCTTCTCATCGTTGTGTCCAAATTGAATAAACAGATAATCGCCAGCTCGAAAATCCCTTTCAATATGAGCCAATCGACCTTCGGCTATAAAAGATTTAGTGCTTCGTCCATTAACCGCACGATTGTTCACTTGAACAGACGGATCAAAATAACTCTGCAAGTGTTCGCCCCAGCCTGTCATCGGTTTTTCGGTAGCTCCTTTTTGGGCAGCCGTGGAGTCACCAGCGATAAACAGCCTGGATGTGATCCGCTGCCCTTCCGTAACAAAGCTATGTTTTTGCAGCCACTTTTTCGCAAGAGCGAGCCATTGCTGGCATTCGCGGTTATCCTCAGCCAGTCCCAAGCCGTGTCGCCCTTCCTCAAATACATGCAGCTCAAATGGAATGCCTTCTCTGGATAATGCGGAAGCCAGCAACAAGCTGTTTTCGACCGGAACAGTGGCGTCATTGGCCGTAGTCCAAATAAAAGTTGGAGGGGTCTGTGAAGCCACTTGTTGATCGGATGAAAAGGCGTGAAGCTGCTCCTGTGTCGGCTGTTCACCTAAAAAACGAGTGCGGCTTCCGATGTGCGTATAAGCATCATGAAACGTAATCACAGGATAGCCCAACAGCAGAAGATCGGGTTTTTCCACCCCTCTGGTAGCGACAATGGAGGCCAAGTGCCCGCCTGCTGAAAATCCAACCAGACCTACTTGCTCCGGAATTACTTTCCAGTTTTTGGGCGTTTGTCGAATCCACCTCAGGGCATGTTCCACATCCTCCAACAAGGAATCGACCTCAAAGTCTCCGACTTGATAATGCAGCACACCTGCATGAATACCTAAATCATTCAACCACCGAGCTATGGGCTCTCCCTCATGTGATGCCAAGTGCTCGTAGCCACCGCCGGGCAGTACCAATATAAAAGGGCGAGCTTCATGGGCCACTGCTGGATAGAGGGAGAGAAAGGAAGTGTCTGCTGGAAATTCTTTTTTTACAATCTGATCTTTATGACTAACAACATGTAACATAAGGTACCTCCAAATTCCTTTTTTAAATTCTGCAAGCCTGCTTGAAGAGTGGGCTTAAGCCCAGGTTTGTTTTTTAAATAAATGCACACGTGAAAAAAATGATTTAAACCTTGTTATGAAAGCGCTATAATTTTGGTATGATGCAAAGAACCAAAGGGGGAGCGCAATGAAAAGAGGCAGAATGTTTTACACCATTTTTATTACGATTCTGGTTTTGGGAATAGGGCTGGTGGCCAGCTTCGGCAGCTACATCTATTTTACAACAATTAGCTCAGTCATGGAAAGAGTTTCCAACAGTAAACAAAGCTACATGACTCAGATCAAAAACAGTCTGGAGCAGAAAATCCAAACGATTGAATATGCTTTCAATACGTATAGTACGACCAGTTCATTTGATGAAGTCGTAAAACATCCCATTACAGAAAAAGATTTTGTAGCGTATCGGAATGTGAATTCGCAACTCAATTATATTGCTACGATGGGATTAGAAGGAACGGAATACTCACTGATTAGCCTGGATCAGAATTGGAAAATCTCCAATGGAAGCCTGTCCTATTTGACGAAAACTGAACGAGAGAAGCTATTTAAAACCTATATCGACCATCAGGATAAGGGGCTATTCTGGATTAAAACAGACAAGGGAATCCGCTTTGTAAATACTTTGCCTGTATTCTCCAAAAAGAAGCAAGCCATTGCGCTGTCGGATATTTCGTTGCAAACGTTAAATCGTACAATGCAGGCAGAGGATCACATGGCCGTTTTTATTCTGAATAAACAAGGCGATTTATTGTACGAAACGGAGCCCGTTGAACAATTATTATCCGCCCAGCAGCTTCAGCACATTTCAGAGGCTACGGCTACACCCGACAATTCAGGCATGTTGACACTGGAAAAAACGAAGCATCAGCCTGGTCAGCAGGTCATTTATGCCAAGTCCGCTTATAACAACTGGACCTACTTAACGATATTAGATAAAAAGGAGATTTCGAATGCATTCCAAACGACTAAATTTGGAATCATCACGATGGTACTTGTACTCACGCTCTTGATTGTAGTGGTGGCGTATATGGTAGCCGTTTATTTTACAAAGCCATTCCAGCAAATTAAACGCAGCCTGCCTAAGAATCCTAATTTTTCGTTCAAAAATGAGCCTTCCAGAAATGAAATTGACTGGATTATTGATTCGATTGACAGCATTGTAACGGAAAAGGAGAGCCTGGAAAGCCTCATTCAGTCCGAAATGCCACAGCTTGAAACCCAATTGATTCTCAACCTGTTCCGCAGGCGTATTTCAGCAGAGGAGCTGGTACGAAAAATGCCACGCTTGGGCTATCCACAACTTGAGAACCCCATGTATATTACCCTGTTGATCCAACTGGATAATCTGGGAGATCGGGAGCCCTCGGATAAGGACGTTTTACTGCTGGCCATTAACAAAATCGTAGAAGAGACCATTCCAAAGCAGCAGCGAATGCTTCCCATTATTTTGAACGATGACATCCAGGCGACCATTTTAATGTTTACAGGAAAGAACGAACAGGAAATAAACAAGCAAGTGCTGGACGATGCCACCCTTTTAATTCGAACTGTAAAAGAGTATTTGAATGTATCCATCAGTATCGGCATTAGTAAGTCGTATGACAATTTGTTAGAAAGCAAGGAAGCCTGTGAGATGAGTAAGCAAGCCTTGCACCACCGTTTAAATTTAGGCAAAGAATCCATTATATTTTATGAAGACATTTCCACGGTCATTTCAGGTCCGGTGCTGCTTCATTATCCGACGGAATTGGAATCGCAGCTGTTTGACGCTATTCGAATAGGAGATGAAGAGCAAGTACGACTTACCGTACATTCCTTATTGACTGAAATCATGACAAAGAACAATCATTCCATGAACTTTGAGGTGCTGTTGGTGCGGTTTGTGAATAATCTCATTCAATTGGAGCAGCTGCTAGGGATCGAAGTGCTGCTGACGCAGAACAATCATGCGTTGTACCATCGTTTGCTGGACATTCGTAATCCGGAAGAGATCGAGCGTATGCTGGTGGAGCAAGTCATTTCCCCTATGGTAAAAAGTATGAAGGAGAAGACGAACCAGCAATTCCGCTGTCTCTCTGAGAAAATTGCCGCCATAATCCGAGCTGAATATGACCAGGAATTGTCACTGGAGCTTATTGGGGACCGTCTTCATTACAATCCCAATTATTTAAGCAGTATTTTCAAAAAAGAATATGGTACGACGTTCAGCGAATATCTGATGGGCTACCGGCTGCAAATGGGCAAGAAGTGGCTCGTTGAAACAGATATGACGATTAAAGAAATCGCCGAGCGATTGCAATATCATAATCCGCAGAACTTTATCCGCTCGTTTCGGAAAAAGGAACAGGTCACGCCCGGAGCATACCGCAAGATGAAGCAAGCGAATTGAGCTGAAATTTCACTGGCAATCGAGGGGCAGCTTATCCTTTTACCGCCCCTAATAATGCCCCTTTGACAAAGTGTTTTTGTACAAATGGATACACGATTAGCATAGGAACGGTTGCCACCACAATGACCGCCATCTTAATCGTCTGTGCAGGTGGGATGACATCCACAGAGGTTCCTTCTGCCTGCATACCACTGGAAACGATTACAATTTGGCGAAGCAAGACCTGAATGGGCCATTTGGCGGAGTCATTGATATAGAGAATGGCATGCATATACGTATTCCAGTAGGCTACCGCGTAGAAAAGTGAAATGGTTGCAATCGAGGGCATCGCTAACGGCAGCATGATTTTAAAGAAGATGCCAAAATCGTTGCACCCGTCCATCTTGGCCGATTCCTCCAGATCATCCGGCAACGCCTGAAAAAAGTTTCGCATAATAATCAGGTTAAACGCATTAATGGCCACGGGAAGTATAAGGGACCAATACGAATTGATAAGCCCCATGCTTTTTACAACCAGAAAAGTTGGAATCATCCCTCCGCTAAACAACATGGAAAACACCACAATGAAGTTAATCGTATTTCGGCCAAGCAGATATCTTCGGGATAATCCGTACGCCATAAAAGCAGTAAAGATCATACTCACCACGGTACCGACGACAGTCACTCCGATCGAAACCCCTAGTCCTCTGAAAATCGTTGGGGTCGACAGGATATACCGATATGCATCCAGGGAAAAAGTGACAGGGAACAAAATGAATTTTTTAGCTACCACTTCTTGGGTTGAAGCAAAGGAGCTGGCAATGATATTCAGAAAAGGCAAGAGACAAGTGAGGGCAATGAGAATTAATAAAGTACTGTTTACAATGGTAAAAATACGACTGCCCAGCGATTCTTTTTTTAGTGATGTTTGCGCCAAGTGTATGACCTCCTCGTAATCGTTTACATGTAAACTGTACCAAGAGGGTGGAATTCCGTATATAATCAAATCTTGAGGTGTTCTCCTAAGCATGGAAATAAGAGGGTAATCATTAGGTTGTGTAGTAATCATTAGGTAAGGTGAAAAGCCGGAAAATAGGCGGTATATAAGGTTTTGTAAACGCTATCATTTGATGATTATATGCGTAACGCCAAAAATCACGTACTCTTGAAAACGTATACATAAACGTTTGAAGGAGGTCGAGCTAATGAAAGCTTCAAGTGTCCCGTCACCGAACATGAAACCGAATCTGAAAATGAAAAAGAACAACAGAACGACGGAAAATCTTTTACGTATGCAAAAACATAAGTTGCTGTACCTGATGGTTTTACCCGGACTAGTGTACTTCATTATTTTTAAATATTTCCCTATGGGCGGTTTGGTCATTGCGTTTCAGGATTATCAAGCCTTTCTGGGAATCACGGGTAGCCCGTGGGTAGGAATGAAGCATTTCATTCGTTTATTTACCGAGCCCACGTTTTTCATGCTATTACGTAACACCCTGGTTATATTTGCGCTCAACATTGTGATTTTCTTTCCATTACCGATCATTTTGGCATTGATGCTGAATGAGGTCAGGAAGCGTGTGTTTAAAAATATCATTCAAACGATTATCTACATCCCGCACTTTATGTCATGGGTCATCATTGTTTCGATTTCTTATGTATTTTTAACCGTAGACGGCGGAGTACTAAATGAAATGATTGCTGCGCTAGGCGGTGAGAAGATCAGCTTCTTAACTTCCCAGGAATGGTTGCGTACCGTTTATATGGGGCAAGTGATCTGGAAGGAACTAGGCTGGTCTACCATCATTTATCTGTCGGCGATTACGGTCGTGGATACGCAACTGTATGAGGCAGCAGAAATGGACGGTGCCGGACGTCTCCGAAAAACATGGCATGTTACCTTGCCTGCAATTCGCCCAGTCATTATTACGTTGTTAATTTTGAAAATTGGCAGCACGCTGGATTTGGGATTTGAGCATATGTATCTGCTATTGAACTCACTAAACCGCGAGGTTGCTGAAATCTTTGATACTTACATTTATACAGCGGGCTTAAAGAATGGACAATTGAGTTTTAGTACGACGGTAGGACTTTTTAAAGGCGTGGTGGGATTAATTCTAATTATGGGCTCCAATCGACTGGCCAAGAAATTTGGTGAAGACGGCGTTTACTAATGACGACGGGAAGGATGCGAAATGGTACGGTTTGTAGAAAACATGAACAAATGGTGCATGCGGCTGCTCCGGCTGGTTTACCTTAATTTGCTGTGGACGGTTGCAACGATCCTGGGCTTGGGCTTTATAGGTGTGGGACCTGCAACTGTCGCTATGCTCAGTATTTTAAGGCAATGGATTCGGGGGAATGAGGAGGTCGCCATTTTCTCTGCGTTTGTACGTTACTTTAAAGAAAGCTTTAAAGAAGCCGCGATCATTGGAGCCATTTACAGCCTCGTGGGCTACGTACTCTACGTGGATATCGTCAATGTCTCGTCCTGGTATGTTCGCGTAGTGACGCTGATTGGAGCCTTTTTGTATCTCATCTCTCTGGCGTACATTTTCCCGTTACTGGCTCATTATGATTGGAAAGGGATTAAGCTGAAAATCAGAATGTCCGTGGTGATTGGGTTTTCGTATTTGCAATATACACTTGTTCTTTTTGTTGCGATTGTCGCGCTTTTTACATTGATTCTAGGCTTGTACCCAGGAATTCTGACTTTTGCCGGAGCCAGTATCATCGGTTATCTCGTGATGTGGATGACGCATCAGGTGTTTAGCAAAATAGAGCGAGAGGTTCTGGTGAAAGAGGAAGATATGGCATGAATATACGATCAGAAAAGGAGCAAACACAATGAAAAAAGGAATCACGATGAAAAAGGGAATATCGGGCCTTCTTGCCGTACTTATGGTCATGAGTGTTTTTTTAGCTGCTTGCGGTGACAAGGGGGCAGAGGATCAAGGCAGCCAAACCTATGACCCGAATTCAAAGCTGGAATTAACCTGGTTAAATGTATTGCATACAGCCTCTCCACCTACAAACACGATTAAGAACAAAATTGAAAAAAACACCAATTCCAAGATTACGTTCAACTGGGTTCCTGATGCGTCCAAGGAAGAGAGGATCACTACAGCGCTGGCGTCCGGTGAATTGGCGGATATCGTGACTCTTACGATGATGACAAATTCTTCAGTTCGAAGTTCATTGAAATCAGGTCTATTCTGGGATGTAGGGAGCTATTTGGACGATTATGACAATTTAAAAAAGATACCTCCCGAAGTTAGAAATGCAGCTTCCATCGAGGGTGTTCTGTATGGAGTTCCATTCCAGAAAAATTTGGCACGAGCAGGCTTGGTTATTCGCAAAGATTGGCTGGATCGTTTAGGACTTAAAGTACCTACGACCCTGGATGAGCTTTACGAAGTTGCGAGAGCGTTTACAGAAGATGATCCGGACGGTAATGGTAAAAAGGATACGACAGGCTTTGGCGACAGATCTGATCTGCGCTACAGCAGCTTTAAAACCTTAAGCTCTTATTTTGGCACACCTAATGGCTGGAAAGTTGATGAGAATGGCAAGTTTACGCCGGAATTTGATACACCTCAATATTTGGAAACGATAAAGTATTCCAATAAATTATATAAGAACGGGTATATATCGAAGGATTTCGCCGTAACCGCTAAAACCGATCAGCAGCAGCAATTTGCTCAAGGGAAAACCGGAATTTATACGGGAATGGTGGATATCACCAACTTGAGAAATCTGTCACAAGGATTGCAAAAGGGGCTTGAATTGGTGCCTGTAAACAAAATTTCCAATGGAGACGGTAAATATCACATTTGGTCCGAGGGCAGCGGAGTTGGCGGTTTGCTGGCATTTCCTAAATCCGAGGTGAAGACGGAAGCTCAATTGAAAAGATTGCTTCAATTTGTCAATGATTTGATTGATGAAGAAGTATTTATGGACATGACAGGTGGTATCAAGGGAACTCATTATGACATTGATAATGAAGGAGCTTTCAGAATTATTAACACCGATTTGTGGCAAGCAGATGTACAGCCGTTTGCAAGCTCCAGACCGAGTGAAGTAACTTACACGTTAAAAGATGCCAACCCTGAAAAGGAACTGGCCAATCAATTAATCAAGGAAAATAACGAATTTGCCGTTTTGGACCCAACCGTTCCTCTGGATTCTGTAACTGCCAATGAAAAAGGAACTGAACTCGAAAAAATTATTACCGATGCTACGTTCAAATTTATTATGGGTGAGACCGATGAAGCCGGATTTAAAGCAGCGGTAGAAAACTGGAAAAATTCCGGTGGATCACAGATTATTACTGAATACGAAGAAGCGTATAAGAAATCGAAAAAATAAGGATATAGATATAGGTTGAACATCAGTGTACATGAAGTGCCACTACGCAGGCGGATGGTGCTTACCATCGCTGACGCTTGTTCAGCACCATTCCGCCTACTCCGTTTTCCAGTGTATTTTTAAGTTCAGCCTATATAAATTATTTGCGCATTCACAAATACGATGACAGGAGAGAGCGAGATGCAAGTGTATAACATTGTAGATTATGGAGCACCTCAGGATGGTACGACGTTGGCAACAGGGGCGATTGCGGCTGCGATTGAAGCGGCTAGCCATGCCGGGGGAGGAACGGTATTTGTTCCCTCGGGTACGTATCTGACAGGCGCTATCTTTCTGAAAAGTAACATTGAGCTGCATGTAAGCCCCGGTGCAATTCTTTCCTTCAGTACGGATTTGGTTGATTATCCAGTAGTAGAATCCAGATGGGAAGGCGTTCAGCGAGAAGTACATGCGTCGTGTATTTATGGACAGAACCTGGAGAATATTTCAGTTACAGGCAGCGGAACGCTGGACGGAAATGGTCAACCGTGGTGGGAAAAGCATCGGAATCATCCCGAGGAGTTACAGTACCCGAGACCCAAATTAATCAGCTTTGACCGTTGTCAGCGGGTCACCATTAAAGATATCATGTTGAAAAATTCCCCCAGTTGGACTGTAAACCCTATCGCTTGTTATAACGTTACGATTGACAATGTGTCCATTCTTAACCCGGCGGATTCCCCCAATACGGATGGCATTAATCCCGAATCCTGTTCCAATGTTCGTATTAGTAACTGCAATATTGATGTGGGCGATGATTGTATTGCGATTAAAGCAGGAACCGAGGATACACAGGAGAGGATTCCTTGTGAAAATATAACGATTACCAACTGTACGATGGTGCATGGACATGGCGCTGTCGTACTGGGAAGCGAGATGAGTGGAGATATCCGTAATGTCACGATCAGCAATTGTGTGTTTAAGCAAACGGATCGGGGCATCCGCCTGAAATCAAGACGGGGACGCGGCGGAATCGTCGAGGATATTCGTGTTAGCAATATTGTGATGGAAGATGTGATTTGCCCATTTATTCTGAACCTCTATTATTTCTGCGGACCTCGGGGTAAAGACAAATATGTCTGGGACAAAAATCCCTATCCAATTACCGATGAAACGCCTTGCTTTAGACGGATTCATTTTTCCGATATCACGGCACGACAGGTTCATGCGGCTGCTGGGTTCTTATACGGACTTGCAGAACAATATATTGCTGAAATTACATTTTCCAATATTGATATTTCTATGGCGAAAAATGCGATTCCCGGCCGTCCTGCCATGATGACAGGGATCGAAGATATGAACAACCGTGGTTTTTATTTAGGCAATGTGAGAGATATCCGTTTTCAACAGGTGACTATTGAGAATCATGAAGGTCCCGCTTTTTATATTGAAAACGGGGAAGGCGTTGAAGTCAACCGTTGTCATTCGAAGAATACAAACCAGCCTGAAAAGCTGATTGAACAAGTGACGATACAACCTTCTGAACAAAATATTTTTAATTGAGGATTTTGCAAAAATCCTGATTTAGGAGGGGCATAGAAGGAGGGAAAACGTGGATAAGCTGCAAGCATTATTGGGTGACCTTCCGGCAGACCGACCCGTTACGGCCACCCTGCTAAAGCAAGAGGAGCAAGAGGGATACCAATTGAAATATCTCCTGCTGGACATCAACGGAATCGAGCCTGTGCCAGCTTATATAGCCACACCATTACAAGGA
Source organism: Paenibacillus sp. NRS-1781 (assembly GCF_050467745.1). Taxonomy (NCBI): domain Bacteria; kingdom Bacillati; phylum Bacillota; class Bacilli; order Caryophanales; family Paenibacillaceae; genus Paenibacillus; species Paenibacillus sp. NRS-1781. The sequence continues at coordinate 85,681 of NZ_JBITPI010000044.1, forward strand.
AACGGTCCGTTTCCATTGGTCATTTTCAACCATTCGCATGGAGGCAATTATACCAATGGACGCAAGGAATTTATCCATAGCAGCCCTTACTTGCAGCAGCCCTCGTTTGCTAAAACCCTGACAGACATGGGCTATTGCGCTTGTTGTATTGACATGTGGGGCTTTAATGAACGCGGGGGTAAAACCGAAAGCGAGCTGGTAAAGGAGATGCTCTGGCAGGGCCAAGTGCTGTGGGGCATGATGCTGTACGATAACCGTCGTCTGGTGGATTATATGTGCCAGCGAGAGAATGTTGATGCTTCTCGCATTGCAACGATTGGCATGTCGATGGGGGGCCTGATGGCGTGGTGGCTGGCAGCGCTAGATGAGCGGATACAGGTCACGATTGATATTTGCGGACAGGTAGATGCCCATACGCTGATCGCCAAAAGGGGACTGGATCACCATGGCTTCTATTCCTATGTCCCCGGCTTGCTTAAGCATTTTACCACGCTGGATATTCAAAAGCGGATTGTTCCCCGTCCACGAATGAGCATAACAGGTCAAAATGATCGAATGTGTCCTATTGAAGGAGTCGAGCATCTGGCGCAAGGACTGCTGGAAGCTTACCAGGAAGCAGGTCGCCCTGAGCATTGGCAGCCTGTGATTGCAGGTGGTGGGCATATGGAGACTTTGGAAATGCGAACGGCGTGGCAATCATTTTTAGCAGAACATCTGTAATTCCAATGAAAGGATTGGGGCAACCATGCTGGTAGGGAAAGAATCCTTTTGTGATTTCCATACGATTCAAGAGGCGATTGCTGCATTGGAGCAGTCGCCTTCCAATGAAATGGAAACGCTGTATATTTTATCGGGTACCTACGAGGAAGAGGTGCGAATTTACCGTTCGTATCTTCATATCATAGGCATCGGACAGGTAGACATTCGAATGCATCGATATGCCAAGGAGCGGGATGAGGCAGGGGAGGAAATAGGGACCTTTGCGACTCCCACTTTATTTTTAGGCGGTAGCCATCTGATGTTGGAAAATCTCACGATTTCCAACACAGCGGGACAGGGGGAAGCCATTGGGCAGGCTGTTGCTGTATATGCTCACTGTGATAAAACGGTTTTTAGAAACTGCACCTTTCGCGGGCATCAGGATACGTTATTTACAGGTCCCTTGCCTCCGGCACCGAAAGAACGGCTAAAGTTTGGCGGCATCCATTTAAAAGAACATCATGCCCACTATCGCCAGCTCTATCAGCATTGCTATATCGAGGGCACGGTCGATTTTATTTTTGGCGGGGCGACAGCTTATTTTGAACATTGCGAAATTCGCAGTTTGCGCCATCATGAGAACCAAACGAGCTACGTTACAGCCGCTTCCACTCCCCACGGACAAGCGTATGGCTATGTATTCAATCATTGCTGCTTAAGCGCAGAGCCTGATATTACCCCGGTATTTTTGGGGCGGCCGTGGCGTGAGTATGCCAAGACCGTATTTGTGGATTGTAAAATGGGCGAACATATTGATCCACGGGGTTGGGACAATTGGGACGATTCTGCAAATGAGAAAACGGTTTGCTATCAGGAGTATGGTGTATCCGATGTTGCCTCGTTGCTTAGGCAGCGTGTTCCGTGGGCGGGTTGTTTTGAAGCAGGAGCAGAAGCGTGGAGCAAGGAGCAGGTTTTTGGTGGAGACACTTTTTGGAAGCAAGGAGGAGCAATTTCTCATGATGATCCAAAATCCCATATTAAAAGGCTTTAATCCCGATCCGTGTATTGTACGAGTCGAGGATACTTACTATATTGTCGTGTCATCGTTTGAGTGGCTGCCGGGAGTACGGGTCTATCAGTCCACAGATTTGGCACATTGGGAGCACTGCACAGATATTTTGACCGATCAGGTTGATTTAAAAGGAAACCCGAAAAATTGCAGCATTTGGGCGCCGCAGCTGAGCTACGCGGATAACCTTTTTTATCTGCTCTATACGGATGTAAAGAGCACCAGACGTCCGTTTAAGGACGTTCATAATTTTGTGATGACGGCGCCTGCGATCCATGGGCCATGGTCGGACCCGGTATATCTCAACAGCAGTGGATTCGATCCGTCTTTATTTCACGACGAGGATGGACGTAAATGGCTATTGAATGCATTGTGGGATTACCGCATGGTGGACAGCAATAAATCTTCAGGTATTGTTATGCAGGAATACGATAGCGGACAGCAACGACTGATTGGCGAGCCTGTGAAAATTTTTGATTGCACGACTTTGAAAAAGACAGAGGCCCCTCATATCTACAAGAAAAATGGATATTACTACCTTATTACAGCGGAAGGTGGAACGGGTACGGGACATGCGGTAACCGTAGCCCGTTCGAAGCAGCTATTCGGGCCTTATGAAGTAGACCCGCATAACCCGATGCTTACGTCACGCGATCGTCCTGAATTCCCTTTACAATGTGCAGGACATGGCAGTCTTGTACAGACGCCAGATGGTGATTGGTATATGGCTCATTTATGTACTCGTCCATTGGAAGGGAAGTATGCCATTTTAGGGCGAGAAACAGCCTTGCAGCACGTGTACTGGAATGATGAAGGCTGGCTGCGATTAACCGGCGGGGGCCATACGCCGCAATTAGAAGTGCCTGCACCGATCGGAACCACTTTCCCGGCAGGGCACAAGGACAGCTTTGTATTCGAAGACTTTTTCGAGGGGCCCATTTTAAATAAAACGTGGAACACATTGCGTATACTGGCGGATGACCGTTGGTGCTCACTGAGCCAGCGTCCGGGCTATCTCCGAATTTTGGCTGGAGAATCCATTCAAAGTCTGTTTCAGCATCATGTGCTTGCCATCCGGCAAACCGATCATCATTTTCGGGTAGAAACGGCCTTGGAATATCAACCTGTTAGCTATTTGCAAATGGCGGGGCTCCTGCTGTATCTAAATGAAGAAAATTATTTATATGCTTATGTCAGCTATGAAGAGGCACAAGGGAAAGTGCTACGCATGATGCGATGTGAAGCAGATACATTCACATTAGTTCCCCATGCGATTACACTTCAGGAGGAGCTCCCTATACATTTGGCCGTAGAAGTCCATGCAACCCAAGGACGGTTTTATTACCATGTCGGGAATGAACCTACCTGGACTCCGCTTTTTGAAAAGCAAAATATCAGCTTTTTATCAGGTGGATTTACAGGGAATTTTGTAGGGATTGCCGCCCACGACATGCAACAATTTCAAGGCAGCTACGCTGATTTTAGCCACTTTCTGTATCATGGGCAAGATCATCTATCCTCTTAAAATACCTTTCTTTCGTTAGGAGTATTTATCAAGGTATTTTTTTCAAGCCCTTGTTCTTAGCAGGGGCTTTTTGCAATTTTTCATGAACCTGAAGTCAATTGGATTATTTTGGAGGAGTTCAGTTATAATGAAATCAATATGTATAGTAAAATCATCGGAATAAGCGAAGAGGGGGAATAATCCATGAATCCCGTGTTACATCATTACATTGCAGGACTTGAATTTTCCGGGGTGCTTTTTTTTATGGGCTTGAAAGCTGTACCTGTTCACCTTTTCACGTTATAACCTCGCAAAACTTCTAAAAAAACGGTGGTCGCTTTCGTTTCAAATACCGCAGAAGGGGTCAGAAAAGAGAATTTCCGAACGACCGGGAAACCACTTATATCCAACACTTTTAAAGTGCCCAAGGTGAGTTCCTTTTGAATCGTCCACTGTGACAGCAAAGAAATGCCCAAGCCTGCTTCTACAGACTCTTTAATAATCTGGGTGCTGCCAAAATCCATAATATGAGCAGGGGCAAACTGAAATCGTGCAAACATCTTTTCCGCCGCTTCCCGGGTTCCAGAGCCTTCTTCGCGCAGAATCCATATGTCCTCTTGTAGCTCACTTAATCCCACTTGAGCTTTACTAGCCAAACGATGATGATGTGGAACGACGATATACATTTCATCTTCTGCAAACGGTTCAATATACAAATGGTCATGTTGAAATTGTCCTTCAATAATCCCGACATCCAGTTGATTGCGGATCACCAATCTTTCAATTTCCTGAGTGTTGCCGATGCTAATGGAGGGCTGAATGAGTGGATATTGACTTCTCATTTGCGCAATCACATGAGGAAGTACGTACTCTCCGTACGTGTAGCTTGCGCCAATGGACAGATTGCCCTTTGTCGTATTCATCAACTCGTCCACTAAATACTGCATTCGGGTGTGGAGGCGGATCATTTCCTGGGCATGATGATACACAATTTCACCGGCTTTGGTTAAACGCACATATTTATTACTTCGCTCCAAAAGCCGGGCTCCCACGGTACGCTCCAGCGTTTGAATGTATTGACTGACGGCGGGCTGGGTCATGTGTAGCTCTTCGGCTGTTCTTGTGAAGTTTTGTTTTTCTGCGACCATAACAAATACGATTAAAGATTGATCCAAAGCCAACTCCTCCATTTTCATCATACCTATTTACTTATGGATACCATTATAATGATTTATTTTTCTTATGACAAAATACGCATTAAGCTTTATGAAGACAGAATTGGAGGTATTCACCATGAGCAGTCACATAAAGCGCATGAAATGTTCATTAAATTCCGGCTTATCACAAAAGCGTTCTTCACACTCTAACCCAAATCGCTTTATCCAGCGTATCTTAGGCATTGGACTGACCATGATATTTGCATCCGTGGGGTATGGTCTGAACGAAATACCTGGCTTTCATTATGTAGGCCCTTTGGCTTGCGCCATGTTTCTCGCAGTCTTATACCGACAGCTCTGGGGATATCCCGAAGCTTTACGCTCAGGGGTTGAGTTTTCGGCTAAAAAATTACTGCGAGGGGCTATCGTATTATACGGACTAAAGCTCAATATGGATGTTGTTATTCATCACGGTATGGGCTTGCTCCTGCGTGATGTGGGTACCGTCATATTTTCCATCCTGTTTACGATGTGGCTGGCCAAGCGCTTTAAGGCAGATGCTTCGCTCTCGCTTCTTCTCGGTATTGGGACAGGTGTCTGCGGTGCGGCTGCACTTGCGGCTGTTTCTCCCCTGTTGAAATCCAAGGATGAGGATACGGCTATAGGAGTAGGGCTTATTGCTTTGGTCGGAACCGTATTTGCCATTTTGTTTACCGTCCTTCGATCCTGGCTTCCTTTGACGGATATGCAATATGGAATATGGTCAGGCATCAGCCTGCATGAGATTGCACATGTGGCCTTAGCTGCCGAGCCTGCTGGGCAGGATGCTCTCGCGATTGGCTTACTAGCCAAGCTGGGCCGTGTCTTTTTACTAATACCGCTGAGCTTTATGATCATGTACTGGATGAAGCGAACCGGAAAGATCCGTTCGGATGCGAAAATGGAGTTTCCCTGGTTTCTCATTGGATTTGTCATCACAAGTTTGATCGGTAGCTATGTTTTGGGAAAATATATCGTAGTTCCTTCTAGTCTGATGAACGGACTTTCTCACATCACCACATTTATGCTAACGATGGCAATGGTAGGCATGGGGCTGAATGTGAGCTTTAAGACCTTGCGGGAGAAAGCGGTGCTTCCCTTACTGGTGCTGTCCATCACCTCGGTCATTCTTGCAGGCTTAACATTTTTGACCGTGTGAATAAGGATACAAAAGAAGTCTCTGCTCGCTATGTAGCTGGTAGAGACTTTTTAGTGCTGTAAATGATAAACTTGAGATATATGATGACTTATCCGTAACTTTTACATATGATTTGCGTCTATCAAAATGGCGGGTACTGAGGATACTAGATTGCACGATTTTTATAAGTGAAAATTTATAGAATGGTAGGGTACATAATGAAGAAAATTTGTTTTTTGGCTTTTTTATTTCTGTTTTTATGGGGATTTCCAGGGCAAACTTACGCTACGTCTTCAAGTTCACATATTGAGCTGGATGGTAAAGATTTAAGTACTGCGAAGGGAATTCAGATTCAGGAAATACAGGGGAGTGTGTTGGTCCCACTTCGTCTCATTGTGGAGGAATTAGGTTATAAGGTCAATTGGGAGTCCAAGACAAGTACGGTAACGATACAGGATCGAGATCATAACCTCAGTCTTCAGGTAAATAACCCCATAGCGTCTGTCGATGGTCTTCAAATGGGGTTGACGGTAGCTCCAATGCTTAAAGGCGGGACGACTTATGTTCCGCTTCGCTTTGTATCTGAACAGACAGGGCTTGATGTGGCATGGAGCAGCAAGCTAAAAACGGTGTTTCTGACCTCCCCGCCTGTCATCTTTTCCGACGGACATGCTCAGGGAATCGATGTCTCTCACTATAATGGCAATATAGATTGGCAGCAGGTTGCGGCGGCAGGCAAGACATTTGCTTTCATCAAGGCTACTGAGGGGATAACATATCAAGATAATCAATTTTTAGCAAATGTTCAGGGAGCGAGGGATGCCAACATACTGGTCGGTGCTTATCACTTTTTGAACGCTACAACTACGGATGGTGCTCGTCAGGAAGCTGCTAATTTTGCCAGAGCTATAGAATCAGCAGGTGGCAGTCTGGATCTGCCACCCGTGATGGATTATGAAAATAACCCAAAAGGTCTTACTCCTGCGCAAATTAGTGAAGTGGCTCATGCATTTTTGGATGAAACGGAGAAGCTTACCGGTCGTCTGCCAATCGTGTACACGGGAAATGTCTTTGCTTCCAAGTTTGATCCTACATTTTCTATGTATAAATTGTGGGTAGCCAGATATAGCACCACTCAAAAACCGACGGCAGTTCCAGCCTGGGATAACTGGTGGGCCTGGCAGTACAGTAGCACAGGTAGCGTTCCCGGTATCCGTGGTAATGTGGATTTGAATGAATTCAATGGAACGATAGATGAACTCCGTTCTTCGCTGGCGGGAGATATTGAATAGCAGAAGCTTATGACAATAGTAAATCCTCGCGAATCCGGTATAGGATCGGCGAGGATTTTTGGAGTCTAATCGTCTAATTGGGCATAATCCATACGATTTCACAGATCCGGACAAAGAATTTCTTACCGTACACATCCAAAATAACATGATCAGGCTTACAATCCACTACACAACCGTCAATTCTGCCACGAGTGGTCTCCAGTACAACATATTTGCCAATAACCGATTTTAATGTTTCTACCACATACGGGTCTACAGGGGTTACCATGATGTGATGAGGGTTATGGTGGTGATGAGGAAAAGGTTGGTTCGTACTGTAATTAAGCGCTTGATTTGGATTCAATTGCTTCACTCCTTCAGGATTAATTGTGATATCTTATGCTCCTGCCCAGAAAGGGTGTAGGCGGATGCCCAATCAACGGAAAAATTCACATCATTGCCGATAAGCCCGGTCCATAGGAAGCCTCTATACATAAGCTATGATGTACCTTGAATTGAAGGAGGAACTTATCCATGGGTGAATGCGAAAGAGGTTGTGGCGGTCAAGTTGGAGGCTACGGTGGTTGGACATCAACAGGGGCTATCCTGGTACTGTTCATTCTGCTGGTCATCATCACCAAGTCGTTATGGATCTAATTTGAAATGAGTGTATTAAATCCCTCACCGGTGTATAGCTGGTGGGGGATTTATCGTTTTAAGGGATTCAAGTGACTTGTTTGGATAGTAAAACACCCCAAATAGCAGTTACCACTACCTGACGGATGAGTGTCGGGGGTGGTAGCTGTCATATGAGGTGTCACACTTGTTAGACAGGGCTTGACGTGGAGCAGCGGATTAAATTAAAGCAATTGCCAGCAGGGTGAACAGGCTCAAGGTTAAGACTTGATTACCATATCCATAGCCAGGATAAAATGCAGAGGTTTGAACACGCCCGTTGGATTCCGCTTTTAAGTACACATTATTGCGATCCACCTTCACGACGGTGCCTTCGTGCTGTTGTCCGTCCACGGTCAAAACACGTACTCTTCTGTTCATACAGCCCAAGCAGTTGTAATAAGCGTCCATTCAATCACCCCCTCTTGTACATTCGCATTTTATGAGAGGAATGATGTAACGGTAACGGCTAATATACAGGGAGAGGGCATTCCCACGGATTTATGATCTTATCGTGGTTAGATCCATTCAATAATAAGGGGGAGATGAGAAAGGTCCAACTTGAATTCTTTGCTGATAATATTATCCAATAACACTTAAAAGAACTAGGAGGTGTAGATGTAAACACATCAAGCTGGATTATCGAAAAAATTGTAATGTAATTCGGTGAAAATTTCTTCCATGAATGGTTAGAAATAGCATAGAAGCGGAGTAAAGAAATTAGTGTTCCTCGTTGGAGCGAAAGTATTACCATTCATTTATAGGGTACGATGAGATATCATGTAATTGTCCCTATAAAACCGAAGACAGTCGAAAGGATATCCAACTTATGATATCGCTTACACCTCAGAGAATTGCGATGATAGTAATGGATAATCCGAGTACAGAAAATAAACAGCTTAAAAGGTCAGTTGAAGAATATGTAAAAAAACTAAATTTCTAAGTCGTTGATCTAAAAAAAGATCAGCGGCTTTTTGATGTTCAAATATTCAATCAAGGACGAATGAGGAAAGAAAGAAAAGATAACTTTTTGGGGTCAATTCACTTAATGCTAGTAGGGTATTTACTATCCCAAACGCTTGGGATTATTCCGTAGTAACGGACGGTTGGGTAGCCGGAACTGGAGTTTGCACCTAAGCATAATTATCATCAATAGGGACCTGTTTCTTTTTGCCGTTTCAAATAGCAAAATATAAACTGTTCTTTAGGTAGCGCTTCCAAGTATCATGTATTCATAACCAGCTGAGTTGCTTGACCGATACTAGTATCAAAAATGAGGGATCGCATGCGAGAATACACAATTCTAAATATTTTATTCACCAAAAAGCTTCCTGTAAAAATGAGTGAATTAGTTGCTGAGGTTGAGTTGTCCGAAAGAACCGTAAGGGGAGTTGTTCGCTCTTTAGAGAAAGCGGGGGAGAAGCAAGGCTTCCGTATCCGGATGATCCGTAATCAAGGATATCTGCTTGAAACCGAAGACGAATCACGATTCTTGGCCTATATGGAGCATTTATCTGTGAAACGGGATATTGTAGGTTCGGATAATATAGCTTCCAGACAGCAATATCTTATTTACTATTTGCTACAAAGCGATACGTTCCGGCCTATAGATGAGCTAGCGGATGAACTAGGAATCAGCCGCTCGACTCTGATTTCTGATTTGAAGGAAGTGGAGTTGCAGTTTGAAGCGTTCCAGCTCAAATTACAGCGCCGCTCCCACTATGGGGTGAAGATTGAAGGCGACGAGAAAAATATCCGCAAGGCCTTTTCCCATTACATTTTGCAGAACAGTCAGGTTGTTGAGCATAGCAAGGATTTCAACACCTTCCGGCGCGAGCTGGATGCCGGGAAGCTGAAGGCTTATCTGCTGCAGGTGCTCAAAGAGAAGGAGCTCAAGATCTCGGATGTCTTTTTAGACAACATTGTCACGCATTTATTCATCCTTCTGTACCGGATATCCAAAAGCAATTTCATTGTAAGCGGCCAAGCGATGCTAAAGACACCGGAGCCATTATACTGTGACATTGCATGGAGGATAGCTGAATGGGTTGAAGAGCATTACCAAATCTCGCTGCCACCCGATGAGGTTGATTACCTAGCGCTTCATATTTCAGGGAAAACAATTGTCGAGAATATCACTACAGAAATGAAATCACAACTGCGTGAAGGAATAAGCGCGATATTGCAGCGTCTGGATAAGGAATTCCTAACCAGCTTTAATCAGGATGAGGAATTGCGGGAATCGCTCCTGCTGCATATGTTTCCTCTGCTCAATCGTCTCTATTACAATCTTCAGCTGGATAATCCATTAGTAGAGGATGTCTACAGCGAATATGCCAACGTGTTCGTGATTTCTTTCCGCTTTGCCGAGATTATTGAAGAGCAGTATGGATTCAAAATGTCCCGGGATGAAGCAGGTTATGTAGCGCTCCATTTTGCGACACATCTGGAACGGAAGAGGCAGCATAACCTGGAGCAATTCAAGCGGATTGCCGTCATTTGTTCCACTGGAGCGGGAAGCGCCCATCTGATTCGACTTAAATTGGAAGCCGTATTTCCTAAAGCCTCGGTTATTACCGCCTCTATCTCCGAGCTTGAAGCGATCAGTACAAGGTCGGTAGATTTAATCCTAACTACCGTACCGCTCGGGATCGAAATACAGGATAAGCCGGTTATACACATCAAGAAGCTGCTGGATGACCAGGAAGTGCAGCGGATCAGGGAGACGATCTCCTTGCAAATGGATCACTTCCGGCCCTCTTATAAGCTTATGGATTTCAAGGAATTATTTCATGAGGAACTCTTTCACCTGAGCGGACCTGAGGATTACACTGAACTGCTGAAAGAGCGCTGCCGCGAAGTTGTGCGTAAAGGGTATGCGCTGGAGGATTTTCCGGAACAGGTCCTGCTAAGAGAAGCTAAATTTACGACCATCTATAAAAATGGCGTTGCCGGTCCGCATCCCATGAGAATGAGTGCCCTGAAAGACTGCATCAGCATTACATTATTAAAGAAACCAACTGTGTATACAGGAAAACCGGTGCAGATCATTTTTATTATCAACCTGCGCGCAGGCCAGTTATTTCTTCATAAAGAAATAAGCAAGCTTCTGCTGACACTGATGGAGAGGGAAGACGGCCGCAGCAGACTGCTCACGGTCAACAGCTACAACCAATTTATAAAAGAAATAGAGAATCTATTATAGGAGTGGAGAAACAATATGGATTACGAACAAACCGTTATGCAAATTATTGCCAGCAGTGGAGAGGCCAGAAGCCTTAGCCTAAAAGCAGTGAGAACCGCCAGACAAGGAAAGCTGGACGAAGCAAGTGATCTGATCAAGCAAGCGAAGGAAAGTCTGACCAAGGCGCATAAGGTCCAAACTCAGTTGATTCAGGCGGAGGGCCGGGGAGAGAAAACGGAAATTACGATTCTTTTGATTCATGCTCAGGATCATTTGATGAATGCTCTGACAGTCAGAGAATTAATTGTCGAACTGATTGAAGAGATTAAGGAGCGTAAAGCATTGGAACAACAATTGAAGGGATCGGTGAGCTAATGTTAAAAAAAATATTGCTGGTATGTTCGTCGGGTATGTCTACAAGTATGCTGGTTGAAAAGATGAAGGAGTCAGCGATCTCCCAAGGCATAGAGGTTCTCATTGATGCAACGGCTGAAAGTGAGGTAGAGAAATTTGGTGATGTGGATATCGTCCTATTAGGACCACAAATCGGGCATATGGAGGATGAGTTAAGAGCAATTCTTCCGATGCCGGTACTGACCATTAATATGATGGATTACGGCATGATGGATGGAGAAAAAGTGTTAAATACGGCCTTGAGTAATATTTAAATAAGGAGGCTTAATCTGTGGGCTTAAACGTAGAAGTAATAAAAAAGAAGGTCATTTCAACAGCAAGTAAAATAAGTAAAAATAAATATCTTTCTTCCATATCCGAAGCATTAACCTCCGTCATGCCCGTTTTGATGCTGGGCTCGTTTGCTACGTTATTTGCTAATCTTAATATTGATAGTTACCAAAACTTTATTCAACGTACAGGTCTGAAACAGGTTTTTCAAATCCCTGGTAGTGTATTAATCACGCTTTTGTCCATTTATGCAGTGTTTTTTATCGCTTATCGGCTGGTCAGTAATTTGAATCCCAAGGCGGATAATGCAGGTGCAGGTCTCATCGCGTTGATGTCCTTTTTCATTTTGACACCGATTACTAAAGTAGATGAGGTCAATGCGTTCACCTTCAATTATTTGGGAGCACAAGGTTTGTTTGTAGCAATTATAGTAGGACTTGTTGTAGGTAAATTATATGTCATGATTATCAATAGAAACTTGATTATTAAAATGCCTAAAGGGGTACCACCGACTGTAGCCAAAACGTTCGCCAACCTCATTCCAGGTACGATAATAGTTATTGTTTTTACAATGATCAGCTATCTGTCTTCCTTAACGGATTTTGGGAGTTTACATCAGATGATTTACACTTCCATACAGGCACCATTGCAGAATATTGGCGGAGGTTACTGGTCGCTTGTGATCTTTGTATTTGTTGTTCAGCTATTGTGGTTTTTCGGGATTCATGGATTTATGGTTGTCAGCCCGATATTTTACAGTGTATGGTTGCCGTTGGGATTGGCCAATCTTGATGCGATCAGTAGAGGAGAAGCACATACCAATATTCTTAGCGGAGGTTTTTACAACTCGTTTGTAGTCATCGGCGGATCAGGCGCTACGCTTGGATTAGCCATTTTACTGGCCTTCTTTGCGAAAAGCAAAAGATACAAGACTCTGGGGCGGCTTGCTTTTCCGGCATCCATCTTTAGTATTAATGAACCTATAATTTTCGGGATTCCGCTGGTACTCAACCCGTTCATGTTCATACCGTTTGTGTTTGGGCCAATTATCGTATCAAGCTTTGCTTACTGGTCGATGAACTTAGGTATTTTCCCAATAGCGAACGGGACTCATTTCCCGGCGGGAACGCCGATTATCTTGAATTCATTTGTCAATGGCGGTATTAGGTTAGTTGTACTTCAATTAATGTGTATTGCATTGCAGGTGATCATTTACTATCCTTTCTTCAGAATTATCGACAAAAAATCAATTGAAGACGAACAAAATGCGATTACTCAGGGGGCTGACAATGTCACAGTATAATTCAGGGCATCAAGGATTTCCGGTAGATTTTTTGTGGGGAGGGGCAATTGCAGCTTGTCAGGCCGAGGGCGGTTTTGGTGAGGATCATAAAGGCATGTCTGTATCCGATATATCATTTTATGATCCTCACTCCGACCGTGTAGATTTGTCAAAGCACAGTAATATCACATCGGAATTGATAGAACAGGCGCTTAATGCTGACAGTACGAAAGGTTATCCTAAAAGAGACGGTGTAGATTTCTATCATCGGTATGCAGAAGATATTGCTTTATGTGCGGAAATGGGCTTTAAAGTGTTCCGCTTCTCTATTGCTTGGAGTCGGATTTTCCCTAACGGAGATGAACAAGAGCCGAATCGGAAAGGGCTAGAGTTCTATGACCGGGTGTTCGATGAGCTGGAGAAGCATCAAATAGAGCCGCTGGTTACACTCTCCCATTTTGAGCTCCCGCTTCATATTGTCAATCAGTATGGAGGCTGGAAGGATCGTAAAGTCATTGAGATGTTCACCAACTTTGCTGCTGTTCTTTTTAATCGTTACAAACATCGGGTTCGCTACTGGATAACATTTAATGAGATTAATGCGGGCAGATTTGCTACCTTTAAATCCACCGGGATCGTGGAGGATCGAACGGAGAATTACTTACAGGATATCTATCAGGCCGTTCACCATCAATTTGTAGCGAGTGCTCTGGCGGTAAAGTTATGTCATGACATTGCTCCGGAGAGCGAGATTGGCTGTATGATTGCCCGTCTGACGACATATCCTGCCACCTGTCATCCTGACGATATTATGCAGGCTACCTTGGATGACCAATATGGAAACTTTTTCTATATGGATGTGATGGTTAGAGGTTATTATCCTTCATATATGAACCGTTATTTCCTGGAGAACAGTATTGAGATTATTAAAGGCGAAGAAGATGATGCGATTCTAAAAAATAATATCGTGGATTTCATCAGCTTGAGCTATTATGTATCATCGATTACTACGAATGATAAGGAAAGATTGAAGAGCTTGCAGCAAACAGAGGGGAATCTGACCAGAGGATTAAAAAATCCTTATCTGATAGCTTCTGATTGGGGATGGCAGATTGACCCTGTAGGGCTTAGATATTCTTTAAATACGATCTATGATCGTTATCAAAAGCCATTGTTTATTGTAGAGAATGGGTTGGGTGCCGAGGATATTCTGGAAGATGATCACAAGATTCATGATGCGTACCGCATAAGCTACTTGAAAGAGCACATCAAGCAAATGAAAGAAGCTATTATCGATGGTGTGGAGCTAATTGGATATACGCCTTGGTCTGCTCTGGATATTATTTCATCTGGGACTTCCGAAATGTCCAAACGATACGGTTTTATTTATGTGGACAAAGATGATGAGGGCAACGGAACACTAAATCGTTATCCAAAAGACAGCTTTTATTGGTACAAACAGATTATTGAAAGCAACGGTGCAGATTTGCACAACTGATAACTCAAGGCTGGATCTTCCTTAGGGAGGGCTCCAGCTTTTTTTTCTAAGATGTCTAATCAACTAACAAACTTATTTACTATTTGTTTCAGATAGGCGACAGGGTCTTGATGGAAACGTCTGCGTTTCGTAGATTCTGCGAGCCGTGTATCCCAGATTCTTCGCTCATTATAAAAATGAATGAATTCGGTGACGGCTTCGTAAGCTTCGCTGTACGTTTCAAAGTCGTAGCGAGCCAAGCATTCAACCTGCAATAGCTTATGTTGTATGAGAGCGGAAAATAAAGGGCAAATATTGCTCCTGAATACGACTTAAGCGCTTCTACACTGGATCGTTGGATTGCGCAGAGCCAAAACTCAGGAGCATTTGCAAAGTCCTTAAACTACCACGTAGTACCAATTACTACAAACCGGAACTGGCTGACAACGAAAATGAAAAACGATTGGAGCCTGATTGTTGATCTCTTTAACCGTGAAATGATCGGTTTTAGCAGCGCTCCCAGGAAGACAGCATCGCTCGCTTACAAGGCCATTGCAAGCCTATCTATTCGACTTGACCGTATCCAGATGTTTCATACCGATTAAGGTAAAGAGTTCGATAACCAGCTGATCTCCCAAGCTGTAGAAACATTTGGTATCATCCGTTCGCTCAGCGCAAAGGGTTGCCCTTATGATAACGCTGCCGCAAAAGTCACATTTAAAATCTTCAATACCGAGTTCGCGAACCAGAACCATTTTCTAATCTAGGAGCAGCTTGTTGTCAAGCTGCGCGACTATGTCCACTGGTTTAACCACTACTGCATTCACGGTACACTTGGTTACCTCACGCCTGTGCAAGCTAGAAAAGTGTCCTCATGGTTGTTGTTCAATTTTGCGTTGACAATCCATTGTTAAATGACAATCCGGGATATCCGTTTGTAGGGGCATAGGTTCTTTCCGGGGCGGCCTGCAAGTGCGGGGGAGTATCGGCAAGTCTCACATGTATTCCCGGTTTTTTGGCCTGCTGGTGCTTGCAGTCATTGGGCGGACCGATAATCACAGGCTTTTTGATAGGAGCGAGCGCTGCCTGAATTTTATTCTCATTCAGGCAGTAGGTATGAGCCAGAATATTGCTTGGCGTTAATCGCAAGATGTCTGAGCCGAGGATGAATTCAGGGATGGGAGCATTAAAAATCGCTATCAAATGAGTATGATCCATTGTGGCGACCTCGTAGTGCCACCATCCCTGGGGAACATTAGCGACCTGACCAGGTATGAGCGGGAAATGGTGCAGCTCGCGGGTGAATGGGTTAATTAGTGACACGGTCACTGCTCCAGAGACGCAGTATACCAGTTCTGCTGCATTTTGGTGGTAATGAGGCTCTACGACGTTGGCTGTGCTGAGGTAAATATCCAGCAGCGATATATTCGCCAACGTATTTAGTTGCTGGATCGAAAGCTCGTTGATGTAGTTTTGAGCATCCTTTTGAAATAAAACATTGTCTTTTAAATCATAGGTAAATTGTGCAGAGGGAGAGGTATAATCCATATATGAATCCACGCGTCATTCCTGCCTTTCTACTATTCAAAATTTGATGATCGTACAGCTACCCTATGCATTCGCCCAATGTTGTGTGCAGGGATAGGGCACGCGTCAGACCGTTAAGGCTAGCGTTTATTTGTATACACAGTCTTAGGACCAGAGCCGGATGATACGTAAATGCGGCTTGTGGAATACTGCAACGGACGTGTGAGAGCATCTTTGTCCGATCCCGTATGTAGCAACGCGTCATTTCCGCAGCTAGGCATAAGCTATAGCCCAAGAAACAACATCGGATAAACGCCCCTGAGTTGTACAGGCCGGAATGGTTGTACCGGACAGAACAGGAAAGAGGAGGTTGTCTGAAGTATGAAAAAATGTTTTATGTTGATCCTGTCCTGTGCATGTATGCTGGGTGCTGTGTTGTTGGTTGCTCCAGGACAAGTACAAGCGCAATCGTCAACGCTGACGAAAGGGGCTCAGAGTGAGCAGGTGCTTGAGCTTCAACAACAGCTTCATTCGCTTGGTTATTTTAAAGCCGGTTATACCGGATATTACGGCTCCTTGACCAGTAAAGCGGTTGCCCGCTTCCAACGGGACTACGGTCTTACGCCCGACGGTGTAGCCGGAGCGGCAACGCAAGCCAAGCTGGATTCCTTCGGGAAGGTGCGTTTAACGGCCAAGTGGAGCAAGAGTCGTCCGGCTGTCATTTCATTCGGCCGCCATACGTTTACAATTAATTCAACGTAAGAACACGTCACTCGTCAGCCGTCAAGTTGCTTCCTGTAGCCAGGAGCAGTGGCAGTTTTTTTTGCATATTCACAAATTTGTAATATATTAGTATCGATTTATCAAATTTAATATTGAAATTTCTACATATTTTTCCGATAATCTTAATAGTAAAAAATATGAATTCAAAGGAGTCTTACTGAAATGAGTCAAAATCCTTACAGCATCGAAGTGGATCAAACCATTAAAACGGTACATATGGCGGTGAACGGTGTGTTTAGCCCGACTGAGTATGATAGCTTTGTCAAGGAGTATGTATCCAAGACTACCTCCATTCAGGCATCCAGCTTTACGCTCAAGGTGGACTGCACCCAAATGGCACTGCTGGGTCCGGAAGAAGTAGAAAAACTGAAAGGTTCTTTTGTACGGTATAAAGAAACCGGGTTTGCCAAAGTGATTTTTGTTATCAGCCTTCAACAAACGATTATTAAAATGCAACTTGGTCGTGTAGCACGTGAAGCGGGATTAAACAACGTAGATGTCGTCGTACAATAATGCTCTGAAGCGGTGATAAACAGCGAGATGAATGTGTAAGGGGGAACCTGCTGATGAGCCATATTAGAATAAAGGCATTGGGTGTGTATCATCCGCCTCATTCGGTGGATAACGAATATTATATTCGTCATTTTGATGAACAGGGCAAAGATATTCGGCGCTTCATGGAGCATATGGGCAGGAAAAAGCGTTACATTATTGATAGCCCGCATGAGAACGGTTTGACGATGGGGATCACGGCTGCCAAGAAAGCGCTGGATCAAGCTCAAATGACAGGCCGTGATGTGGACATGATCGTGTTTTCCACCCAAGTCCCAGAGTCACTCTTCCCTATGAATGGCCTATTTATTCATCAAGCGATTGAGGCCAGACATGACGTGGTTGTCATGGATTCTAACGCGAATTGTGCAGGCATGACGGTGGCTGTCGATCAAGCCAGCCGATCCATGCTGTCTAGTCCTGACGTGAGGACAGCACTTATCATTGGTTCGGATTATAACTCACTCGTTTCTGGCCCTGAGGATGAAATTACTTATGCGAATTATGGGGATGCCGCTTGTGCGGTTATTTTGGAGCGTACAGAAGAGGATACAGGTTTTATGGATTCTATGTATTTTACGGACCCGGTCAACATAGATAAAATTTTGTACCCGGCTCAGGGATTAGCGGCAACACTCCAAGCAAATGCTCCGGGAAAATATATTCAGTGGCTTCCGTTTGACGCTAATATGGCCTTGCCCCCTACATTTGAGCTGCTTGAACGCATTTTGAAGAAGAACGGACTGGCGCCTCAGGATGTACGGGCTTATTGCCTGTCTCAGTTTTCGCTGGCAAATGTATTGAAGATTCAGGAGCACTTGAAGCTGGAGGACGCCCAAATGATCTATGTGGGTGATCGTTATGGCTACACGGGTACCAGTAGCCCGTTCATTGCCTTGTATGAAGGGATTGAATCCGGTCGCATCCGGCGCGGTGATTATGTGCTGTTCTGGACGATTGGAGCTGGATATCAGCTGGTGGCTATGCTGTATAAATATTAAGAAATATGAAAAAGACCTTGCGGCCGCAGGGTCTTTTTGTACATAATACCTATTCAAATGTAATGAGAGATTATTTTTCGCAGGCAATTCCGTCATGGTCACGGTCGAGTGCTGAGCGGTAGCCGGGATCACCTTTGTAGAGAGGTGCCTTACCTGCCTTTTTAACAGCTGTACAGTTTTTGTAATAGACGGAACTTTGCGTAGCTGATTTATGGGATTTTTTTGATTTTTTGGCCTCCACGGTGGGGGCGAATTGAAAAGAAACGCTGAATACTAGAGCCGATGCCAGTGCGATGGAGACGATTTTGGATTGTTTGTTCATCCTTACTCTTCCTTTCTGTTCATGACTATAGTCCCGGTCCTTTATACAAATCTGTAGGGATTAGACTGATTATAGTCTATCAGAATCAGGAATATTATTCTATAAAAAAGGATGGGTGGATAGTTTATGGCTATTTATTTGTGTTTTGTTCGATTGTTTTGTAAAGTTTATACATTGAATTCCTGAGGGGGCTTATATTGCGGACGTTTAATAGCATAATAAGATAGAGCGAAAATGGGACAACATAAAACAGGAGATGACGTGTCATGACAATCGAAAATGTATTCTATGGGGATAGGATTAAACTATCCGCTGTCAGGGAAGAAGATGCCGAAACGATGTTCAAATGGGGAGAGGATGCGGAATATCTGCGAAATGTAGATACGGATCTGGCACTTCCTTATACGCTGAAGCAAATGGAGTCGGAAGGTTCACCCAGTTCGAACGAAGTCTATTTCCGGTTGAGAACGTTAGCAGATGATGTCCTGATCGGATTTGTGGCCATTCACGGGATTGAGTGGAATAATCGGATCGGTCAGTTGGCGGTTGGCATTGGCAATAGGGACTACCGTGGGAAGGGATACGGGGCGGAAGCGGTGAGCCTCATTCTTCGTTATGCTTTTTACGAATTAAATTTGAATCGGGTCGGTCTGGATGTTATTGAGTATAATGAACAGGCCATTCGAACCTACGAAAAGGCGGGTTTCCAGCTTGAGGGCAGAGTTCGTTCGGCTGTTCTTCGTGATGGCAACAGTTATGACCGTATTATGATGGGGATGCTGCATTCCGAATGGAATGAAAGCGTTAAAGTTTGACAGATACACAATTTGTTCATAAAATATTCCATAAACAGTCTTTTAAAAGGGTCAAATGAGGTCTATAGTTAAATTGTCACATACTGTGATGCATCGTGTTTTCGGTATGAGTCAAAGCTAAGGAGGAATTTACATGACAAATGTTGTAAGGTCCGTCACTTCACCCAAGAAATTTATTTCTGGCCAGAATCTGCTTTCGTCGTTAAATGACTACATTAAGGATTATGGCGATAAAGCCTTTATTATTTGTGATGAGTTTATACTTGAAAGGGCTCAAAGGGAGGCTGGCGCTTCAATAGAAGCAGCTGGCAATCAGGCCATTTTTGAAAAATTTCAATATGAATGTACTAAAGAAGAAATTGAGCGTAACCGGGAATTGGTGCGCAAACATAGCGCTAACATCATTATAGGAATCGGCGGCGGGAAAACGCTGGATACCGCTAAGGCAACGGCTTACTATGAAAAGCTGCCTGTCGTTATTTTCCCGACGATTGCTTCTACGGATGCCCCTTGTACAGCCCTTGCGGTTATCTACAAGAAGGATGGCTCCTTTGATGAATATTTGTTCCTGCCAACCAATCCCGACGTTGTACTCGCAGATACGGGCATTCTGGCAGCGGCGCCTGCACGTTTCTTCGCAGCTGGCATTGGCGATGCGCTGGCTACTTATTTTGAAGCGCGGGCTTGTTATCAGTCCAATGGGGACAACCTCGTGCTGAACAAGCCTTCGACCACAGGGCTGGGGCTTGCCCGTCTCTGTTATGATACATTGCTGGAAAATGCCGTGAAAGCCAAGCTTGCGGTGGATCGTAAAGTATATACTCGTGCGGTGGAAGATACCATTGAAGCGACAATTTATCTGAGTGGTGTTGGTGCGGAATCAGGTGGTTTGGCAGCAGCTCATGCGATTCATAATGGCATGACGGCTGTTCCTTCACTGCATAAAGCACAGCATGGCGAGAAGGTCACATTCGGCTTGCTAACTCAGCTGGTGCTGGAAAATGCACCGAAAGAAGAACTGGAAACGGTCATCAAACTGGTTAAGGACGTAGGTCTTCCATTGACGCTTCGTGATCTGGGTGTAGAGGAGTTTGTCGAGGCTGAATGGCGTCAAGTAGCCGAAGCTGCCTGTGCATCGAATGACACGATGGTCAATATGCCCTTTCCGGTCAGTCCTGCTGACGTGTACAACGCCATCATTGCGGCGAATGCGATTGCAGAATCCTATCAGGGATAGTTTTTTCCCTAAAGTACGAAAATATCTTTTGCAAAAACGGGTCTGTCATATTATTGGCAGGCCCGTTTGGTTTAAACGCGGACTTATATCATATCTTATTCTGACCGATATACATGTAACAGTTGAAATTAGGAATGGTTACAGCAGGAGGAGATTTGATGTTGGTACATGGTAAAACACGAAGAGGCAATTTGTACATCCACATGTCCAGCGGTTTTCACAAAATTGGAGATTATCGGGAAGAATATTCAGTAGCGCCGGGAGATCGACTGATGTCGAGACTGACCAAGCGGATCTATACCATTGTATCTGTGCATCTCGGTGAAGAGGCGTATGCCGATATTGATCTGGAAGAAGTGATTAGAAATAGTTAAGCGCTTGGCTTGGTTAGACTCAAAAAAGCTTCAATTTCACTCATAGAGCGAAGTTGAAGCTTTTTTTTGTTGTTTCAACGCAGGGCCTCGTTGAGAAGGTCCCGTGTGATAATATTATTTTGATTCATAAATGTTCTGATCGTTGATTGCGAATTGGTTGTGGATAGTTCCTTTCCCCATGTCATGGCATAGGCCCAGGCGGGTTGATTTTTTAACACATTGGCGCTCGGCAGAATATTACTTTCTCCAATTCCAATCGGCTTGCCTTGTGCAAGCTTGAGCAGTCCGGTGTAATAAGAGGCTTTGTAATCATTGTTGTAAATGTCAGCTGCGAGAATATCCACTCTGTTTATGCCTGGAAAAGGCCCATTGTACGGTGTGCTGTATGTGTTCGGTGCATTCGGACTCCATACCCATAACAGATTATCTAGATGGTGAACATGAACGAATCGGTCATACATCACATTCCAGAGCTGAGCGTAATTTTGTTTGTTTCCCCACCAGAACCAGTTGCCGTTCATTTCATGATAGGGTCTCCACAGAACAGGCACATCTGCGTCCCGCAACGTTTTGAGGGAAAGTGCGACCTCATCAATATCGGCAATCAGCTGTCGATATTGCGGGGTACTCGGTGTGATGTAGGAATTAAATTCAGCCTGACTAAGCTTGGTTTGCACGTTTTTCCACGTTTTCGGTTTACCAGGTAACGCCTGATGAAAGGTAATCGCTACAATTCCACCGGACTGGCTCCACTGGATAGCACTGTCCACAACACGCTGACGCTGCTCTTGTAAGGCTGCGTGGGACTGATTGGCTAATCCTCCAAACTCATAGCCATGGAGTCCTGCATATTGTCCGCTGATTTGTTGTAGCTTGTTGTTTTGTTCATCCGGTGCCTCCAAATAATCATGCTGCCCGGAAATTAGCGTCCCCCCCGGCACATTGGAAAGGTAGGTGAGTAGTTGCTTGGCTTTGGCAGAGGCCTGGGAATTAACAGGTGGAGCGGCATCAGCTATAATGAACGATTGCTGAGAGACACTGAATAGTAAAACAACTAGTAGCAGTAGCACCCTTTGCAAGCAAAAGCGTATTGAGTGAGATTTCATGGCGCTCCTCCTTTGATGACATCATGATGAAATTACATGTTTTCTTTGTGTTTTCTCAGCTGGATACATGCGCTAATGAGGATGATTAGCAAACAGAAGAAACCCAACCAGTTCGGTTCCTGTGAATATATCCAGCCTTCCAGCAGAAGGAAGCCGAAAATCAACGCAAGCAAACCCATGGTAAGAACCATTTTGGTTTGCGCCGGACGGCGGCTACGCTTGGAAATCCAGTGTATGATGCCCAGAACGATGGCTGCCTGAAATAAAATGGGCAAGTAGTTGTACTCTCGTTACAATCTAATTAAGTTGACTAAATTATACCATAACTACCGTCCTGCAATAAAAGGTGTCAAAATACCTACTCTGCCTCGATTCGCCATCGTACGCTATATTCAGTGAAATATTGACACATAGTTGTACACTTCATAAATATGCAGGTGTAGTGGGAAATATACAGTAAGCATGAGTATAAAATCAACGCGAAATCAGCGGGGAAGTTTGGTATCATTAAGGTGGTATTGATAAGGAGGTCATTTACATGAATGAAGATAATCGACCGTTTTCCAGCCCTGTAGATGCTGAAGGAGCCAAAGCGAATTTTGATGTGAACCAGCGGAAGCTTCACTCTAAGGGAGCCTCTGGCTTATGGCATCAGGTCAGCAATCTGCTTATTCTGGTTGGCGTGATTGCGTTGATTATTATTTTAGGTCGAGTGCTGTAAGGATGGCAACTAAGAAATAAAGTCGATAAAATTATCAGAATAGGGATGTGAAATGGTGTTAAAGGCAGCGTTACTTTTTATTTTGGCTGGCTTAGCTGAAATTGGGGGAGGGTATCTGATCTGGCAGTGGCTGCGTGAAGGGAAGACATGGTATGTCGGACTTTGCGGCGGGGTGATTTTGGCTGTCTACGGAGTCATTGCAACTTTTCAGGTTTTCTCCTCCTTTGGGCGTGTGTATGCAGCATACGGAGGTGTCTTTATAGTCCTTTCCATTGCATGGGGATGGTGGATTGATAAAAAGACACCAGATTTGTACGATATCGTGGGTGGCTTGATTTGTTTGGTCGGAATAGCCGTGATACTTTTTCCCCGATCTGGATGATAGGACAAAAAACCCTTTTTTATTTTTTTGAAAAACATGACTATTGATCTACATAAATGAGCTTCATATTCCGAAATAGAACTTAAGGAGGGGGTTCTATGAACTGGAATCAAATGAAGCTTAGAATGAAATTTGGCCATGCTGTACCGAAGAGTGAAGGGAATTTTTCAGTAGGCATCGTATGGGGAGTCTTGATTAGTGCTGTGCTTTGGGTCTCGATTATTGGCTGGTTTATGCTTATTTTCAAATGATCTCTAGGAATCACTATATAAGTCTGTTTAGTTAATGCGACTTAAGTAACCCGTGCCCTATGACCCAGGTTTTAATCTGTAAAATCGTTACGAAGCTTGTCCATGCCACGGTTTATCGCTTCATCAATCATATCTGTAGCAGCAGGAGTATCAGCATGGATGTCAGGAATACGATTAAAGCCTGGCTCGCGCGATCTAACGACTGTTCATGTTTGACCTGATCGACGGTGCGATTCTTTGGTTCCCTAATGTTTTCTTTCATAATACATCACACGCTCCTTTACGAGTGCAAGCATATTGCACGCTTTATATAAACGTTAATACTCAAGGCAGCTAAAGCGGCTAAAAAATAAAGCCGGGGAGGAAATAGCTCCCGCCCGGCACTTCCCAAACGACTAGCGATGCTCAATCAGATCAATCGCTCCCAGAACAACATGAGCCAGTCCGAAACCGAGAATGCCTGTAGCCGCAAGCTTGTACTTACTGCTCAGCAACACAGCGCCTGAAGCCGATACTACCGTTCCAAGAACAGCTGGAATCATACCTTCACGCATTCGTAACACCCCTTCTGGTAGTTTGGAAAGACGTTTATTATTGTATTCAAATGCGCCCGAGTTATACAAGAAAAGAAATTTTATTATTTTAGAAAAAAGTACTTTACAACTCGTTGAAATTGTCGTATTATATGTTGGTGCCCATTAAAACGGTATTTACATAGCGAGAACCATTTTGTACATAAGATGGATGTTTCTCCGATACTTATAAGTGAAGTAAGTATGAAAAATAGCGTTCCTAAATTTATGCCGGGGTGGCGGAATTGGCAGACGCACAGGACTTAAAATCCTGCGGTAGGTGACTACCGTACCGGTTCGATCCCGGTCCTCGGCACTATAGTTTTACTCTTGAATCCCTTGATAATCAAGGGATTTTTTATTTTTTAGTGATTGAAATCATGACTTTCATATCACAGGGAGCGAGCGCTTTTTTCGCTCTTGGGGACGAACTTTTGGATCGAAGATGTCAAGGTGAGCTGTTGTTTTGCGACTGGGCTTCTTGGTGACGTGCGCATAGGTATCTGTGGTCACCTGAGTGGAGTGTCGCAGTCGATGTTGAATCGCCTTGATTGATACACCCCGTCCTAGCAAATAGGTTGCATTGGTGTGGCGGAGTCCATGAAGTGAACATTACGGAATCCGTTCCGCTCACACTAGTCTTTCCATCGTTGGGATGGCGTTATGTGGTAATAGGGCTTTCCCGTCCCAGAGTGGAAAACAAAGTTGCGATCTCCACCTTGCTACACACCGATCGCCTTTCACCGTCGCAAAGGCGCGGGAAACCAGTACAGCGTCCTTATGGGGACCTGCACTATGGCCGATGATCTCTCGATTAAACAGATCAACGAGCACGCAAATATAGTGCACTGGTTCTGGACTTTCACATAGGTTAGATCACTGACCACGAAGCGTTTGGCTTCTGTTTGGCTGAACTCGCGGTTCAGTGTATTGGCGATAGCAGCTTCGTTACAAGCGGCTTTATTGGGCTTATATTGCGCCACCGTGTATGTTGAAACGAGTCCCCGCTCGTTCATGATTCGACCGATTCGACGTCTGGAAACGACCAACCCGCGTTCGTGGAGCTTGGTTTTAATCTTACGGGTGCCATAAGCTTTTCGATTTTTGTGAAAAATGTCCACAATGGATGTGGTCACGTCATCTTCCTTCGACTCTTCTTTGGCTTCGTAATAAAACGTGCTTCTTGCGATTTGCAGGACGTCACACATGGCTGATACCGAGTATTTATCAGGGTTGTTCTGGATGATAGCTACTTTCGTCTCATGATCAGCGCGGCTTGCTTTAAAATATCGACCTCTATTTTGAGACGCTGATTTTCTTTGCGCAAAGCGATCAGCTCATTCTCTTCTGGTGAACGATTGTTCTTCTCCTTGAAGGAGCCCGTTGGCTGAACTTGCTTAATCCAGCGATCTAGAGCCGAGGCTGTGAGGCCATATTCCTCCACCAAATCTGCTCTTGACTTCCCGTTCTCGTATAATTGCACCATTTGCTTCTTGAACTCTGCTGTAAAAGTATGTCGTTGTTTCGGCATTGTAGAGATCCGCTCCTTAGGATGATAGGTTTTGTTCTACAAGCCCTCATTTTTATTGTCCAACTAAGTGTAGCTGATCCACTTTTCTGTTTGCAGTACCACAAGTTTTCACCCGATACGATTAAGATTGCCAGAGTGTATTATATGCGGAATCAGTTTGAATTTAGAGTAGATGTGAAAAAGGACTCCGCTGGTCTATAACCACCAGTATGGAGTCCTTTTAGTTTATTCCTGATCACTTCTCGTAAAAACTTTTCCAATCAGGACATATATGATTAATGCAATAATCACAGCCAGACCGTAGTCGATAATGAACTTAATGATATTTTCTAATGTAAAAAATCCAGTTCCAGTGTTGTATTGAAAAAATTCTAGCCTTCCGTAAGTTAGATTCCCAATAATATTGCCGATGAGCAGTGCGATGATAAATCTCCAAATATTTTTCACAAAATACCTCCTTTTAATTGAAAATAGAAGTTGTTATAAAATAAACTATAGTTTACCATAAATAGTGTGATGATTACATCAATGGTAAATGCATATAAAAAACAATGAGGAGTTGAAGTGGTGAAAAAAGTTTGGATAACCTCACTTATGGCCGCAACTTTACTAACAGGTGTGATTGCGGTACCAGCCTCAATGTACGCATTGCCTTTTACAGACTCTAGTAGTGTTTCTAGTAGTGCTAAGGATTCTCTTAGTGAATCAGAATTACAAGATATCGAAGGTATTTCCGAATATTTCAATTTGTCTGAGCAGGAAAAAAATGATTTTATTAAAGCCATCCAAAATAAAGAAGACCGTGGAGAGTATCAAACACAAGGGAAATTGAGTTGGGCAGTAAAAGCTTTAAAAGCAGGATTTGATAAACTTCCGGCCTCAGTGAAAGCTTTTATTGGAGTTGAGGGTTTCTTACAGATCCTAGGTGTTGTTGACAACTTCACTGGAGCTATTGAAGATGCAATATATGCAGGAGCTTTGCAAGTGACTGGGAATGAAACTGCTGCCTGGTGGGTTACTAAAGCTTTAATGTTACTTTTATAGGATATTCCACAATAAGATAAATGGTGTGGATTTTGAACAATCTAATCAAAAAGCTCTGCTAACCTTAATTGGTCGGCAGAGCTTTTTTTATTTCCCGAAGCGCCTGAATTAGCTCCTTAGTGCCGTGAAAGAGACAAAAGGCAGCCAGCACCAAGAAACAAGCATATATATACTCAAATGGCATGTGTCAACCTCTTGGACTACTGTCAATAGAATGGACACCTTCAAGCGGGTTTTCGGTACAATCGTTCATACTGATTTGGAGATACATAACCTAGGGAAGAGTGGATTCGTTTTCCATTATAAAAGCATGTAATATATTCGAAAATCTGCTTCTTTGCCTCACGACGGGTTTTGTAGTGGTCTAAGTAAATCAGTTCCTTCTTTAGAACGCTGTGAAAGGATTCGATACAGGCGTTGTCATAACAGTTCCCTTTGCGGCTCATGCTGCCTTTCATAGGGTACTTAACCAGCTTAGCTTGATACTCGTGAGATGCGTATTGGCTCCCACGATCTGAATGATGCAGAACCTCTTTGCCCGGTCGTTGGACACGATAGGCTTGGTCAAGGGCCTGAATGACTGACTCTTTAGTCATCCGAGAATCCATGTAGAATCCTACGATTTTGCGGCTGTACAAGTCCATCACGCTCGCCCAATAAAGCCAGCCTTCATCGGTGGGAATATACGTAATATCCGTCATCCACACCTCGTTTGGGTCCTCAGCAACAAACTGCTGGTTTAAAAGGTTCTCATGAACAGGCAGTTGGTGTTTGGAGTTCGTAGTTGCTTTGTATTTTTTCCATGATCCCAGATTCTCAAAGAGAAAGATCGGAGGGGAATGGTACTATCCAGCTCGCGAAACGAGAGCCTAATTAGAAAAATGGATTTTGGAGCAATAAATCAATTACTCGTAAACGATCAATTGATACACAACCCCAAAAATATACCTCACACGGTGGTAAAATTTTACCATAATAAAAGGTTATTGCATTGCTACTTACCTGAGATAAAATATACAATTACAGCAGGCTAAATAGGAGGATGGTGTATCTGTGTTATCTGCTTTTTTATATATTTTAATTGGGGTATTCGATGCTTTGGCCGTTGTTACTTTGGTTTTAAAGCTTTATATGCTTCCCGTTTGGGAATATCGTAGAAAAATACTTTTTTACGCAATTGGCATAGCTTTGTTTTCCTTTCTAATGAGGGTGGTTATAGGTGTGCCTAAATTAGATTTGCCGTTTCAGTATTTGTTTATGATAATCTTTTTTAGATTTGGTTTAGGAATCAAAACACATCTTGCGGCTTTTTCTACAGGTTCTGGTTTAACAGCCTACATTAACCTACAGCTATTTGTATATGTATTTGCGAATTTTTTCGGAGTAGCACAACCGGGTGCTATCAATTATACTTCTGGGCTTTCTATTTACTTTATTCAGTTATCTTCTATCATTATTGCATACTTGATTTCTTTTGTTATGGGGAAATATAACTTTGGATTCTCGTTTATAATTCAGCCTCCACACGATTTTTTAAGAGGTGAAAATTATTTCTCATCCCTAAATAAGATGTTAATTATAGGTGCGCTAATATCAGCGGTCACCATCTCTATTACTTTATATATGCTATATAACTCTAGTACAATAGGATTACTTTCTATTTCATTGTTTACTTTCGGATTGTCCTATTTCTTTTCAGATCGGGGGGATTACGAGGATGCTAGAAGCGTTATCCAGGCACATCGCAACGGAAATAAAAAAAGCTGATCCTGATGGACCTACAAGTGTAGAAGTGATGGAATATGCACTCGGGATAAGGCTTACTGAATTTTCGACTATATTTTTTGTCTCACTTACAGGCTGGCTAACAGGTCATTTCTTCGGGTCGTTATTAGCGCTTGGCAGTCTTATGTTAATAAGAAAATTTTCAGGAGGGGCACATTTCTCTAGTCTAACATTTTGTTTATTTTTCACAACAGCAGTATGTGTTACTATACCTTTTTTCTCTATGGGAATATCGACATTTTTAATTATTAGCGTTTGCTCATTATTAGTGTTTTTTGTTTATGCACCTAATCATTTTATCTATATTGAAAAGTCTGCAAACCATAAGTATTTCAAAATCATATGCATTTCCATTTGCCTGTTGAATTTCTGTGTACAATCACACATAATATGTTTATCTTTAGTTATACAAGCTTTCAGTATTCTTCCTTTATGGAAAGGAGGTGAACGGAAATGGACAAGAGATTGGCAAGAGCATTAAATGTAAAACTTGGGAAATACGCTGGCGAATCTATTAAAAATGAAAAAACAGTATTTGGCGCTACACCAATACCAGAAGAGCTGAAGAAAAAAGATCAGAAGAGTCAATAAACGAATTGATATATGGAAGATGGAAAGCGGATTCTTACCACCAATTGTTATGTGACAACGCATTATAAGGATACCCTAAATTAATCTCAGCTTAATTAGCAAAATTGAAACAGATATATTCGGAGGTTCAGTTCACTTCAAAGGATCTGGATTCATCTGCTCCATGTCATACAATAAACTCAAAACCCTTAAAAAGCTGTGGAAATGACCCGTTAATTTTGCGGGTCATTTTTTACTATATTATCACCTTGAATACAGACGGCAGAGGAGTTTCGTGATATGAAAAAACATCAAATTGTAATACCGTGGGATGCGCTGACACTTGAGTCTGTGCGTCCAGTCGGCCAATCGCCTTGAGGAACTGATACCCGCTAACCTAGTGGTCTTTGGTTGTTGATTTTGCTTTTAGTGGAGTGACCACACAGGCAAAAAGAGCAATGAGGGAATATCCCTCCTGCTCTTTTTCATTGGGGACAGACTGTAGGTCAAGCGATAGAAGTCAGTCTCAAAGGGCGTTTTTTTGTTTTTCAAGATGACGGAGTATTATTCCGAACACGGGCAACGGGACCGATAGGCGACGATTATTTGAGCTGCGTAGGTTCATTAGCTCTGACAACATCTACCTTGCTTAAAAACAGATAACAAATTGTAAAGGAGAGTGCGACAGCAATGATCATTCCGGAAATGGCATAGATAAAGTAAGGCCCAAAATAAGCGGGAATGCTAAATATGCTGGATAACACATATCCATACAATCGGACACCGAAAAAGCTGATAAAAGCCGAAGCAACTGAACTTGCGATGATGGCGGCTAGAAAAGCTTTTTTATACTTAGCCAGAACACCGAATAAAGCGGGTTCAGTAATTCCCAAAAGACCAGAGACGGCGGCTGAAACAATAATAGATTTTTCTTTAGGTGTGTTTACCTTGTAATACACTGCAAATGTTGCGCCTACGATTGAAAAGTTAGCCATACACATCATAGGCATTAACATATCGTAACCTTGTGTTGCAAAATTCTGCAAAGCAATCGGAGTCATTGCATGATGCATGCCAGTAAAGACAGCCAAAGGTCGAATCGCACCAACAACAACGCCAGCAAGGATGGGAGAGATACCGAATAAGCCTTGAACAAGCCAAGCTAAGCCATTGCCTAGGTGAATGCCAATGGGACCGATAACGGATAACGCAAGGAAGCCTGAAATAAACAAGGTTAACGTTGGCGTAACTACGGTTTTTAACACTTCTGGCATAAATCTATTGACAATTTTATGAATATGGCTCATTGCCCATACGGCAAAGATAATCGGGATTACAGTACCGGTGTAATTAAACACTGGGATAGGAATAAAGCTTAAAAACTGAAACGAGGAAAGTTCCCCGGCCTTGGCCGCATCCACCATCGTTGGAAACATAATGGTAGCAGCGATTGCTATCGCTAAATATTCGTTGGTTTTGAAAATTTTAGCCGCCGAGGCTGCCAGGAAAAACGGTAAAAACGTAAATACCCCGCTCGCCATCATGTTAATGATCTGAATGGTTTCGCTTTGATCCGAGATGACATGTAGGGCGGTCAACCCTGCGATAAGTCCCTTGATCAATCCTGCCCCGGCAATAGCTGGAACGATAGGCCCGAACACGCCGGATACAATATTCATGAAGAGTGTAACAAACCCCTTCTTTTTTTCAACACTTGCCTCATCTTCCTTTTGAACATCCGTTAGCTTTAATTCACTGGCCAAAATATTAAAATATTCCGCGACTTTAGGACCGAGAATGATTTGGAATTGGTCATTATTAAACTGCGCCCCTAAAACTGGGTCCAATTCCTTAATTTTGTCTATGTCCACTTTGTTTTTATCTTTTAGATCAAACCTGAGTCTGGTCATGCAATGCCAAGCGTTTTGAATATTGCTTTCTCCTCCGACCCCATAAATCATGTCTTGTACCGCTTTCACTTTGTTCATTAAAATTCTCCTGTCCTAGGAATATAAAGTATTGGTTCCGTTTACATTCTGAATGGTATCACAATGGTCTGGCGAATAAAAGCAGTCCAAAATAAGCTTTGTTTCATGAAAAAACCTTGATACATAAGGTTTTTTTGAACTTTTCATGCTAAATTGGACTGGTTTTTTTAAACAATTCGACAATTTACCCAGCCAAATTGATTCTGCATTTCAAACATGTTTCAATTAACCTAGAAATTCTTAGAAAAGAGGAGACATATGAACCCTTCCATCATCACTAATGTGGAATGTTTTGTGCTTAAACCTGACCGACATAATCTGGTGATCGTCAGAGTAACTACAGAAAATAAAATTACAGGATATGGTTGCGCCACTTTTCAGCAGCGCCCGAAAGCTGTTCAACTCCTCGTCGAGGAGTACCTTAAACCTATATTGATTGGAAGAGACGCTAACCATATTGAGGACTTATGGCATATGATGATGGTCAACTCTTATTGGCGTAATGGACCTGTACTGAATAACGCTATTTCTGGGGTGGATATGGCTTTGTGGGACATTAAGGGTAAAATAGCCGACATGCCCTTGTACCAGCTGTTTGGAGGCAAATCGAGGGATGCGATACCTGCATATACTCATGCAGTTGCAGACAACATCGAGGATTTGTACCGAGAGATTGATGGTATTCTTGAGCAAGGATATAAACATATCCGGTGCCAACTTGGCTTTTATGGGGGGAATCCTTCGCAATTGCACGCTCCGGAATACTCAACCCAGGGTTCCTATTATGACCAGGACGAGTATATGCGAACAACCACCAAGATGTTTGCTTTATTAAGGTCAAAATATAATGACCAGTTTCATATCCTGCATGACGTGCATGAACGACTTTTTCCGAATCAAGCCGTACAGTTTGCAAAAGACCTCGAATGCTATAAACCGTACTTTGTTGAGGATATTTTACCTCCGGATCAAAATGAATGGTTAAGTCAGATACGCTCCCAAACCTCAACTGCAATAGCCACCGGAGAACTGTTCAATAATCCTTTAGAATGGAGAAGCCTTATTGCCAACAGGCAGATTGATTTTATTCGCTGCCATGTATCTCAAATTGGAGGGATCACGCCTGCTCTTAAGCTCGGAGCCTTATGCGAGGCATTCGGAGTTAGAATTGCTTGGCATACACCATCAGACATTACTCCTATTGGGATCGCCGTTAACACGCATCTTAATATTCACCTGCACAGTGCCGCGATCCAAGAGAATATTCCTGTTAAGGAGAACACACGCAGCATTTTTACACCCATCATAGACGCTAAAGACGGATATATTTACCCTCTTGAACTTCCGGGCATCGGTGTGGAATTCAATGAAGAACGGGCGAAAAATTATCCGGTGGAATACAGGATGCACGAATGGACGCAGGCGAGATTGCCAGATGGAACACTGATGACCCCTTAAAACAGGCAGCTTCTCCAGCATATAGGGACCCTTATGCTGGAGAAGCTGCCTGTTTAGGTGAATGCTTCTATAAGTTTCTTCTTTTGTGATGCTCGTTATTGAAGGCTGTCAAATACGTACATTTATAGTCAATGGCTACGATTTCGCTTTTCTCAAAGATAATCCCATTATTAAGAATGCCGCGGCTTGATATTTTCATTGCTGGGCTCTTATTCTTTTGTTGTAAGAGCATAGCTTGTTCTTTACTTAGGGCGATTGCCTCATAGGTATTTAGGTAATGCGAAATCGTATATTTATGTTTTTTCACATAGGATTGAATGGAGTGTTCGGCATCCGTGTGCGTAAGGATTGGAAACAAAATAACAGGTAATCGGGACAACTCTAATTGCATCGTTTGATAGTTAACGATTCTTAGACGTTGATATACCCATACCTCATCGCTACTTGTTATTCCAAAAATCTGTTGGTCCTCGGGAGTAGCGGGTTGCTTTTGCAACTCGATTACTTTGGATTTTATGTTGGAGTATGGGTTCTCAGTTAAAGAGTTATAGATGAGTGGACTGGTCTGAATATTCTTTCCTATGAAGATGCCTGATCCTTGAACGACTTTAACCAAGCCCATGTATTTTAATTTTTTGATTGCTTCATGGATGGTGTATCGTGAAACATTATACTGCTTTGCGAGTTCTCTTTCCGTCGGCAGTTTCCAGTCAGGATAATGATTTTGATAGATTTTGCTCAATAAATCGTGAATTACAAATTCCTTTTTGTTCACTAATAAGCCCCCTAGTTGTTGGTTCATTGATATTTTTATCATACTGTTATAGCAACTATTATCAAGTGATCAGAGTAATTATGAGATAGAGGGAGGAATGCAGATTTGTCTTTCTTGGACATGTTATCTCTAACAAATCTTCGTGTCCCGTTAGGCTAAGTATGCCACCAACCTATAAAATAAAGGTAAGAAGAGTCTTCATCGTTGAATAGGAGATGACTATAAATGAAACTCTGTGAACCTCTGATCATTTCATCTGAAAGCGGATACAATCTTCGGGCTGTCGGAAGTGTGCCAGTTGCCCACGCTTGGAGAATGATTGCTCGAGATCATAAGCAAGTGTTTGGCAGAGAGCCCTTGCAAACAGAAGAAGAGGCCTCGATCATTATCCGTTATGCGCAGGAAGAGGATGATTGCCCGCAGTGGCCAGAGGGCTATTGTATGCGTTTTATTGCTGGTGAGAAGGGAACGGTACTACATATCATAGGCCGTGATGAGCTGGGGATCATTTATGGGTTGCTTCATTACAGTCGCTTCGTGCTTGGTGTGGAGCCGTTCTGGTTCTGGGCGGAACTCCCTCCGACCAAGCGGGATACAATAGTCCTGTCGAGCCAGAATTATGACAGTGCACCGTCCAAGGTTCGCTATCGGGGCTGGTTCGTCAATGATGAGGTCTGCCTGATTGGCTGGAAGGATGATTATCCACCAACGGAGCAGGTGTGGGAGCCCGTTTTTGAAGCGTTACTACGCTGCGGTGGCAACATGGTGATCCCGGGAACGGATTTACCGCGCACGGGTATTCATCATAAGCTTGCAGTAGAAATGGGATTATGGATTACACATCATCATGCCGAGCCGCTGGGTGCAGAGATGTTTTTGCGCGCTTTTCCAGGGAAACAGGCCAGCTACAAGGAGCATCCCGAGCTGTTTGAGCAGCTATGGCAGGAAGCGATTGAACGGCAAAAGAGAGAGAAAATTGTATGGGTATTGTCTTTTCGTGGGCAGGGAGACAAGCCTTTTTGGGAAAATGATCCTTCTTTTAATACGCCGGAGAAGCGCGGACAATTAATATCTTATGTGGTTCGCAAGCAGTACAGTATGATCTGCGAATTTGTAGAGCAGCCTGTGTGTAGTATGGCGATGTATGGCGAGATTGCCGAGTTATACAAGCAGGGTCATATTGAAGTCCCCGAAGGGGTGATTAAAATATGGGCGGACAATGGTTACGGTAAAATGGTATCCCGGCGCCATGGGAATCTCAACCATCGTGTACCCGCATTACCCAAGGTGGAGTATGAAGGCAAGAACGGTGTATATTATCATGTGACCTTCCACGACTTGCAGGCGTCGAACCATCTTACTCAATTTCCCTCCTCAGCCGAGCTGATTGTGGACGAATTAACGGCAGCATTTGCCGCAGGAGCAGACGAGTATCTGTTGGTCAATTCAGGTAATATTTTGCCACATTTATATACTCTGCATTTGACAGCGAATTTATGGACGTATGGTAACGTGGATGCTGAACAGCAGCTTATTGATTTTATCGGGAGGTTGTACAGTCGTCAGCATCAAGAGATTTCCCAATTATACCGGGATTATTCCCGTTGTACTATTGTTTATGGCCCGCATAAGGATGATCGAGCGGGGGAGGAATTCTATCACCATCCAGCGAGGCAAATGATGGGCTTTTGGCTGCAAGGCAAAGAAGGCAGTGATCAACGGCTGTGCTGGGCTGCTGGAGAAAGACCTTTTGCTGAGCAGGTACGCTGGTTCAAGGAAAAAGCCGAGTCGGCCATCCCGGGCTGGGTTGAACTGCGAGAGCGGTGTCTACGAATTATGAAACAATTACCTGAAGATGAATATCGCAGACTATACAATCAGCTTCTTGTACAGATTGAATTGCATCTAAGCGGTTGCCGCGGGCTGGCTAACATCTGCATCGCTTACGGGTTATTTCTTGAAGGAGATTATCCACGAGCATTTATACAAGCTTCGCATGCCGTTTGGAACTACCAGACGGGTAGAGAAACGCTCTCGCTCGCAGGGACTGGAAGATGGGAGCATTTCTACCGGGCAGATTGGTTGACTAATCTCGATAACACCATTTCTCATGCGGACACAGTGCGGAGGTTTCTCCGGATTCAGGGAGATAGTCCCGATATGTTCCTGTGGTACAAACAATATGTAATGGCGGAAACCGAGAAACATATCTACCTGGAGAATACGCATCGCAAGCCTCTACCCGATGATGAATTGGCACGCTGCTTGGAGAAGGTGCTATATTAGAGGAGTCGGTCCCAGTAAAAGAACCTTCCAATCCATCAAGATGGAATGGAAGGTTCTTTGTAACTTAGCCCATGGTTCATTTAGCTTCTGCATATCTCATGATGCAACATTCAAGATACCATCACCTGCTGACCTCTAAACAAATTTTTTTCCTTCTATATCGTTTCTTGAGTTTCAGGTCTACTCATATCTTCTTGTAGAGAACCCGTGTTCCTTGGCCCCCCACGAAACGACGAAGGCAAGAAGCATAAGTATAAGCAATGTCCACGGGAAAGAGCGAACCCCAAGCGTCTCTAAAAGAATTCCGCCAAGCAAGCCGCCCCCGCCAATGGCCAAATTCCAAGCAGTTACAAGCATAGACTGAGCTACATCTGCACTCTCACCTGCCGTTTCGGCCAATGCGGTCTGTAATAAGGTAGCAGCACCGCCAAAGGTCAGTCCCCATAGGGCAACACTTAAATACACGATAGCAGGTTGGTGACTTCCGATTCCTAGTGCTACAGCAGTTACAGCAAAGCCAAGGGTACTCATGAGTACCAATAGACGCAGCCAGCGGTCGACCAATGCACCGATCAATCCAATTCCGGCAACCGAAGTTATCCCGAAAATAAGCAGCACCGCATCCGTTCGGGAGGCCAGTCCAGCCTGACTCAAATAAGGAGCGATATAGGTGTACAGAATATTATGCGCCAGTACCCAAACCAAAACGACAAGTAAAATGGGACGTACACCGGCAATCGTGAAAACCTTACTCAGTGGGAGTCGCTGGTGGGTAGCCTGCACGGGAAAATTTGGAAGTTTCCAGAGTACCCAGACGATTAAGACTACCGCAAGAAAGGACATGGTACCAAAAACCGTTCTCCAGCCAACAAGCGCACCGAGGAACGTTCCTAACGGAACGCCGAGGGCAAGAGCCAGCGGGGTTCCTGACATGGCGATAGCCATGGCGCGTCCTTTTAATGCATCCGGAACCATTCGCCGGGCATAGCCAGCGAGCATCCCCCATAACACACCAGCGGCTACGCCTGCAAGGAAACGGGCAGCCAGCGTCAAAATATAGTAAGAAGACAGTGCTGTAAGGGTGTTAAACAAGAGAAAGCCAATGATACAGAGCAATAATAAAGGCCGTCGTCGCCAGCCCCGTGTTGCGGCAGTCAATGGGATTGCGGCAGCGAGCGAACCGAGAGCATACAACGTGACCAATTGGCCAGCCAAAGCTTCTGATATTCCCAGCCCTTTGCTGATTTGTGGCAATAGACCAGCGGGAAGCGTTTCGGTGAGAATACAAATAAATCCGGTCATAGCAAGCGCCAGCAACCCGCTCCATGGGAGTCTTTTGGATGGCGCTGTATCTCTGGAAGTGCGTTCGGTAAAATTCATATTTCAATCCCCTTCTAAATCAAGCATTACATCTGCTCATAAGGAGCAGGAGTTGTTTTTTATCATAAGATATGTTTTGATATAACTGAAATACTATTATTTCATATAGGGCATAACCATACGGTTATGATGGGTGTATGTCTTTGAATATGAATCATCTTGAAGTGTTTATAAAGGTTGCAGAGAAAATGAATATGACGGAGGCTGCTAAAGCGCTGTTTATTTCCCAGCCTGCGGTTAGCAAGGCTTTGATCCAATTTGAAAATACTTTGCAGGTAAAATTGTTTATTCGCGACAAGCAGAATGGACTTGTACTGACTGAAGTGGGAAAAGAAATGCTGAGTCTGGCCAGACAAATGAAGGAAATCGAACATAAAATGGTTCAGCTTGCGTGTCAGGAGAATAAGCTTTTGCGCGGTAAAGTGAAAATAGGCTCCTTCCCGGCGGCCTCTACGAACATGCTTCCAGAAGCGATCTGCTTATTCCGCTCCCAATATCCCGAAGTCACCATTGAACTGATGGAAGGAAACTCGAATCAAATTAAGCAATGGGTGGAGGATCGCACTGTTGAAATTGGAATAGTAGCTTCTCCATTCGATCATTATGACGTCCATATTCTTGAACACGATTCCATGGTTGCGATCATACCGGAGAATCATCCATTGCAAGCAGAACATGAGGTTTCACTGGAACAGAACAGGAACGATCTTATCTTCTGTAAAGGAGGACATGAATCTGCTGTATTAAACACCTTGCATGAGCAGCAAATTCCTTTCCAGGAGAGTCTCACGGTCCAAACGGCTGAAACCTTAGTCCATATGGTCCAAAAAAAGCTGGGCATTGGAATTATATCAAAGTTTACGCTTTCCTCGGTGTCTCATTCACTAATCGTTAAAGGGATTATACCCCAGATTAAGCGGGATATCGGAATTATCGCGCATTCTTTTGATGAAGCGACCCCGGCAGCTCGTGAGTTTGTGAAAGCATTGAGTCAGTTATATCGTTCGAATGAGTAATGAATAAAACAGGTCAAAAGCAATATTCGGATGCCTATGACTGTGTGAATAGGATCGCTTGCAACCTTTCCAACCTGTACTGCGTCAAAGAGGTTGCTAATGGCCAGGCGGCCTAATTCAACTACAAGGTGGAACTTACATGAATATGAGAAAAAGCGCATTCGCAGCCATGACCACAGTAACACTTCTTTCCTTCTCTTTTGGAGGTCAAATGTTTGCGGCGGGCAATCCGTTCAAGGATTTGGACAGTGTAAGCGGCAAAGATAAAATCATCTCCCTTCAAAGTCAGGGTTTGCTCAAAGGGGTCTCTGATACGCAGTTTCTCCCCGCCTCTAAAGTGACTGCTGCCCAAGGCATTCAGTTGATCTCCGGCGGGTTTCAGCTCAGTTTGGCCGCTATTGATTTTAATAAGGCGCCACAGGCCAGCGGACTGTTCGCCCATGTAAAGGATACCGCATGGTATGCCGAAGCCTTTATCAACGCGCATTATAATGGCGTAGAGATTCCAAAAGATATCGATCCTTCAAAAACTCTGACCAAGGAAGAGTTCACCCATATGCTGATTCAGGGCATGGAAAAAGCAGGTAGCCTGCCGATGATCAAAATTGCACCTGTAACGATTGCCGATGATAGCAAGTTGGAGCCTTCGTATCAAGGCAGCATTCAGCGTTCGCTGATATACAAGGTCAATACCTTGGATGCAAGTAAAAAGTTTAATCCAAAAAGCGAGATTACACGTGCGGAAGCAGCCGTTATGTTGTATAACGCGCTAGAATATCTAAAAACTCATAAGGCTTAACCGACTATTCTGGGCCAACCTCTTGATTTTTATGAGGTACCGTGTGGATTTGGGCTTACAGTTACTTGACACCATTATCGTTAATGCTATAATAAGGAAATCGAATTTAGACCCAACGGTAGCTGATTATCGTATGGTTTCTATCCTGGTCCTTCGGCATGTAACACAGGTAACGAATAAATAAGCTGGCTCCGGATGAGGGAGACCAGCTTATTTTTTTGTAAATAAACCGTTTAAACATTTCGGGACCCATATATCGAGAGGAGACGGGAGTTATGTTTGGTAATGATTGGGATGAAGTTTTACGAGAAGAGGTAGAAAAGCCTTATTTCAATGAATTGAGGTATACATTAGCACGCGAATACAAGATACATAAAGTCTACCCTCCAAAGGAAGATTTGTTTTCCGCACTCAAATTAACACCATATCATCTTACCAAAGCCGTTATATTGGGGCAGGACCCCTATCATGGAGAGGGACAAGCCCACGGCTTGAGCTTTTCCGTAAGACCAGGTGTGCGTACACCGCCGTCTCTGCAAAATATATATAAAGAGTTGCGTGATGATATCGGCACTCCCATTCCCAATCAGGGTTACCTTGTTCCTTGGGCAGAGCAGGGAGTGCTGCTGCTGAACAATGTGCTCACCGTGCGTGAAGGACAACCGCAATCTCATCAGGGAATAGGCTGGGAACGTTTCACGGATGCCGTTATTGAGGCGATTAATGAACGTGAGCAGCCGGTAGTGTTCATTTTGTGGGGAAGCCATGCTCAGAAGAAAGCAAGCTTTGTGAATACGAGTAAGCATTTGGTTTTGAAATCCGTCCATCCGAGTCCTTTGGCGGCTCATAGGGGCTTTTTCGGCAGCAAGCCTTTTTCGCAAACCAATGCATTTTTGCTGGAGCATGGAATGGAACCGATTCGGTGGGAGATTCCTAACCACTAGCACTGGAGGTGAGGACATGCGTCAATGGAAGGGACGTCAGGTCATTTTATATCACGGCAACAATGGTCATACCCAAAAGGTGCGCGGAACGATTGAAAAATGGGATGACACGCACAAGTGTGTTATTTTAGGCCCGAAGATGTTGTCTATTCCTTTTGAAAATATAACGTATATTACAATGCTCCCTCCTGGGCGTGAGCGCAGAAGCCGTCATCCGGCGAAGCTACATTCTATCGGTTATGTGATGAGCGTTCCATTACAGTTTGATAATGCCATTCTTTTTCAATCGGCGGTGACCGTTTGGAAAGAAGATCAGTTGATTGCTTACAACACAAAATTGACCAGTCACACGGATTATGATGTCGTTCTGGATGATGGACAAACCTTGTCCAAGAAGGGGCATTTGTTCGTGGTAAGGTCGCTACACGGAGAACTTTAACTGTTATAATCCGCCTTTTTTCTTCCCAAGGGTTCAAATTAAGTATCTGTTTACCGATAAAGGTAATGGGATTGTTAATTATACCCTATTTTATAGAACTGAAACTAAGGGAGAGAAACGAATGGAACGTATGAAACGTATGAGCAAACGGAGTACCTTCTTACTTGCTGTGCTGATGTTTTTATTCGCAGCATTGCCAGCGGGTTTGATCCGGGCGGCAGAAGAGAGCAAGACCTCTACGGTACAGTGGGACAGTCAAAATGTGACTACATTGAATCTGGGTGGAAACTCCGCTCAATTAAAAGTGTGGAAAGTGACAGAGTCCGGTAAAGAGGATGTTACCCAAAAGGCAGCATGGATCTCTGGAGACTCAGGCATATTAAAGGTAGATAAGGGACTTATTACTCCAGTATCAAAAGGGCAAATTAAGGTTGTTGCCACATATGAACAGCAAACGGTAAGCACAACGATTACGGTTAAATCGCCTTACAGCAAGCTGCAAATAGATCCATCCGTTCCCATCAATCTGGTGGTGAGCGGAGATTCGAAGCAATTGACTGCCCAAGGTACGCTTACGGCAGGCGGTACAGAAAAAGTATCTGGTGTGGAATGGACATCTACGAATCCGTCCGTGGCTACAGTGGAAGAGGGTCTGGTTCGTCCTCTTGCCAAGGGCATGACTTACATTAAAGCAAGCAAAGATGAACTCAAAGCACAAACGATCGTGTATGTACGTTCCTCTTCCCAGGCATTAACATTGAGTCCATCCGCTTCCCAATCGGTCTTTCTGGGTAGTTCACCAATTCAGGTCAATGCGACCGATGTGAACCTTACCGGAGGTAAAACGGATGTCACCAGTACGGCCGAATGGACTTCCTCCAATCCGCTGGTTGCCACAGTGGAGCAAGGAAAAATTAGCCCAATGGACGCGGGTAATTCGGTAATTACTGTGTCCTATCACGGTTTGAGTAAGAACTTGAAGGTCAACGTATTGCCGACCATTGAAAAGCTGGTATCAAGCAAAGCGAGCTTATCTCTCGAAACAGGAAGCAAAACGGCTCTTCCGAGCATATCTGCTTACTTGGTCAATGGAGCCAAAAAAGCAGTCCAATCCGATGTAAAATGGAGCCTGAGCAATGAAAGTGTTGTCAAAATCGCGGACGGTAAGCTGGTTGCAGTGAATCCAGGTAGTGCAACATTGACAGCTACGTTGGGTGCCATCAAGCTGGATATCCCGGTAACCGTGCAATACAAGGTTCTCAAGCTGACCGCTTCCGAGAAAAAGTATGTGCTGGTAGCGGGACAAGAAGTGAGTGTTCCTACGGTAAAAGCACAAATGGCTGGTGGTGGAACGCTTGATGTTACGAATCAGGTAAGCTGGGTAGCTACGACTGCGGCCGTAACAGTGGGAAATGGCAAGGTAAAAGCAGTAAGCGGCGGTAACTCTGGAATCAAGGCCATGTATTTGAATAAATATGTGAAAGTGCCTGTCATCGTAGAAGGAACGATTTCTTCGTTGACACCAAGCCTTTCAAGCGCTGAAATGAATTTGAAAGGGAGTCAATCCGTCAAGGTCATCGGTGTGTATACAGATGGTAAAAAAGTTACACTTAGCAACAAAGTGAAATGGACAACATCCAATACTTCCGTGGCGATTGTAAACGGCTCAGCCATCAAAGCGGTTGGGATTGGAACAGCGACGATTACAGGCACATACCAGAATAAGTCGTTTAACATTGAGGTCAAGGTTACACCTAAGCTGCTCAAGCTGGTATTAAGTAACAAGAACTTGAAGCTTCCTAATGGTTCCTCTCAAGTGCTGAGTGTGAATGCGGTTTATGACACAGGCACAATTACCAATGTGACAAGTTCAGCGGTATGGACTTCCTCCAAGCCTTCTATCGTACAAGTTAGCGGAGGACAGGTGAAGGCATTGGCTTACGGAAATTCCAGTATTAAAGTGGTTTATAAAGGTAAGACTGTAGCTACCTCTGTCAGAGTGTTAAAATAATCTTCATGATCGCTTATGCAAAAATAACCCCGGTCAATGACCAGGGGTTATTTTTCAACCTATTCTACGCCGTCCTGATAATGATTCTTCCAGTGTTTGTCGCCTTTGTGTGAGAAGTCTTCAACCGTCTTTTCCAGCGTGGCCACCAGTTGAGCTTTAATCTCGGAAATGGTATCTCGGAACAGTCTTTCTTCCGTGCCGTTAATTTTTTCACCATACAAAGCCTGAGCGGCTATAAATTGACGATGTTGCTCAACAAAGCTGTCAATTGAATGCAGCGCATGCTCCACGTATTGTGAAATGCTATGATGCTCGCTAGGTAGTTGTAATTTTAACTCCTGTACTCTGTTTAATAATGCCATGATGATCACCTCGTACGTTTTATTATGTCAATAATTATACATCATTTTCGGAAAACTTTCATTAAATTTTGATTAAAATGTGATTTTTTTTATATCATAATTGTCATTCCCGATGGGAATGAACTTATTTCCGGAACGATTTCAATTTATCTTCAGATTATTATATTTTAAAGTTAAAATATTTATGATTAAGATATATGAGGGCATGTTGCGACAACGGTCTTTCTGGCATGATATAATAGGGCAAAGCCCAGTCGGAAAGGTTGTCAGTGCGGTATGAAGCTTTTTAAAGGTTTATTTTGGGGAATATTGATTAGTCTTCTCCTGTGGTGTGCCTTCTTTGGGTTTGTCCGCTGGATATCTCAATGAGTCGGGTTATACAAAATAAAGTTCGGGGATTTCCTTGATTGAAGGTTATCCACCGGAATAGCTTGAAGGGAAGAGGGAAATTGAAGAAAAAGCTGTTAAGTTTTATAACTCTATTGCTGCTAGCTACTGGCGTGTATTGGTTTGAAGGTACCAATCTTCTTACGAAAATGACAGGAGAGAACCCGCCTTCATCGGCTCAGGTTACGTTGCAATTTCCGTCAGGTCGTTATCCTGAGACGGCGCAGCATATCAAGGAAGCCATTCAGGCGGGGAAATCATCCATATGCACAATTGACCGTGAAGGAGCCGAGCAAAATCGCAAGCATTCGCTTACAGGAATCCCCACTCGAAAAGGATACGATCGTGACGAATGGCCGATGGCTATGTGCTCAGAAGGTGGTAAAGGTGCAAATGTCAAATACATAGCTCCTAAAGATAATCGTGGGGCAGGATCATGGGTCAGTCACCAATTGGATGATTATGAGGATGGAACGCGCGTAAAATTTGTCGTCAAATAATATGTTATGAGATCGTATCGTTACTTTTTCTTTCCCTTAGTAGGCTCCTGTTTGGTCCTAACCAGAGCCACAAAATTATTATCCTTAGCAGGCTCCTGCTTGGCTCTAATCAATGCCAAAAAAGCAAAAAAATCACCTAGTGTAGTGAAGCCTGCACCTAATAGCGCCAGATCTTCAGCGGATAGTTGATTGAACCATTCCATTTGCTTAGCATCAAACATTTTATCACCGCCAACCATTAATAATGTATAGTATGTTCTGATGGCAACGAAGGTCAGGGCTCTGGCATAACATTTATGTATGCCTGTTTTTTGTGCAGAGGATGTGTAGAACACATGTTAAAATTTAATTTTTATACTAAAATTGTCTCTATCGTTATCGTATTGCTTATTCCTATTCTAATCCTGTATGTGTATTCAAACCAGAC
This sequence comes from Paenibacillus sp. NRS-1781, assembly GCF_050467745.1. Taxonomy (NCBI): domain Bacteria; kingdom Bacillati; phylum Bacillota; class Bacilli; order Caryophanales; family Paenibacillaceae; genus Paenibacillus; species Paenibacillus sp. NRS-1781. The sequence continues at coordinate 129,205 of NZ_JBITPI010000044.1, forward strand.
AACGACAGACGTGTTACGTAAGGAACTGAATCAATCTAATTATAACCAGTTGACTTTTTTCCAAAATCAGGTGAATACGAATATTGAAATGATATCCTCCTGGCCGCATCTGCTGATTCATGATCCTGACGTAGCCAGTTTTCAAACAATTTTTTTAAAGGACAAGACTCTCAATCTGGATGGCATTAACCTAGTCAAGCGGATTCAAACCAAGCTTGGACTTCAAGAAAGCTCATCGAATTGGAGGACGGGTCTGAATATTTATTCACCTTCGCTTGGACGTGTTGTATCAGAAAAAGGAGCCGGTTTTTATGATCAGAAAGAGTTAAAGCAAAAGATTAAAAACGGCTGGCAGGTATCTAAAAAAAGGATGTACGGGAAGGATCAGTTTATATTTTCGCTGTATACATTATCCCCGTTTTCTTCACTTGGTAATCTGGAAACCGCTAACACGATTATTAAGGTCGAATTTGATAGCAGCAATATTCAGGACATGCTTGACCGTTTCAAAGGAGATGGACGGAAGGAACCTTTTTATTATAAAAAAGGCGTAGGAGTGATCTATAATCGTACTGCGAATGAAGAGCTGTCAGGCAAGCTGATTACGAAACTGGAGAAGATGGGACTGCATGAAGTTGATAATCTGACCGTGAAAGTTGGAGAAGAGAGCTACCTTGTTCACGCCGTTCTTTCACAAACGACGGGCTGGTATTTGATTGACTACATGCCTTTGTCCGATATGATGTCTCCGATTTATACATCTAATCGACTATTTTATATAACCGTTGTTGGCTTGCTGCTGGTAGGCTTCATTGGTGCTTATCTGCTTCATTCACAGGTGCAAGTGCCGATTCTTCAGCTTGTGCGGGCATTTCGGAGATTAAAGGATGGGGACTATGCTGTTCGATTGAGCCCGAAGGGGAGTCATGAGTTTGCTTTCCTGTCTCGTCAATTTAATTTGATGGTCGGACAGATTCAGGAGCTGTTTGAAAAGGTTTATGTTGAGAAGCTACATGTGAAGGAAGCGCGTCTAAAGCAGCTCCAGTCACAAATCAATCCACACTTTTTCTATAATTGTTTTTCTTTTATTACAAGTATGGCGAAGCTGCGTAATCATGAGGCGGTCGTGGCAATGGCTCATAATTTGTCCAAGTATTATCGATATACGACAAGACAGGAACGGGATTTAGTACCTTTATCGGAGGAAATCGAGTTTGTTCATTATTATTTGAAAATTCAGCAGATGCGTATGCCGCGGCTAACGTTTTCAATTCATGTTTCTTCACAGGCCAACAGTCTGCTGATTCCGCTGCTTGTAGTGCAACCACTAGTAGAAAATGCGGTGCTGCATGGGATAGAACCTCAAGCAGAGGATGGTATAATCTGCATTACAACGGAACAGATCGGGCTATATATGTGCTTGATTGTGGATGATAACGGACTCGGTTTGGGTAGGGAGGCTATAACATCCCTGAGATCAGCACTTGACAAGCCTGTAGAAGAGGACAGCGGCTACGGTTTATGGAATGTGCATCAACGAATGCGATTACATTTTGGGGAAGACGCCGGACTGGACTTCTCATTGTCACCTTTGGGGGGACTGCGCGCGGTTTTAAAATGGCCGGTGTTAACAGAAGAAGAGCAGGCGAATAGCTTGATCAAGCTCAAACCTTCGTCAAATTCGAATATGGTTAAAATGGAGGGACCTGATGGTTCAGATATTACTGGTAGATGATGAGAGCTATGTAACAGAAAGCCTGGCGGCTACGATTCCATGGGAGGCGCTGGGCATTGAGAGGGTTCATCAAGCCGCTTCCGCATTAGCAGCAGTGGATGTGCTGGAAGCGTATGATATTGATATTCTGGTTACGGATATTCGTATGCCTGGCATGACAGGGTTGGAGTTGATTGTTGAGGTAAACGAACGATGGCCGCATATCCGATGTTTGCTACTAACAGGCTATGCCGATTTTGAATATGCTAAAAGGGCACTTCAGCTTAAGGCTTTTGATTATATTTTAAAACCGGTGGATGATGAAGAGTTTATGAAATGTGTATCAGCTGCCATCGATTCGCTAAAGGAAGAATGGGAAGCTTTTAATAAGGTTCATCAATTACAGTATAACCGCCGGACGGATTTTGGTGTGCTGCGCACCCACTTCATGCACGATTTGGTACTTGGACGTGATTTGTCTGTACAGATAATAGAGGACAAGTTATCCCAGTACGAAATCATGTTACGTACGGGACAACCCGCAGGTATGCTGCTTATTCAGATGGGCAAGCATTTTTCTGATATGGATTATCATTCAGTATCTTTAATCGAGTATGCGATTGGAAATATCGCTGAAGAAGTGTTCGCACCTGATTTTCACGTCTGGCACTGTAAAGCACCACATGACTGCTTAATTGTATTAATAGAAGCAAATTGGAATAACAATCTGAAAAAGTATGGTATGCATCATGAGGAAGAATCAGAGGATGTCCCAGAACAGCATGCTATGAAGCGAATAACAGAAATTAGTATGGACGAGCATAGTAGTATTTTGCGGGCGACTATCGAAACCTTTCGGAAAAATGTGAGCAATTACTTGAAAGGGGAAATTTACGTCACGGTAACTGGTTGGTTTATGTTCCCGGAGGAGCTGCCTAAGGCATATCAGACTGCGATAAGATCCTTATACTGGAACCACCGGGAGGAGGCGGATACGTTGCTATTTGTAGAGGAGCAGACAGAACAGCCACACAGGTCAGTCAAATCGCTGGAGGGACTATATATGCCTCCTACGCTTACTCATCTACTGGAGTCTAGGCAATGGGAGGAGGCTGAAGCGAAACTGAACCGTGTATTTGGGAAGATAGAAGAAGCAGGATATACCCGCGAACATTTATATGAGCTGTTTATCTCGGTTACGAGCGCCTTTATGTACACGGCACACAAGCAAGGGCGCTTCATTACGCAGATGGATCAAACGGGCTTCGACCCGTTGCATGCCCAGAAAATGGTTCAATCGTTCTCCAACCTTAAGGAATGGATTTTTTCCATGATGAACAAGCTTAAATCGGAATGGTCTGCAAGTGAGCAAAGCGCCAAAAGCTATGTGGTCAAACAGGTTCAGGAGCTCATCTCCCAGGATAAAGGTCAGGAGCTGTCTGTTAAGAAGCTTGCCGATCAGGTTTATCTTCATCCGGTCTATTTGTCGAAAATATATAAAGCTGAAACCGGAGAAGGTCTGGGAGATTATATCATCCGAATGAGAATGGAGCGGGCTCTTTATTTGCTCAAGTATTCCAACAAAAAAATATATGAAATTACAACCGAATTGGGCTATCAGAATCCCCAATATTTCAGTAAGATGTTCAAAAAGCATTACGGAATGACTCCGCATGAATTTCGGGACCAGTAAAGATGAGACCAAGGAGAGAATAGTCAAGATCAGTTGGGAAAGGTGCAGAAATATTTATTTTGTGACATAGGCTGCGTAGAAAAGCCCTCTTATAATTAAAAGAGTAGAAAATGATTTTTTGAGGGGGAACATTATGCGAGTTCATTCGAAAAAAAAGCTGTTGTCGTTGCTCACCGCAACTATGGTATTAGGAGTTGGCCTTGTGGGCTGCTCAGGGTCGGGGAATGATGGAAATGCGGCTAGCACAGCTAAAACTGAAAACGTATACAAAGAAAAATACAGTCCGGAAGTCACAATTTCGACAGTATGGGGTGTAGATCCTGCCTTAAAATTTAAAAATGGCGAATCTATCGAAAATAACGTTGCGACGAAGTGGGCTAAAGAGAAATTCGGGATTAATGTAAAATCACTCTGGTCTGTCACGGATACGAATGGCGCATTTGCCACCAAGCTGCGATTGGCTATGTCCTCAGGTCAGGAGATGCCCGACGTCGTTGTATTGGGGACAGAGAATGAGCAACTGGCACAGGATATGATTGATTCCGGTATGTTTGCGGAAGCGGGCCCGTTGTTTGATAAATATGCTTCGGATTCCTGGAAGCAAGCGATGAATCAGGATACGAACGTATGGAACCAATATAGTCGGGATGGCAAAAAAATGGGTATTCCTGTACTGGATTTTGCCTATAATCACGACTATGTGTTGTGGGTACGACAGGATTGGCTGGACAAGCTGGGCATGAAGGCCCCTCAGACGATGGATGAGCTTGAAAAAGTGATGGATGCTTTTAAAAATAAAAATCCAGACGGATTGTCTCCGGACAAAGTTATTCCGCTCAGCATCGGTTTCAAAACGTCCATGAACACTTGGATGGGTGACCCTTCCTGGATTTTCGGGGCATACGGTACACTCCCAGAACAGTGGAACACTGGCACGAACGGTAGTCTGGAATATGGCTCCGTGCAGCCTGGTATGAAGCAGGGTTTGCAAAAGCTAAGTGAGTGGCTCAAAAAGGGATATATTCCGCGGGAAGCAGCATTGTGGGATGAGAATAAGACGGCAGAACCCACAGTCGCGGGAACAGCAGGTATGATTCCTGGTCCTTACTGGATGAGTGGCTGGCCGCTTCAGGATACGGTGAAAAATGTGAAGAGCGCTGTATGGAAGCCGATCAAGATCCCAGTGGGGCCTGACAACAAAGCCATGCGCCACGGTACGCAATACACCAATGGTGTCGTACTGATCAACAAACAAATGCAGCATCCTGAAGCTTTTTTCACCTATCAAAATTACCTGTTTGATCACTTTGCAAATGCCAAACCGGAAGGGGATTTGGCGAACGGGATGTTTAAGGGCTACGACTATGAATTGGATGCGAGCGGAATGTTGTTGCCTATCGACAAAATAGCAGGAGGTTATGTAAACTCTGTTCGTTATTTGCTGGTTCGTGATGGTGCGCGTATACCTGATGCCCAAATGAAAGCTTTGTTAAGCTTGGCTAACGGCGGGGAAGCGAAGACCCGTCTGGAGAAGGATGTAATGGTTAATTATGGGCAAGGTACTCCTGCGGCTGCCAAGGTGTTGATGGAACAAAAGGACATCTCCATGAAGGATCAGTTCACGGGGCCTACTACGCCAATCATGAAGGCCAAAAAAGACTACCTGGACAAGATTGAAAACCAGACCTTCAATGAAATTATTTATGGTAAACAGCCGATCTCGGCCTTTGACACCTTCGTGCAGACGTGGAAGACTGCTGGAGGCGAACAAATTACAAATGAAGTGAACGAATGGTATAAAAGCGTTGAAAAGTAATAATAGTTAAAAATGGTAAAAAGGCTGCCCAAACGGGCAGCCTTTTTAATACAGATTACCAGAATAAAATGGAAATAAATGCGTTATCTTTATGAATACGAGATAGACTTTCACTCCCATGGTGAGACTAAAAATGATTGCTTTTGTGCCATGTATGTTGGTTATTTGAACTGTCGGGACAGCGGAAACGTCTCTATAATTGAAGTATAACATGAGAGTTACAGGAGGAACTGCAATGAGAAGTCTGCAACGTACGTGGCCATTTCATATTATGCTGCTGCCAGCCATCATTTTCTTAATTGTATTCAGCTACATTCCGATGGGCGGCATTGTCATGGCCTTTCAAAATTACAAGCCTTGGCTCGGCATAACCGGTTCCGAGTGGGTTGGACTGGATAATTTTCGCTTTTTGTTTCAACGGGAAGACAGTCTTCAGGTCGTCTGGAACACGCTAATTATCGCTGTATTAAAGATGTTTTTTAATCTGCTGATTCCATTTGTTTTTGCTATACTGCTCAATGAAATCCGCAAGGTTGGACTTCAGCGTTCCATTCAGACACTGGTTTACCTGCCCCATTTTCTATCATGGGTAATTTTAGGAGGTATTTTGATTGACCTGTTGGCTACAGATGGATTTATGAACCGCATTCTCGGAAGTTTCGGGATTCAGCCCATCTTTTTTCTGGGAGAAAATAACTGGTTTCGTTTTACTGTCATTGTATCGGATATATGGAAGGAGTTTGGCTACAACACCATCGTATTTCTCGCCGCACTGGCGGGCATTAATCCTTCGTTGTACGAAGCATCCGAGATGGATGGGGCGAGCCGCTGGAGACAGACGCTACACATCACTGTACCTTCGCTGATTCCTATGGTGGTGGTTGTCGGTACGCTTGCACTAGGCAATGTCCTGAATGCCGGTTTTGACCAGATTTTTAACCTTTATAATCCGTTGGTATACCAAAAAGGCGATATTATTGACACATTCGTCTACCGGACAGCCTTAATTAATGGGGAAATGGGCTTTGCCACCGCCATCGGGTTGTTCAAATCCGTTATTAGTATGGTTCTCATTCTGATATCTTATCGACTTGCTTACAAATGGGCAGGTTACCGTATATTTTGATTCCACGAGGCTGAAAGAGGGAGAGTCATGTATCATAAAACAAAGGCATATCGCATCTTCAATGTGTTTAATATTTGCTTACTTATATTTTTATCCATCATGTGTATCGTTCCGTTAATTCATGTATTGGCGGTATCATTTAGCGCCAAATCAGCAGCAGATGCCAATCTGGTTGGACTGTGGCCGGTGCAATTTTCATTAGAAGCCTACAAGAAGACGATGAATAATCCTATTTTTCTGCACTCTATCTGGATCTCTGTTCTCCGGACCGTGCTGGGAACTGGCTTGACGCTGCTCATTACCTTCTTAGCTGCTTATCCACTTTCAAAGGAAACATCTGTGTTCCGTAGCCGAAACGTATATTCATGGCTGTTTGTATTCAGTATGATTTTTAACGGTGGCCTGGTTCCATTCTATATGGTTATTCAAAAGATTCATCTCATGGACAGCTTTTGGGTTCTTGTTTTGCCAGGAGCGGTCAACACATTTCTGGTCATCCTCATGTTGAACTTTTTTAGAGGAATACCCAAAGAGATGGAGGAGGCTGCACTGATTGACGGGGCAGGTCATTTTCGGACCTTGTTTAGTATATTTTTGCCGATATCCATGCCATCCATTGCGACGATTGCGTTGTTTAGTATGGTATTTCACTGGAACTCATGGTTTGACGGCCTACTCTATTTGAGCAATGCCAAGGATTATCCATTGGCTACATTCCTGCAAACGGTAATCATTCAGAAGGATATGAGCTCTATGAGTATGAGTCCCAAAGAGATGGAGTTGCTTTCACAAACGACAGTGAATGCAGCACAGATTTTTATTGGTGCAGCTCCTATTCTGATTGTATATCCATTTTTACAAAAGTATTTTGTTAAAGGTATGACGCTTGGTTCTGTCAAAGAGTAAAGCATATTGATTTAAAGGAGATGATTTACAGTGTCGCAGCAAAACATAATCAAATACCCGCCAATCAGTGAGCGAGTTCCACGTATGCTGCATGGAGCGGATTATAACCCGGAGCAATGGCAGCATGATCCCGAGGTGCTAGAAGAGGATATTCGTCTGATGAAACTGGCTAAATGTAACGTGATGTCCGTTGGCATTTTTTCCTGGGTGGCATTGGAGCCTGAGGAAGGCGTATTCACGTTCGAATGGCTGGACCGTATCCTGGATTCGTTTGCTGAGAACGGGATCTATGCGTTTTTAGCTACTCCCAGTGGAGCAAGACCTGCCTGGATGTCACAAAAATATCCCGAGGTGCTGCGTGTAGAGGCTAACCGTGTCCGTAACTTGCATGGGTTTCGTCATAATCACTGTTCTACGTCGCCTGTATACCGGGAAAAAGTAGGCATCATGAATACAAAGCTGGCCGAGCGCTATGCAAATCATCCGGCTGTCATTGGTTGGCATATTTCCAATGAATTTGGTGGGGATTGCCACTGTGATTATTGTCAGGAGGCATTTCGTACCTGGGTGAAGGATAAATACGGCACGCTGGATAAGCTTAATCACGCATGGTGGACGACCTTCTGGAGTCATACGGTTACGGATTGGAGCCAAATCGAGTCTCCGGCTCCTCACGGTGAAACGCAGGTCCATGCTATGAATTTAGACTGGAGACGGTTTGTGACCGATCAGACCGCAGATTTTATCAAACATGAGATTGTGCCGCTCAAGGCTGCGAACCCGGCACTTCCGGTCACCACAAATCTGATGGAGTTTTTTGAAGGATTGAATTACTGGAAGTTCGCTGATCTGCTCGATGTTGTATCCTGGGACAGCTATCCAACGTGGCATGACCGTGGAGGAGATGATAGCCGTCAGGCTGCCAAAGTGGCCATGATGCATGATATTATCCGTTCAATCAAGGGCGGGAAGCCATGGATACTGATGGAGAGTACGCCAAGCTTGACGAATTGGCAGGAGATTAGCAAGCTGAAGCGGCCAGGAATGCATCTGCTATCGTCTTTACAGGCTGTGGCACACGGGTCAGATACAGTCCAGTATTTCCAGTGGCGGAAAAGCCGTGGTTCGAGTGAAAAATTACATGGTGCAGTCGTCGATCATGTGGGGCATGAGCATACTCGGGTGTTTGGGGATGTGACAAATGTGGGCAACGCGCTGGAAAAACTGGAGGAGGTTATCGGCACATCTGTACCAGCAGAGGCGGCAGTAATTTTTGATTGGGAGAACCGCTGGGCGGTCAACGACTCACAAGGTCCACGTAATAAAGGTGTAAAATATGAGGAGACAGCTGAAGCACATTATTTGGCTTTGTGGGAGCAGGGTGTGCCTGTAGATGTCATTCATATGGATGCAGATTTCTCTAAATACAAACTTGTGGTAGCTCCAATGCTGTATATGGTGCGCAGCGGTGTGGGCGAACGTATCCAAAAATTTGTTGAAAGCGGTGGCATTTTTGTAGCAACCTATTGGTCCGGTATTGTGGATGAACATGATTTGTGCTTCCTTGGAGGCTTTCCGGGGCCGCTTCGTAAGACGCTTGGGATCTGGTCGGAAGAGATTGACGCGCTGCATGATCACGACCGTAATCATATTTTTCCAGTTGAAGGCAATGAGTTGGATCTGCATGGTGAGTATGAAGCTGTGGAATTGTGTGATCTCATTCATACGGAAGGAGCAGAGGTACTGGCTCTATACGGTTCAGACTTTTATGCAGGACGCCCAGCCTTGACGATGAACCGCTTGGGACAGGGAAAAGCTTATTATATCGCCTCACGCAACACCGGATCATTTCACAGTCATTTTTACAAAAGTTTAATTGATGGCGCAGGAATTAGTAAAGCGCTCAATGTTCAATTGCCGCATGGAGTGAATACGGCGATTCGTACCGATGGAGTTCATGACTATATTTTCATACTGAATTTCACTCATGAGCCACAAGAGATTCGGCTGGATGGACATATTTATGCGGATATGCTCGAAAATCATGTGGTGGAAGACGGTAAGGTTCGATTGGATGCCTATGCTGTTAAGGTACTAAAGACAGAGCGGAGTAAATCGGAAATAGTATAGACTGTGATGGCTGGCGTTTTCCCGAATGAGTTTCTAGGTAAATTTGCAAGAGGCAATGAGGTGTACACAATTCAGATGGGGGATGACTTATGAAAACAAGTAAACGGATTATGGTATTTGCGATGTTGATCTTGTTATCCAGCTTTTTGTATCCATTTGGCTCTGTGGGAGGTGGTGCGGCTTCGGCCGCCCCTGCTTTTGCCAAAGGAGCAGATATAAGCTGGGTAGCAGGAATGGAAGCGCAAGGTATGACCTGGAAGGATAAAAAAGGGGTTCGCCGAGATGTGCTGCAAATTTTGCGGGACGATTATCAGATCAACTCGGTGCGTATCCGGGTGTGGGTAAACCCTGACATGAAGGATTATGGAAGCGGATACATGAATGCCGAAAAGGCAGCAGAACTGGCGCAGCGAGCTAAAAAATTGGGTATGAGCGTCATGCTGACGCTGCACTACAGCGATTCATGGGCTGATCCCGGACAGCAGAACAAACCTTATGCGTGGCGAAATCTTACATTTACGCAACTTATGGACGCGGTCTGGTCTCATACGGTTTATGTTATGAACACGGTGAAAAGCAAGGGGGTAACACCGGACTGGGTGCAAATCGGCAATGAAACGAACAATGGAATGCTCTGGGAAGACGGTAAAGCCTCGGTGAACATGAAAAACTACGCATGGCTCGTCAATACAGGGAATAATGCTGTAAAATCGGTAAGCAGCAGCACAAAAACGATCGTACACCTGGCAAACGGGGATAATGGCTCCACCTTAGCCTGGAATATTGGCGGCTTGATTGACAATGGAGCTCAGTTTGACCTCATCGGGTTTTCTCTGTATCCGTCTCCTTCGAACTGGCAGGGAAAAGTGAACCAGACGATTACCAATGCCAATGATCTCATTGCAAAATACGGCAAAGGTATTGTTATCAGTGAAATCGGAATGGAATATAATGAACCTGCAACCTCCAAGGCATTTATTGCCGACATCAAAACAAAGGTTCGCAGCATCGCGGGCGGCAAAGGCTTGGGAGTATTTTATTGGGAGCCGGCTGCAACCCCAGGTTATAATCAGGGCTATAACAAAGGTGCTTGGCAGGCTGACGGCAAGCCAACCTCAGCGCTGGAAGGCTTTATAAACTAAAGTACGTGACGAGTATGTCAAAGAACCTCTAATTCGCACAATGCGCAGAATAGAGGTTCTTTGTTTTCGTTGGTTTATTGAAGGTAGATCGTTAGGATTTCCGATTTACCTTGAAGAATGAAATAAGCTCTCCTAACTCCCCGGACATCAAGGTAAGCTTGTCTGAAGCTTTGACGATAGAAGCCATCGACTCAGCCTGTTCTCCAATGGTGTGCTCAATTTGTTTGCTGCTGTCTGCTGTTTTACTTACTGTGGAAGACAACTCGTCAGAGGTTGCTGACATTTCCTGCGTGCTGGCTGAAATCTGCTCTGTCGCACTGGATACCTCCTGAATTTGTGACGATACTTTATTGGCCGCATTCAAAATCTCCGAGAACATTTCGCCCGTCTGACGTGTGACTTCCAGCCCGATTTGAACTTCCTTCACGCCTAGACTCATTCCTTCCACCGTTTGTCCAATTTCCTTTTGAATTTCCCCAATAAGCTCGGCAATTTGTCTAGCGGATTCTTGAGATTGCTCAGCCAAATTACGCACTTCTCCTGCTACTACTGCAAAGCCTTTCCCTTCCTCACCTACTCTGGCGGCCTCAATGGAGGCATTCAGTGCGAGCAGATTGGTTTGGCTGGCAATGCCTGTAATGATGCTTACGATATTACTGATTTCGTTAGATCGGTTCTGTAGCGCATTAACGGAATCAACGGTTCTTTCTAATGTAGTGGAGATAGAATCCATTTGAGTAGATAGCTTTTGGGCTACCTGGTTGCCTTCTACCGAACGTTTTTCCATGGAATAAGCTTGATCTGCTACGGAAGATGAGCTTCCGGCAATGGTTTGGATAACCGTAGCCATTTCATTCATAGCCCGGGAGCTTTCAAGCGCAGCGTGATCCTGGGATTCAAGTCCTTGGGTTATTTCCTGAATATTGCTGTTAATGATGTTCGTATTCTCACTGTTTTTCTCACTAATACTTAGCAATTCCTGAGCTGATCCTGTAACCTCTTGCGTCGTATCCTGTACTTTTACCATCGTATCGTTAATACGTTTGATCATGGTATTAAACTTTTGATTGATAATGCCAAGATCATCCTGGCCTGTTTTGATGCTAACATTCAGATTGCCCTCGCTCACTTCCTCGATGCCCTTCATCAAGCTGCGAATCGGGGAAAGGGTACGTTTTACCAGTAAATATTGAATGGTTAAGAAAATAGCAAGGAACAGAATGAGCAGGGATACACCGTATAAAAGCAGTTTTTGAAGTCCGGCAGGTACCGAGCTTGCGTCTACGTCAAAGAAAATGGAACTCGTAATTTTACCGCTTGCATCTGTAATGGGATAAACAATGGTCGTCCATGTGCCATAATCGTCGGTGTAAAAGCTGCTCAACGCCGATTCTTTCGTTTTTAGCATTTCATTTACGGCGGTTGCATTTTCAATAGGAAGAGTATACATATCCCCTATGTTCAGTTTGGAATCCTGGAACGATTGAACCAAATTTGTGGGAACGCCAATAATGGAGGTTTGGTCTCCTTCTTTTAACTCTGTACCAAATATGTAAGCTTGGGCAACATTTGGATAAAAGGTGTGAATAGAGTCGAGAAATTTGCGTAGATCTTGCTGAACAGGGCCATTATAATCTTTTTCGGTCAAGGCTTGTTGCACTTTTGTTTTATCGACATCATTTGCCCATTTTTTGGTTAACACCTTAACCTGGTCTTGTAGCTGTGTGGTGAGAATGTTCTTTTGAAGGATGTAGCTGGATGTGATGAGAATCGTACCGATCAATACGATGTTAAGGAATGAAATCAATAGATTTTTACCAAAAAAGGACATAGTACTCCACTTCAAGTTTTTCACGTGCTTCTTCTCCTTTAAGTTGAACTATATTTTTAATATACAACCTATCCCTTATATATTTCGTCTATTTGCTTTCTAAATGTTAGGTATTTATTAAATTTGGAGAATATCGATTACATACTAGTGAAATATAGCGATAAAAACCGACAAATATTATTTTTTGATTTTATAAGGTTAAAATGGGATTTGAAGGATGAAATAAATTAGGAATTAAAATGATAAAAATATGACCTGTTGCCATGATGTTGCTTCCAATAATGAAGATGTCCACCAAATGGCTGGCGGACATCGGGTAATCAATCATTACTTTGCTTGTATGCAAGTTAACCTGATAATCTTAAACCAGGACCGTTTTTTTGCCATTCTGTTTAATGGGTCTATACTTGCAGTCCCACATTGCATCCCGAACCGCTTGGCGGATATCATCGGGCTGGTGACGTGCTATGCCATCCTGAACGGCAGCCTCTGCAACTGCTACAGCTACTGCTTCAGATACTTCACGCAACTCGCTGATTTTCGGTAGAAGGGAAGCTCCTGGCTGTGACAAATCGACTATATCGGCTACTGCATGGGCAGCGGCGGCAAACATGCTGTCTGTGATGATTTTGGATTTCACTACAATCGCGCCAAGACCTAGACCAGGGAATACGAAAGCATTATTGGATTGTCCAATTTCAAACTTAACATTATTATAGGTTACCGGTTCAAAAGGGCTGCCTGTTGCAATCAATGCTTTTCCTTCAGTCCAGCGGATCAAGTCTTCCGGAGTTGCTTCAGCCAGTGGAGTTGGATTAGACATAGGCATAATAATCGGATGTTCTGTATGCTTAGCCATTTCTTTAACGATTTCCTCACTAAATGCTCCGGTAACACCAGAGGTTCCGATCAAAATGGTTGGTTTCACCCGGCGAATGACTTCCAAAAGTGGAATTTTGCCGTCCTCCACACGTTCCCAATCACGATATTCTGCGGCGTCTCGTACATAAGGAACCTGGAATGGGAAAAGTCCTTCTGTTTCATTAGTAAGCAGACCGCGGTAATCATAAGCCCAGAAGTTACTTCTTGCTTCAGTTTCCGATAGTCCTTCCAGCATCATGGCTGCACTAATTTGATCTGCATTACCGATACCAGCGGCTCCTGGACCAAAGACCAAAACTCGATGCTTGCTCAGTGGGACACCAGACAGTTTGACACCAGACATAACACCTGCGAGCGTAACTGCACCAGTGCCTTGAATATCATCGTTAAATGTCAAAATACTGCTTCCGTATTTATTGATAATGTTCCGGGCGTTGACATTACCCAAGTCTTCCCAGTGCAGTAGCGCATTCGGAAAATAAGAAAGTGCAGTCTGAACATAGGTGTCAATAAATTGGTCATATTGTTCTCCGCGAACACGCTTGTGACGGTTCCCCATGTATAAAGGATCTTCCAATAGTATTTCGTTGTTCGTACCTGCATCAAGAACAACTGCCAGCACCCGGCTAGGATCAATACCGGCAGCGGCAGTATAAACAGCAAGCTTACCGATGGAGATATTAATTCCACCAACTCCCCAGTCCCCGATTCCAAGAATACTTTCAGAATCCGTGGCTACGATGAGGTCAATATCCTCAGGGTCCAGGTTCAAATTTTTAAAAGCTTCTTTAATGGCGGAAAGGTTACCAATAGATAAATACATACCGCCGGGTTTGTGATATTCATGACTGTATTCCTGTATAGCCTGACCGACCGTTGGAGTATAAACAATCGGAAGCATTTCGCTTAGGTGCTCGGAGAGCAAGCGATAGTATAGGACTGTATTCCGGTTAAACAGATCGTTTAACGCGATATTTTTACGCAAATTATCCGGTTGGCTCTGAAATTGCTCGTAAACCCGTTGAACCTGTTCCTCAATAGTCAATATGGTAGGAGGCAGGAGACCGTCAAGTCCAAGCTGCTGCCGTTCTTCAAGAGTAAAAGCCACTCCTTTATTCAGTAGTGGATTAGCCAGCAATTCCTTTCCGGTTAATTTGGTTTCGATAGAACCATCTTCAGTCAATTGAAAAGCACGCATTTCTAATTCCTTCTTTCTAAAAATTTCATTTGATTTTCATTATATTTTCGATGAATTTTATAAAATGTAAGTTATGTCATAGCGAAGCTACTGTTGAGATGAAGAGATTTTTATAATAGGTGGATAAAGTGAATGAAGAAGAGAGAAGGGGGATATACACAATAAGTCACTTGGAGTTTTAGCTATGAGATTTTTTTATTTTTAGGCAAACAAAAAAAGCCTTGAGTATCAAGGCTTTTTGACGTATAGGACGGATGGGGATCGAACCCATGACCCTTACCCTGTCAAGATCATACCCTGATAAGTAACGTTCGGTAGGTTACGGTAAAAAACCAATAAAATAAAGGGTTTTAGTGTTCGCACGAACAAACGTTCAGTAGGTTTAAGTATGTCTAGGAACCTACTTTCGTATCAAAATTCGTATCAGGCTTGTTATAGAATGACTTCCCAAACAGATCGGCTGTGTCTTCTTGTATGTCCGGCAGTATGTGAGCGTAGTTGTCAATCATTCTGGTATCCGACCAGCCCATTCGTTCTGCAATAACCTGAGGCGTTTCTCTATTCTTTATAAGAAAGGTAACGTGTGAATGCCGCAGATCATGGAATCTTATTTTCTTCAATTTAGAGTTAGCTATTATTCTATCAAAAGTACGGCTAATGTTTCGAGGGGAGACGGGTGTTCCTAACGACGTTGACACCACTAATCCAAGGTCTGTGTATACAAGTTTGTTGCTCATCTTCTTTTCATTGGTGCGTATTTTATGAAGTCGCAAAGCCTCCATAGTTTCTGAGTCTACGCGGATTAGCCTGCTCCCCGAGATCGTCTTAGCACCAACTTGAAAGTCTTTCCCGTCACTACTCATAATCTGAGTGATTGATATAGTTCTTTTATCGAAATCTACGTCCTTCCAACGGAGTCCTAATATCTCTCCTTTGCGCATTCCGGTGGTTAGTGCAAGAAGGAACACAATATAGTACATATCGTCTTTTGAAGCTTCCAGGAAAGCATGTGCCTGTTCTAAGGTCCACACCTGCATTTCCTTTTTTCGAGCTTTAGGACGTTCGACCAACGAAACAGGATTTTTGCTGATCATTTCCCAAGAAGCTGCTTTTTTCATGGATTCATTAATAATTGTGTGGCACTTCTGGATGTTTTCATCCGATAGCTTCCCGTTAGAATGCAAATCATTATAAAAGTCTTGAATGTGGCGTGGTGTGATGCTGCTAATGGCAAGGTGTCCAAGTGCGGGCAGAATATGATTGTTAATCATGCTGCTATATGTAGTCATCGTGCCTCGCTTAACATGCATCTTCTTATCGTTTAAAAAACTCTCCATGAAATCCTTGTAGAGTGTCTTTGACTGCTCAATAAAGGTGCCTTTGTTTAGATCGTTCTCCATTTCACTCATCGCCGCTTTTGCTTCTTTTTGAGTTCTGAAACCACGACGCATCTTTTGTTTGTACTTACCATTCTCTTTGTAGTTGACTTTGAAGTCCCATTTCCCAGTCTCATCATTCTTATATACAGGCATTATTGTTCACCAGCCTTATGCTCGATTATATCGCTCGCCTGCACACCAAAATGCGTACATATCTTGTTCAACACTTCAAACGATATATTTTCATCTTTGCCCATCTTCGCCATTGTTGCAGTAGATATCCCCAGTTGAAGCCGTAAATCCTCTTTGTTCATATCCCTTTCAATTAACAACTTCCAAAGCGGTTTGTACGAAAAGCCCATTTTAACACCATCCCAAATATTTATTTTATATATATAAATCATATCTTTACATTATCAAAGATATGATATTCTCGCAAACTTTTGAATCGAAAAAAAATACGTGAAAATTGATCGTAAAATGAAAATAATTGTGATCCATTAGGTTTTGCACATGGTAAATTAGTAACATAGGAAATCAAGAAGAGAACAACACCCGACACAATCACACACCTGTTTGACGGTGGTAGGCGTAAGACGAGCGGCACCAGTTAGCCCCTTGCTATAAGACCTACAGAGAGCCGCAAGGGTAGGACAAGCGGGCATGTTGCTCTTTCTATTCCTGAGCTTGTCACGACCGCTTGAGGGTGCGTTCTACGCGTCTTAGGTACGTGAGGGGCAATTACTCCACTTTTGCCTGTCCAAGCGCTTATATCGGGCGTATGGCATCTGTATGCGGTGATCCTAGCCGTTAAAGAGTGGATCAGGAGCGCAACTGGTCGCGTCAGTAAGTACCGGATTCCGAAACAAAGCCTATATCAGATGTGGTGGCGGAAGAGAGACGCATACACAGGACACGCGCGGCTTTAAAGAGCGAGGCGTGGGTTCAATTCCCACACCGTGCAGCGTGCAGAATATCTGGTGTGCTGCGGGGGTCAGATCCCCACAGTCCCGGTTCAAATCCGGGCTTCTGCTAAAAAAGAAAAGACCACCTGAGAAAGGCGGTCTTCCTGAAAAATTGATTTACTTCTTGTGTTTGGTCGGATCGACTAATTTGTAACCTTCGCCAGATTTTTGTGTAGGTGGTAAAGGGTTACCTTTAGTAGATGTGACCTCTCTTCCTTTGCTGCCGCCTCTTGGACCTACAACTTCGTACTGTCCAGACTTGGGAGTAGGAGTGCCGGGAGTCAATTTGTCTGCTATATCAATCACCTCCTTTCGAACTAATACTTTCGGCACGGAAAAAGGAATATCCTTCCTTGGTGTCGAATTGTTGTGTCGAAAGGAGGGTAACCATGACACAGGTTTTAGTTTTATCTGAGTATTCAGAAGGAGCATTGCAACGAGGGATTAATGAATTTCTTAACGGCTTCCATAAATCTAGGCTAATTGATATAAAATTCAGTACCTCAATGATCCCTGATAATGGTGATTTGTCTATCACAGGGCATACCATAATTTATTCTGCTCTAATTATTTATGAAGAAAATGGACAACTCTAAGCAACCTAATCACTGACTTCTACCGATATAAGGTAATGAGAGAGGATGTATGAAAATTGGAATACGTAAGAATCGAGGCCTGCAGTGAACAATCTGTTCAGAGATACCTTGATGGTGGTTGGAAGATCATTGACACTGCCAAGAGCGAGTACCCCGGAGAAGGTTCACAAATCATTTACCATGTAGGATATCCAGCAGCTAAACGAATTGAAGACTTGCTGAATATCATTAAGGATTATGAAAAACACGGTTTTAAAGAAAGACTGTTTGAGATTATCGCTACTGAAAATGAGGACGATTATACTCAGTATGATCGAGATGGCGGAGTACCAACAAGCGACACAGCAAAGTACATGTCACAATATGATAGCGCTGTGCAGAATAGAAATATTACTTACTCTAAAAGACACGTTCCTCAAGAATACCATTTACGTGGTTAAGCCGCTCATACGAGCGGCTTTTTTAATCCCCTTGAAAGGGTGAAGGCCAATGTTTAAATGGCTGACAGAATCCTATCCGCCGCGTGACGTATTCGAGTGTAACAATTGCGGGAAGAAGACGCCTGGTCGATGGTGCGGTTATTGTCCTGGCGAACGAGGAACCTACTGGGATAAGAATGGTACTCCCAGCAAGCCGACAGCGCGTATAAATCCTAAACTAAAGGACGTGGTGAAAATGAAGAAGCAGACCGTTTGGTTCAGGGAGTAGGTGTGATATGAGAATACTCAAGTGGCTTGTACGATTGACAGCAGCTCATTCTGAGGCACCGAGAAACAGGACAGAACGTCGTCAGGGAACACGTGTCTAGTTGGGGGTTCAAATCCGATACCCCCTCCTGAATCTTGGGGGCTCAAATCTGATACCTCGGCTTGTATGCAGTGCTGTTCACACGACTCAAACCAAAGATTAAGCGGTGAATGTTTATGCGTAATATACAACAATCAATGCATGTAGTGGTGGACGATTGTACCCCCTAACATAATTCTACTGGTGGATGATTGTCCCCCACTAGGAGAGTGTAAGAATGCTTTAATCCCTTATGTATAAAGGGTTTGTGGGAATTACACTCTCATGATGGTGTGCAAAATGTACCCACTGCATTAATGTATAAAGTGTGCATAACGCCGAATTTAGGCTAAAATGGACTGCTTGACAGCTAAATATGATTGTCAGTATAATGCTCTTATCCTTCGTATCTAGTAACTAAGTACAAGGATCTTAATATGGAGCGTAGCGTTCATATGCACTTCATCTGTTCAAACGATTTAAAAAGATAATTTAAAAAAACAGCAGGTTCACGTCATTTTTTCAGACGTGAACTAGGCCAGTCCGGCTATGAGGACGGTCTTATCTTTAAATCTTTTAATGCATACGTTTAAAGTAACTTTAATGCTATAAAGTATATACGACGCTAAAAACCTTGGTATAAAAGGGTTATTCCTATACAGAAAACACACTACGATTACCGAAGTCACTCCTATAAAAGAGTGGCTTTTTTGTGTTCATACATAAAACTGATTGGAGGATACAGACCATGATCACACACCCCAACATATTCAGATGGCATATCAGAGGAATAAGGATAACAGGAGACGATACCGCTGTTATTGATATATACATACCAGGAGTGAATCAACGGGATCGGGTAGATATACGCTTAAACCTGATTGATAGATTACGTGGTATTGATATCGAAAAGAAGACATTACGTACATTGGATAAATGGATACTGATTTGTCATGAGAAGAATGTAGAGTTGGATAGAGCAGATGCATTGAGCAGAATTTATCATGAACCAGGAGCTTATGCCAGCATAGTTCCATATAGCAGGATTGTCACTAAGAATACAGAGCATGGATAGCAGCTCACCCTTTATACCAAATGATTTAAAGATAAAGAATAAAAGAAGGAGGCGCGCGCGTGAAATGATTATGAAAAATAATCATAAAAGCTTTCTTTTTCTCAGAAAAAATAAATTTGGGTCCTTCTGGAGCTTAAAAATGGGTACGGGTGCGCATGAGCCCGAAAATGCTCCAGTTTTTTATTCAGAATTTCACTTCCGTTTCCGCTTTAGAAAGCGCAGGAGTTCGATAGAGAGAATTTTCCTACTAATTAAGGGGGTCGGTTAGGGTCATGGTTTAAGAGGGCTTAAAACGGAAGCAGGAGGGCTGACGATGGCTAAAGCTAAGACGGAAGCAATGAAGGTACATGATCAAATAATTCAGACTGGCGAACTGGCTGCCATCGTCGGCAAATCAGACCGCTGGATCAGGCAATTGACCACTGAAAAGGTGCTGCAGCAGTGCTCCAGAGGCAAATACAACTTGGGTGAATCTGTTCAGTCTTATATTGAGCATGTTTCTGGTGGTAAGGAAGTCGATAAAGGGCCTCGGCTGATAGATTATAAGACTGAACATGAAAAAACGAAGGCAGAAAAAGCAGCGCTGGAGTTGGATATTTTAAAGGGTAACCTCCATGCTGCTGGAGACGTGGAAAAACTTCTCGCAGACTTGATAATAACAACAAAGTCACGGCTGCTTGGGATTCCGCACCGGGTAGCGACTGAGTGTGAGCACGAGACGGCGGATGTTATAGAGTCTGTTGTCCGGCGTGAAGTAGAATCAGCACTTGCTGGGCTGGCCCGTTATTCCCCGGATCAGATCGGTGGCGGCAACGATGATAGCTAACAAAACGATAGACCTTTTTAGCAGAGCGAATAAGCAGTGGGAGCCAAAACCACAACTGAGTGTGTCGGAATGGGCGGACCAAAACCGGATGCTCACGACTGAGAGCAGCGCAGAGCCGGGACCATGGCGGACAGATCGAGCAGAGTACCAGAGAGAAATTATGGATTCTATTAAGACATGGGAAGAAGTAGCTATTATGGCCTCGGCTCAAGTCGGCAAGACAGAATTTTTGCTGAATGTTACAGGCTCGTATATTGATCAGGAGCCTTGCCCTATCATGCATGTGCTGCCCAAGGATGATTTAGTTCAGGCTTATTCCAAAAAGCGTCTGACTCCAATGATTAATAGCTGCGACGCTTTAAAAACTAAGATCGGTCCAGCCAAGTCGAGAGACAGCAGTAACACGATTGAAGAAAAATCTTTCCCCGGTGGTTATGTGACAATAGTGGGGGCCAACGCTCCAGACAGCCTTTCTTCGCGTCCGATTCAAGTTGTTCTGTGTGACGAGGTGGACAGGTTTCCGGTTTCCTCCGGTAAAGAAGGTGACCCAATCGCTCTTGCTACTGCACGGACAACAACATTCCGGCACAAGCGGCGGCATTTGTTTGTATCAACTCCGGTCGATAAGGAAACTTCTCGCATTTACCAGCTTTACGAAGACAGCACTATGGAACAATGGTGCTTGCCGTGCCCGCATTGCGGGGAGTTGCAACCTTTGAAGTTCAAAAATGGGGTTGAATACGAACATTACGAGTCGGAAAGCGGCGAGATTGTGGTCACAAAGGCTGAATATCGCTGCTGTTATTGCGGGATTTTGGGTTCTGAAAAGGAGTGGAAGCGCGGAAAAGGGGCGTGGATTGCACGTAAAGAGCATTCAACCCGACGCGGATTCCACATCAATCAGCTTTCAAGCCCCTGGTCTGACTGGCGGGAGGTCTCGAAAAAGTTCTTAATTGCCAAGCGTGAGGGCGTAGACAAACTCAAAGTTTTCATAAACACGGTCCTTGGAGAACCTTGGGAAACCAAGGTTAAAGGAATGGACGAGAAAACGTTGATGCAGCGCCGTGAGGTGTATGAAACCGAGGTGCCAGAGGGTGTGAAAGTCATTACGGCAGCGATTGACACCCAAGACGACCGTTTTGAGGTCGAGATTATGGGCTGGGGTGCTGGCAAAGAGTCTTGGAGAATTGAATATCACCGTATTTATGGAGACTTGGACAGACCCGAGGTATGGGAGGAACTGGACAGGTTTCTTTGTCGTTCGTGGGTCGGACCAAACGGACGAGAATTCCGTATTGTGGGCGCTTGTATGGACTCAGGCGGTCATTATACCAAAGAGGTGTACGAATTCACTAAACCGAGGGAACATCGCCGCATATACGCCGTTAAAGGGCAAGGGATCAATCCCAAAACGGCAGAGCATGTCCCGTTCATCGCCAAACATACCCGTACCCAAATGTATAATGCGATATTAATTCATTTGGGGGTAGACGATGGCAAGGTCAAGGTCCATGACAGCTTAAAAGTAGAATCGCCAGGTCCGTTATACTGCCATTTTCCGGGCGAGGACAAGGGATACACGCAAGAATATTTCTTGGGCCTGACTGCTGAAACTCACAAAGTAGTGGTAAAAGAGGGCGTTAAGTACAAGGCTTGGGTTAAAACCCGCGACCGAAACGAACCATTTGACCTAGCTGTTTACAACCGGGCAGTTGTTGAATTGTTAAACCCTAACCTTTCACTGCCCATTGAGCAACAGCCTAACGGGCCTATCATTGATCCTGATGTTGGAGGGCGAGTAATTGCACCACGTAAAAAGCGCAGGCAAGGCGTTAACAGCAGTGTGTAAACCATATGAAGGAGGTGAAAAGGGGATATGCCAAATATCACACTTGAAGAAGCGAGGGAAAATCTGACCGCATGGCGTGATGCTGAGATGGCTCTTGCTACAGGACAATCCTATAGCATCAAAGGGAGATCAATAACCCGTGTACCCATGAGCACAATCCTTGAAAGGATACGTTACTGGAGCAAGGTGGTTGACGATTTGGAAAATCCGGGCCGGAGACGTTCCCGTACTCGTGCGTTCACCCCGTTTGATATATGAACAGGCTTGAACGGATCATCAATTATGTTGCTCCTGGTGTAGCTAAAAAAAGAGCTGCAGCCAGAACTGAAACTATTCGACAAGAAAAAATCGCAGTTATTTTGAATCAAGGGTACGGTTCTCATGGAGCCAGCCGGACCAAGAAAAGTATGACCCTTTGGAATCCTGATATCGGTGATGCCGATTCGGATATCCATGATTATCTGGAGGAATTGAGAGCACGTTCCCGGGATCTTGCTGTAGGAGGAGCGATTGTTGCCGGAGCTCACAAGACTATGCGAACAAATGTGGTGGGAACAGGGCTCCGGCTCAAACCAGCGTTTGACAAGGACTTTTTAAATCTAAACGCTGAGCAATCCGCAACATTAAAATCTCAGATTGACCGCGAATGGTCGTTGTGGGCCGATTCGAAAAATTGTGATGCCGCAGGTTTGAACGACTTCTACGGACTTCAACAGCTTGCTTTTCTTTCTCAGCTTCAAAGCGGTGACGTTTTCGGACTCTTGCCGATGATTCCACGCAAGTTCTCAACCTACGACCTAAAGGTCAATCTGATTGAGGCTGATCGTTGCAGTAGCCCAAATCTTTCGGATACGGACCGGATACAATCCGGGGTTGAAGTAGATGAAACAGGTATGATTATCGCCTACCATTTCAGTAGTCGTCACCCAGGAAGTGGGAAGAGCTACCTCGGCGGCGACCAAAAATGGACGAGGGTGTTGTCACGGGGAGAGGGGACAGGTAGATACAATGTACTCCACCTGATGGAGTCTGAGCGCCCAGGACAGCGCCGTGGTGTTCCAGTCATTGCGCCAGTTATTGAGGCGTTGAAGCAGCTTGACCGCTACACTGAGGCAGAATTGACGGCTGCTGCAATACAAGCGATGTTTACTGTGTTTATCGAAACCGAAAATGCCAATGATCCGAACGCGTTCGGTTTGAAACCACCTGACACTGATAATTTAGACGGTGACGAGCTGCCGTCCAATGACATTAAACTTGGAGTGGGAGCAGTTCAGTTTCTTGAGCCGGGTGAAAAAGCAAATTTCGCAGACCCAACAAGACCAAATCCGAACTTTGACCCATTTGTTACGGCTATATTGAGGCAGATTGGTTCTGCTCTTGAAATTCCTTACGAATTGCTGGTCAAACACTTCACGTCGTCTTATACAGCTAGCCGCGCTGCAATGTTGGAAGCATGGAAAATGTTCCGCATGCGGCGAACATGGCTTGCCAAGTCGTTTTGTCAGCCTATTTATGAAGAATGGTTTGTGGAGGCAGTTACAAAAGGTCGCATCGACGCGCCGGGCATCTTTGATGATCCGGCTATTTTTCGTGCCTATACAAAAGCTGCTTGGCATGGTCCGTCTCAAGGCATGCTCGATCCGGTCAAAGAGGTTAACGCTGCAATCAGCCGTATCGAATACAACTTTAGTACCGCAGAGGGCGAAACAGCCGAACTAACAGGCGGTGAGTGGGAGTCCAACGTGCAGCAACGAGCCCACGAGCTTGCTACCCTCATGAGGTACGGACTTAGTGAGGGCGCAGCTAAAGCAGCGGCTACCGCCGTTCCAACATCGTCTAATGTAGGCGACGAGGACAACGACGATGAGGAAGGGGGTGAAAAAGAAGATGGCGAAGAAACTCAAACTTAACGGAACGGTTGTGAGTCAGAGCATAGCTTGGATTTATGACTGGTTCGGCATTGCAACCATTAACCCTGCTGCTGTTTCGGATTTTTTGGATGAAGCAAACGGCGAAGATGTTGAAATTACAATTAATTCAGGTGGGGGTGATGTTTATTCTGGCGCAGAAATCTACACATCTCTCCGAGATTACCACGGAAACTCCACGGTTAAGGTCGTTTTTGCCGCCTCTGCTGCTTCTGTTATCGCTATGGGTGGCAAGAAGGTCCTTATGTCTCCTGCCGGGCAGATGATGATCCATAATTCATCTACATCTGCATGGGGTGACCGTAATGACATGAATGATACGGCAACCATGCTCAAGTCTGTTGATGATTCCATTGCCAACGCTTATGTCAACAAAACGGGCATGAGTCGAGAGGAATTGCTTGGCCTGATGGATCAGGAAACTTGGATGGATGCGGTAAAGGCGAAGGAATTAGGGTTCGTTGATGAGATCATGTTTTCTGAGTCGGCCCCACAAACGACGAATAGCGCCGCTGGAGGTCAGGTTATACCCGAAGAGGTCATTAACAAAATACGCAACGAGTTCCTTTCTAAAGGCGGATTCACCTCACAGTCTCCGGCTCTTGGTGACGGTGGACCAGAAGGTATTATTGATCTGAACGCCAAGACTCCATCAGCCAGCGTCAACACGAATAAAGGTGGCGCGCCTACTGGACTCACAGCGGAAGGACTGAAAAATCAGATAAGCCAAATGAAGGGAGAAAACAAACCAATGGATTTAAATCAACTGAAAAACGAACATCCAGACCTATACAACCAAGTCGTACAAGAGGGTGTGACAAACGAACGCCAACGGATTACGGCGCTGAATGAATTGGCTGCTGCTCCAGGCGCTGTCGAAATTGTAAAGAACGCTATCGAGGCAGGCCAAACCGTCGCAGAAGCTTCCTTTGCGATTGTACAAGCTTCTATCGCTAAGAAAGGTGAGGTAGCAGCAGCACGTCAACATGACGCGCAAAATAGTGGGGTAAATGACGTTCCTGTCCAAGAATCTACTACACCAGAAGCCAAGAAAGCCGCTGAGGAAGTGCAAGCACAAACAGAGGCGGAAGAGGTAATTGCAGAAATGAAAAGATTACGGGGAGGTAAATAATTATGCCAGCATACGAAAGCCAGCCTTACGATAACCTGATTGCGGGATATGTTGTACCGCTCGCTACTGTGTCCGTCATTGTAAAAAGCGGCTCCGGCGTCATCAAGCGCGGGACTGTTTTGGGGGTTGTATCTCAACTGCCTGAAATGAACGCTTCTCATGGAATGTACATCGTGGCTCCTGTAGATTCCAGCAAGACAGACGGTTCTGAAACTCCTTTTGCAATCCTATCCGATCAGGAAGTGGATGCAACCACCAAAGATGTACGAGCTACAGGTTATGTGAGTGGCGAGTTTAATCGCCATGCTCTTATTTTTGGTGGCACGGACAAGGTTGAAAAGCATGAAGTAGCAATGCGTAACATTGGTTTAATCACAAAACGGGTAGTGGAATAGGAGGATTTAAACAATGCCAGATATTTATTCTTTGCCGCAGCTTCTCAGAGTAGTTGGGCAGTTACCGCAAACATCAGAGTACATTTTGAGTACATTCTTTTCTGACGGTGAGGTGGGGCTTACAACAGAAATCGAAATCCAGACGCTGAAAGGTAAGCACCGTATCGCACCTTACGTATCCGAATTACAACAAGGTAAAGTTGTACTGCGTGATTCTTTCAGCGCGAAGCAATATTCCCCGGTTCCCGTTAAGCCAGCACGGAACATTACTTATCATGACCTTAAAGCTCGCCAAGCTGGAGAATCACTGTATAACCCGGATAGCGTTGAACAACGCCTTCGTAAATTGATTGCTAGGGACTTGGTGGAACTGAATGACACTATTACTCGCCGTAAAATCGAGATGGCATCACAAATGATTTTCACGGGTAAGGTAACGCAAATTGGTGAGGGTGTGGAACAAGAACTGAACTACGGATTCTCGAACGCCATCACTCTTTCCGGTAAAGACTTATGGAGTGACCCGGATTCCGATCCTATCAAGTTCTTGGCGGGATTGCGATTGTCTGTCATGCAAAAGAATGGACAGACTCCGCGCAAAGTAGTGGGTGATTACGAGGCACTGATAGCACTGACCCGTCACCCAGCCATTCTAAAACTGGCCGACAATAAAGGGCTGACCATCGGTAACATTGACACGACTTTGTTACCTGACGGTGTAACTCACCATGGGTTCCTGAGAGACGTTGGTCTTGATCTTTACAGCTATACAGGTACGTTCGTGGACGACGATGGCGTAGAAAAGCCATTCATCCCGGCTGGTACGATTGTGATCCTGCCAGAAGGCAAGCCATTTGAATTCCTTTACGCAGCTAACCCGGTTATGGTCGGAGATGATGATATTCGTTTGGTTAATCAACAAGTGGTTGCACAAGTATTTGCAGACCGCCGCACGGCGGTTCGCACACTGGAGCTGCAAAGTCGTCCGTTTCCTGTTCCGTTGAACATCGAGAACTGGTACGTAGCAAAAGTTCTATAAGGAGGGCTATTTGTGGAAATCGAAGCATTGAGTAAAATACGGCACAACGGTAAGGACTATGCTATTGGTGATGTTATTAGTGGCCTCGATGAAAGCGAAGCAAATCGACTTGTTAGCCTTAAATCAGGGAAATTTGTCGAGGTTGTTGGTGAAAAGCCACCTGACGACCCAATAACTGTAGAAGAGTTTGCTAAACTAAAGGCTGATGAGCAAAAGGAATTGCTGGAGTCTCTTGAATTTGAAGCGGCGAGTAATGTTGAGGGTCGAGTCGAGCAGTATACTGCTTGGTTGGACGAAAACAATGCGCTCGTTTAAGGAACAGCTTGAGAAGGATGTGAAGGATGTTTTTCTGAACGAGAAAGAGTTTGCGGATTGGCATGAAATCGCCTTTATGAGTCCGCCGAAAAACGGACTGCCTGCCACACCTGAACCGCCTGTCAAAATGTTGGTTATTGTTGATGATGATGAACTGAGAGATCGGAAAAGTAGCGCCTCGAATCCAACAGATGGCGTTTACGATGCCGATCTTTTGTTTTATGCCCAGCGTGCCGACTTCCTCCTGTATTTTGGCAGGTTGCCTGTACTGCAGAGCAAAATCAAGTTTGATGGTCGCATCTATACTGTTGCGGATCTACAGGATGATGGGAACATGATAACTGTAACTTTGGGGCGCAAAGGATCATGATCCAGATTGACACCACTGCTTTGAGAGAAGCGCAACGGCACCTTCAAGAAGTCAAAAAGAAAACGAAAGTCGCTATGTATCGGGCGCTTAATCGGGTCGCTCAGAACGCAAAGACAAACGCCAGCAAGGAAATACGAGAGCAGTATGTTATAAAGGCTGGGGACTTAAGCAGTACCTTTTCCATAAAAAAAGCTGACAAAGGAAGCTTGTCTGCTACTATACGTTCCCGCAGCCGAGGTACAGGGTTGGATAAATACAAGTTTTCACCCCGCCGAACGACAGGTAAGCGCCCAAAAGTGCTAAAGGTCGCTGTTAAAAAGGGCGGTATGAAAAAGGTTCCAGGCGCTTTTGTTGCTGAAAAAAATGGAGTTAAAATCTTCATTCGTGAAGGCAGAAGCAGGCTACCGATTAAGCGATTATACGGTCCACCTGCGCCAGAAATGTTCAACAATGTGCAAATACGGGAGTCGGTGGAAAGAAAAGCCCGTATTTTATATGCACAACGACTGGAACATGAACTGAATAGGGAGTTGGGCGGATAATGACACCCTTTATACTGCAAGACGCTTTGGTAGCTAAACTAAAGCGTCTTTTTGCTGATTCGGAATACATGAATGCTCAATATGAAATGGTGCCTCTTAATATCTATCCCCAAAACCTTCCTGCAAAAGAAGAACAAGATGACCGCGCTCATTTTCCTTTTATCACTGTGCGCTTTGGCGAGACAGTGGACCAAGGTCATGAAGCCCAGTCATCTTGTTCTGTTTTGCTTAGTGTGGGCATTTTCGATGAAGAGTTGGATATGCAAGGTGAAAGAACGGTTCAAAACATCACACAGCGTATCCGGCATGCATTCATGACGCATCCGATTTTGGAACGGATGTTTGAATTAGATTTCCCCCTGACCTGTTCCCTTTTTGACGACGAAGACTTATCACCATATTTTTTTGGCTACGTCAACATGAAGTGGAAAATTCCAGGCATAAGCAGAGAGGATGTTTATTTTGGATAAAGAGCTAGAAAAACAAGAAGCTGCGGAATCGAAAACGCGACGCTCTCATACTGCTGCGACTGACAAAGTCGCTCAAGCAGATAAGGCTGCTATCGAACCAGATCAACTAATTTACATCGGGCCGAACTTGCCAGGAGGGCGGCTGGCGAAGTCACTTATTGTTCGCGATGGTTTCCCAGCACATTTGGATGATGTTGCAGAAAAAGTACCAGAAATACGGCAACTTTTCGTGCCAGTGTCTGAGTTGGCTACGTCGAAAGCGGCGTTGTCCGTACCGGGAAGCGCACTACAAATTGCATATGCTGCTGTCATTGCAGCAGTAAAAGGAGGGATTTAAATTGGCAGAACGTCATGGTATTTTCACTACCGAGCAGCCAGCGGAAGTCATTACGCCAGTGCCACTAAACATTACTTTACCAGTCGTGTTCGGTACGGCTCCAGTCAATCTGACAACTCTGGAGAATGCGCCAGTAAATAAGCCGATCCTCTGCGAAAGCTGGAACGATGTGGTTGCTGCTTTTGGATACTCGGACGACTGGGAGAGCTTCACACTGTCTGAATTTACACATTACTTTTTCAAGATTGCGAAGTTGTCACCAGTTGTGTTCGTGAATGTCTTGGACCCAACTAAACATAACGCAACGGTAGCCACAGCCAGTTACACATTATCTGACGGTGTTGTTACTGTACCGGACCAGGGCATTATTAAGTCAACGGTGGTGCTCACCTCTGACGACGGAGCGACCACCTACACAGCAGGGAAGGACTACAGCGTGAGCTTTAATACTTCCGGCAACCTCGTGGTATCCCGCATTGCTTCCGGCGCTCTGACAGCCAATAGCACCGTTAAAATAGCATACTCTAAGTTGGATCGCAGCAAAGTGACAGCAGCGGACCTTATCGGCGGCGTTGTGGAGGCTACTGGTGAGGCTACCGGGCTTGAACTACTTGATCAGGTATTCCCGCTGTTCCGAATCGTTCCGGCTTTGATCGCTGCACCGGGATTTTCGCAAAATCCAACCGTTGCAGCAGTAATGACCGAAAAAGCAGCGAGTTTAAACGGTGGACACTTCAAAGCACAGGCAATTACTGATCTATCGAGCGAGATTGTGTATACAGATACGCCTGCATGGAAAAAAACGAATGCTTACAATGACCCGCGCCAGATAAACACCTATCCGCTATTCACTTATGATGACCGAACATATCATTCTTCCACTGTGGCATCCGCGGTAATTGTACAAACAGACGTAAATAACGGCGGGGTTCCATCGGTTTCGCCATCGAATAAATCGGCAAAGATTGACGGAACAAAAACGGATACCAGGGCGATTGCTCTTGGACCTCAACAGGCACAGTATTTGAATGCAAACGGCATTGTCACGGCGTTGAATTTTGTCGGCGGCTTTGTTCTTTGGGGTAACCGTACAGGTGCATACCCAAATCAAAAAGACCCACAGTCGTCGTTCATTCCGGTTCGCCGTATGTTCGACTGGATCAGCAATACATTGACGCTCACCTACTGGAAATATCTCGACGGTTCCATTGATAGGCGTCTGATCGAAGCTATTACTGATGCAGCAAATTTCTGGATGAACGGCCTGACTGCTGCTGGGTACATTCTGGGCGGACGTGTGGAATTTAATGCATCTGAGAACCCTGTCGCCGATCTGATGGATGGGAAGATGAAATTTCACGTCTACGTAACGCCGCCGTCTCCTGCACAGGCTATTGATTTTGTGATGGAATACGATACATCTTACTTTGCTGCGCTATTTGCTACGGCAGCGTAAAGGGAGGGCTGAACCTTGAGCCAAGAAAAAATTAATTTACGGACAATTAAATACGAAGCGATACGTAACGGTAGTCAATACCTTGGTACGACCACTGTTGATTTGCCAGACATTGCTATGCTCTCTGATGATGCCATGGGTGCCGGAATTAACGGTACCGTTAACGTCGCCACGCTTGGACAAACCGATTCCATGCAGGTGACGTACAACTTTGCAACTTGGGAAGAAGGTTATTTTGACCTATTTGCTCAGGAGACACACACAGTTGACCTGCGGGCGGGTATTCAGAGCCAAAACCGGGTTACGGGTAGTATTGACGTTATTCCGATCAAAATAACTATTAAGGGCTCTCCGAAAACGCTGTCGATGGGTAGCTTGGAGACAGCAGCAGGGTCAGATAATTCAGTAGAACATGAAGTCACATATATCAAGATTACGATTAATGGTGTCGTAAAGATTGAAATCGACAAATTCAACGATGTTTTTGTCGTAAATGAAGTGGATTTCGGCGCTAAAATTCGGGCTGCGCTCGGCAAATAATGGAGGACAAGACTATGACTGAAAAGAAAACTACAACCCCAGCAGAAGCAGGAAACGAGGGTAAATACGTCCTTAAATTTTCAAAACCTTTTAAGTTTGAAGACCAAGAACCAATTACAGAATTAGTTTTTGATTGGGACAAAGTGAATGGTCGTAAACTCATTTCTCTAAGCGAGCGTTTGGCATTGAATGATATGGATTCACCCATTAAAGCTGTGAACATGAAGTTTCAGGCCGCCGTGTGTGCCGAAGCTGCGGGTGTTCCGTTTCAACTAATTGAGGAATTGCCGGGCGGCGTATTTGGGCGTGCGACCGCAATGGCACAAAGTTTTTTGCTCGGTTTGGAATAAACGGTAACGCTGGAGCGGAAATAAGGCAAATCATAATGACACTTTCCATTGAAACAAGGAATTCTCTGGATTTTTGGTTGGACCAGAGTCTTTATGAGTTGTATCAGTGGCATGAGGCATTTGAAGCTTACGTTAATTTGAAAAATGAGGCGTTAGAAAAGCAAATGGAAGAAGCAGAAAAGAAACGTAAAAACAAAGCTCCTAACGGACGTAGAGGGCGCGTAGGACGGTGATTTAATGTCCCATGAATATGATGTAGCAATGAACCTAATTGCCGAGGTTGACCAGAGATATCGTCGTGCGTTTGACCAAGCGAATAATCAGGTTGAGGAATTACAACGTCAATTACGAGAATTGCAAAATTCACGTGGCCCGGATCGGGCTCGACGTGAAGTTGAAGACCTTACAGATCAAACCAAAAAAGCAGGCGGCGCGTTCGGGAAACTGAGCAGCGCCGCTTCTTCTTTTGGTCGCACTTTTCGAAAAGTCGCAGAAGTATCCGGTGCTATGGCTATATTGGATTCAGTTACGGGTACCATCAACAATATCGGTAGTGCTATTGGTGATCAGCAGGAAGCATTTAACCAGTATGCGGCATCTACTGGTACAAGCCTAAAAGATATGCAGGCCATCAAAAAGGAAGCTCGGAATTTATATAACCAAAATCTCGGGGAAGACTGGAACGATCTTGGAGGCGCGATGGAGAACACGCGTCAGGTTTTGCAACTTACAGGCCCTGCGCTTGAAAAAGCGACGAAGAATGCAATAGTCTTTCGGGATGTGTTCAAGGATGACATCCCAGAGACAAATAAAGCTGTACAGACCATGACGAAGCAATTTAAAAATCTCGGTAATACGGAAGCCTTCAACTTGCTTGCTCAAGGTAAGCAGATGGGGCTGGATAAGTCCGGGGAACTGCTGGATTCAGCGAATGAATACTCCGTATATTACAAAACGATAGGTTTGGGTGCGGAGGACATGTTCAACAGCTTCAAAAATGGCTTGGATGCAGGGGCCTTTAACCTTTTTATTAGGGCTTTATGGCGGTGACGCCATATCGAAACCTCTCTAATTCATGGAAAACCCTAACGTAAAGTCGAGGGAAATCATGAGCGAAGCCTGTATAAAGCAGGAACGTGCAACGACTATCGGTGAGAAACCGAGTACACGCAAGCGCGTGGAAATGGGAGGGGACTCTTAGGAGTTTTTGATATAGTCTGATCTGCATGGAAACATGCAGCTGCCTTTAGTGGCGGGTAAGGCGTAGCGAGCCTTGCTGAACAGTATGTGACAAAGTTGGTGATGCCATCAAGGAATTTGGAATTCGGAGTAAAGATGGTTCCAAGACAACGAATGAGGCATACAAGATTCTGGGGCTGAATGCAGATAAGATGCAAAAAAAGTTTGCTTCTGGTGGAGATGTGGCACGGCAGGCTTATTTTCAGGTCCGGGATGCACTAAACAAAGTTAAGGACCCCATAAAGCAGAATACAGCCTTGCTGAATTTGTTCGGTACGCAGGGTGAAGATTTGGAAAAATCAACGATACAAGCTATTTTGCGTACAAACAATGCTTTTGACAAAACAAAAAATACAATGCAAGAAGTTCAGAAAATAAAATATTCCTCCATAAGCTATGCCTTCCGATCCATCGGCAGGCAGTTGCTCACCGAATTTGTATATCCACTCTCTGACCTTGCGTTACCTGCCCTTGCTAGTTTCGGTAAAGGATTAGAGACGGCTATTCCTAAAATAAAGAAATATTTCAAACAGGGCATGCAAGCTATGCAGCCTTTTATTAAAGCCTTGCAGGATGTAGGAGACTTGTTTGCTAATTCAATGGCAGGCACAGGGGACATGTCTGCTGCAACTGGTATAAGTAAATTCTTAATCAGCCTGGGAGTTGGAGAAGACAAGGCATATAAGTTTTCGGCGGCCATATCTGACGTGTTTGATAAATTCGCAGCAATTAAAAATATCGTAAAAGGCGCAGGGGGCTTGCTGACAAATGCACTAATGGGTAGTGGAGATATCAGCGGTGTGCAAGATATTAATAAAGGGTTGCAGTCTATTGGGTTTAGTCCGGATCAAGCCATTAAGATGTCTAATGGTTTCGTCGATGCGTTTGATAAGATCAAGGGCAAGGTTAATGATTTTGTTAATAGTATTAGGCCAGTCATGGACGATATAACATCATATTTCAAAGATGCTTTTACGTTTGGTGGCGGTTTGGATCTTGGTGGAATTGTAGACAGTGTGAGCAGCCTTCGTGACTCTATAACACCTGTAATAGAATCTATTGCCACCGGGATCGGTCCAGCGCTACACTCTGTCACCTCTTTGCTTGCTCCTTTGATGAAAATGGGGAAGCAAGCATTCAATGCCATAATTCCTTTGGTCGCTAAATTAGCATCCTCCATATCTTCAAAACTAGGCCCCGTATTTACGTCAGTCTTTGGATATCTGACAAAGACCTTGTTGCCGCAAGTCAGTTCGGTGTTGGCTGCATGGCTGCCCAAGATAGGAGCTTTGTTTGGTAAACTAGGCGGCTTAATAATGGCTATATACGAAAGGAGCATTGCGCCGACCATAAATGCCCTTGTGGGTATATTCAAATGGGCGTGGCCCGTTATCACTACTGTTGTAACAGGTGCGATTAATATTCTCAAACCGATTATCGGAGGGATTATTGATGTGTTGGGTGGTGTAATTGACTTTTTAACAGGGGTGTTTACAGGTAATTGGTCATTGGCTTGGGATGGCATCAAACAAATCGTGGTTGGCATATGGGAAGGCATAACCGGGGCAATTAAGGCCGCGTTCAATAATGTGATCGGAGTAATAAATTCAGCTATTGATAAAATAAATGGATTTAGTTTCACGATGCCAGAGGCTTTAGGGGGCAAGACTATAGGTGGCATGGATATACCGCATTTGCCCATGCTCGCAAAAGGTGGATTTACTACAGGTCCGTCTATCGCAGGAGAAGCCGGAACCGAGGCCGTCATCCCGCTAAACAATAAACAGCGCAGTATGAACCTACTGGAGAAAACAAACCGCATGATGGGGTATACCACTACTAATAACGGCGGGGATTCCATTGTGCTGCAGTTTGACATAACTATTCAAGGTAATGCCGATAAGGAAGTCGTACAGCAGGCCATTCAGGCGGCGCAGCCGACTTTTAGGCAGCAGTACCTAAATATGAAGCGTCAGGATGCGAGGACGAGCCTATGACGACATATACGACAATCCAGGGTGATACCTGGGACATGATTGCCTATAAAGTGTTTGGCGTTGAAACGTTGATGATCCAGATAATGAATTTGAATCTGGACTACATCGACGTTTCTGTTTTTTCTGCTGGGACTGTTCTTCAATTGCCGGATATTTCTGTAGTGGAAGAAACTGCTGCTGATCTGCCGCCGTGGAAGGTGTGACAATGAACGATATCATTAATGCAAGACGTGCCCAGGTCGTCATAAATTACAACGGCAAGGACATCACCAAAGAACTGTCTGATTATCTGCTGGATTTTACTTATACCGATGCAGAGCCGGGCACCTTGGATGACTTGCAAATTAATTTGGAGGATAAGGCCCGCAAGTGGTCTGGCCCTTGGTTGCCCACCGAGGGGGATAGGATAATCGCGTATATAAAGACAATCGGCTGGGATAAGCCGGGAGAGATCAAGCGGCTTAATTGTGGCATGTTCGAGGTTGATTCTATGGACTTCGCGGGACCGCCTGATACGGTGTCGATTAAGGCTGTATCCTTGCCTGTGAACGTCAATGTCCGACAGGAGAAGAAAACGAAGGCTTGGGAGTCCGTGACGCTCAAGTCTATTGCTGCGGAGATTGCCAAGCGCGCAGGCTTTACACTGATGTATGAGGCTCACGGGAACCCGAAATATGACCGCCAGGATCAGACGGATGTGTCTGATCTGGCTTTTTTAAATGACCTGTGCAAGCAGGAAGGCGTCGCTTTGAAAGTTACGGGCAAAAGGCTGGTTCTGTTTGACGAATACGTTTATGAGCAGAAGCCTCCAGCTTTGGCAATCACACGCGGCGTATCCGACATTATTAGCTATGGATTTACCTTTTCGACTCAGGATGTGGCATACGCAGCATGCGAGGTCAGCTATCAGCCAGCAGCCAAAAAGAAGTCGTCAAAGAAAAAAGACGAGAAGAAGGATGAAACAAAGGACGATAAGGATAAGACCAAAGCTGCTACAACCGCCACTGATTCCAAGGAAACTGATAAGGAATCGAAGACCAAAAAGAAGAAAGAGAAATCGGAGCAGCCAAAACCGATAAAGGTGATTTATCGTCCACCAGGCGCTCCAAAAGATGGCCCAATACTAAAGGTGTCTCAGAGTGTTGGTTCACAGGCGGAGGCCCTTAATGCAGCACGCAAGGGCTTGCGTGAGAAGAATAAAGAGGCTGGCAAAGCTACTTTGTCTCTTATGGGTAATGTCGGTCTTGCAGCCGGGATGACCATCACTATAAAAGGGTTTGGGAGATTTGACGGTAAGTACATTATCGTTTCTGTTACTCATGCTGTTGGCGGATCCGGTTATACGACCAATCTGGAAATCAGGAAAGTGCTGGGGTGGTGACATGGCGAATGAAAATTTAAACAGGATCGGGGTTGTCTCCAGCGTTGATACCGACACAGGAATGGTTCGGGTAGTCTTCCCTGACATGGACGACATGGTTTCCCCCGAGTTGCCACTTTTAACAACGGGCACAGGCTGGGGGCTATCAAACGCGATGCCAGAGCCGGGTGACAATGTGGCGTGTATTTTTATCGGGAATGGACGACCAGATGGAGTTTGTCTTGGTGCGTTATATGACGGCAGTTATGATATGCCTGCGGACCAATCGCAGCGTGGTATCTACTTCGAGGATGGCAGCTACGTGTATTTTGATAAAAATACAGGCTCCATAGAGATTAATGCGGTCGGAGCTGTGAATGTACAAGCCAAGGATGTGAGCATTAAAGCGGAGTCTGTTCAAATTACAGCCCAAACCGTAGAGATTAACGCCAGCAGCGTAAACATAAATGCTCCAGCGGTCCGGTTTGGTGGTAATGTAACGGTCGTCGGATCCGTAAAGGAACTAAATGAGCCGATTGAAGGTGAATAATTATGGCAGCTAAAATAGGTAGCTATGGCAACATTGCTTTTGTCGTTACGCCGAAGGTGATTCGTACATTCAAAGAGCTTACCCGGTCCAGTGCCAGCCGTTGGGCGGACCATGAAATCATGTTGAAAAAGCCCAAAAGCCAGTTCTTAGGGCCGGGGCTGGATACCGTGACATTTACGATGTACTTTGCGGCATGGCACGGAACTAACCCCCGTAAGGAAATGGATAAGTTAGTGGATTGGGACCGCAAGGGAAAAGCCGGAGCGCTCACAATCGGTGGCAAGAAGCTGGGCGTTGGTCTGTGGGTTGTGACGGGGCTTGAGCAGGCTTGGACTCACGTTGATAACCGAGGAAACGTATTGTCTGGAACCATCAACATAACGCTAAAGGAGTACGTTAAATGAGCCAGTACAACCTTACGTTATCCGGTACCCAGCCGATTGACTTTGCCCCGGCCTCACGCGAGATTGAATTGCGACAGAACCTGTTTACTCTGCTCACATCCTGGCGCGGATCGGTTGTATTGAATCGACAGTTTGGGTTTGATCCTGCAGCATTGGACGAGCCGACAGAAGTTGCCAAGGCACTTATAACATCACAAATTTATGAGCTGGTTGGTGAATATGAGCCGCGAATATTAATTCAGGAGATCCAATTTGTGAATCCGCAGGACGACCCCGACAGCGGCCGATTGATTCCTGTTATTTATTTCGATGAACAGGAGGTGAATGCGGATGAGTACACTGGCTGAGTTGCCGGATATTGATTTTGTCCAGGCGGATGTTAAAGCGATGCAGGATTCCCTTATTACGCTGTACGAATCAATCGCAAAACGACAGCTTGCTCCAGCCGACCCGCTGCGTATTTTCATTTACGCAATAGCATACAAAATGGTTCAACAAGAAGTTAAGCTGAATCAGGTCGCCAAGGGGCAACTACTCCGGTATGCGCGCGGGGATGTGCTGGATCATTTAGGGGCCTTTGTAGAAACACCGCGTTTAGGTGCCGATTATGCCGTTACGTTAATACAGTTCACGTTGTCCACTCCGCTGACGAATGTCCAGATTATTCCCGCAGGGACCCGTATAGGGCCGACTGAGGGGGATGGTACTATTTATTTTTCTACCAAAGAGGCGGTATCTGTCCCGATTGGTGATGTTGTTATTACTGTAGCAGCAGAATGCAATGTTTCGGGTCCAGAAGGCAATGGATATATCGCAGGCCAACTTACGACGCTGATCGACCCTCTTCCATACGTGGCATCTGTCACCAATCTTACTGAAACATCGGGCGGAGCTGCCGTGGAGGACAACGACCCATACCGTGAACGTATACACATTGCCCCGGAATCGTTTAGTGTAGCGGGTCCAGATGGTGCGTATGAATATTGGGCCAAAACTGCCAGTGCATCAATAGCAGACGTACATGTGGATTCTCCGAGTCCTATGCAGGTGGTGGTTACCGTGTTGCTTGCTGGTGGGGTCATCCCCACACAAACCGTTCTTGACGAGGTGTTTGCGGTGTTGGATGACAGGAAGCGGCGGCCTCTTACAGATAAAGTGACAGTCAGATCGCCCACAACAGTCGACTACAATATTGATCTGACTTACTATATCCGTAAATCGAGAGCGACAGACGTAACGAGTATTCAAAAGGCCGTAGAGGCAGCTTCATCTGAATACAAGCTGTGGCAAAAGTCAAAATTAGGGCGCGACATAAACCCATCTCAGCTAACGCATATGTTTGTTGCAGCCGGAGCTTCACGACTTGAAATTCGATCACCTGTATTCTTGGAGCTTAATTCAAGTCAGGTAGCCAAGGAAGGGACTACGACGGTGGTTTTTGGAGGGCTGGTCGATGATTAAACTGTCTGAATTAAGCCTATTAGACTTGCTACCTGATAACCTGCGGACAGACAAGCAAGTGTGTGACGCTGCTATGGCCCTCGACGTGAAAATGGACGAGCTGACGGCGAAGATTCAGCGTGTTAATTTGTTCGGGAGAACCGATTGGACAGACGAAGAAACTGATGAGTTAGCTTGGCAGTTCCATGTAGACTACTACGACCCTACATTGCCTCTTGAGCAGCGTAGGGAGCTTGTGCGCCAGTCTATCCCCCTCCATCGACGCAAAGGCACACCGAGCGCTGTGGAAGATCTGGTAACGACCATATTTGGATACGGAAAAGTAGAGGAATGGTGGGAGTACGGTGACGATCCTGGCTATTTTCAGGTGGTTGTGTCCAACCCGAAGGCTACCGAAGAACAGGCGCAGCAGTTTATTGAGGTAGTCGAGTCTGTTAAGCGGAAAAGCGCCCATCTACGCCGGGTTGTTGTCTTGGATTCGGCAAAGGGCACTCATTACTATGGTGTAGGTACACAGCAAGTGGACTTCATCAATTTAAGGCAGGTGAACTAAATTGGCTTTCGACGGAATCCAAATTACTAATCGGGGGCGAAATCTGCTGGCAAAGGCAGAAGCAGGCCAGACCAAAATAACATATACAAAATTTTCAGCGGGAGACGGGAAATTAGCTGGGCAAATGCCTATTACATTAAAGGCGCTCATTAGCGAAAAAATCTCCTTCCCGGTGAGTCGCTTGAAGATACAAAATGAAAACGTGGTTGTTCCAGGCTTTGAATTTAGCAACCAGGGTGTTTCCTCCGGCTTTTTCTTTCGCGAGGTTGGTCTATGGGCGACTGACCCAGACTTGGGAGAGATCTTATACGCGTACGCTAATGCGGGTGAGGGAGCCGAGTACATTGATGCTCAAAACACCTCAGCTGTACTTAAAAAGCTATTTAATTTTGAACTGACTGTAAGCAATACAGCCCAAGTAACAGTAGTTGTGGACGACACAATTATTTATGCCACTCCGCAAGATGTGGCGGACGTCTTGAAGAAATCAAAGGAGTACACAGACAACGCAATTTCAAACGTAAAAGTACCTGACGCCAGTACGACCGTGAAAGGTATTGTGCAGTTAACCAACTCCACAAACAGCACATCCGAAGTATTGGCACCGACCGCCAAGGCGTTGAAAACTACTTATGAATTGGCTAACAGTGCTTATAGACATAGAGGAAACGCGCCAAACGACTGGAACACCGCAATATTATCTGGTAACTATGCCGTGGCGCTCGCTAATTGGACGGGATACTCTAATTACCCCGCTGGTTCATACACTTATGGGAAACTTGTTGTTCACGGCGATTATGGATTACGCGTTCAGACGTACCACACACACGACAACCCCGGACGTGTATACACTCGCGTTTCCTTCAATGATACTGATTGGAGGGCATGGACAGAGGTAATCACCAGCAACACGACTGCGAATTGGCAAAAATACAGGCTCACAACAGATACAGGGTCAAACATCCTTTACATTAGCGGCGACTTGAATAACCTGACCAAAAACGGGTTTTATGCGGGGGAAAACCTTGGCAATTGCCCGTTGGGTAAGGCTCTTGGCACTTGGGCATATATAGAAGTCATGTCCTTGGACGGAACGAGTGGGTACGTCATCCAGAAACTTTATAACCTGCACGGGGATTTTTCTTTTTACGTGCGGACGCAAAAAAGTGGGACATGGGGTCCTTGGTCCCAAGACCTTTTTACATCTGTCGTTAATGGTAAAGGCGCTGTTGCTGGCGCAATTAACGGCAAGGGTGGCAGTGCGAGTGCAAGCAACTCATTCGCAGAGCTGGCGGCAGCTATAACAAACCTTCCCGTCAAGAGGTGGGCAACAGGCACATTGAATGGACAAAGCGCACAGGCCGCAAGTACAGTTAATGGAGTGGATATGAGAATAACAGTGACCGGGTTACCATTCACAGTTACTCGCTTATTTGTACGGGTCATATTAGCGGAAACCGATGGTACGCGACACATCGACGCTGTTCTAATGACCTCATCAACCTTTAACGACAATAAAGGCGCTAAAGGATGGAGAAATAATTATGTGAACATTGGATACATCGAGCCACCTATACAGGGTTTCAATGTGTTGCTGTCCAGTAGCAGAATAGACGCGTACGCTGGCGGTTCTCCAATCGCCAAAATATCCGCCTATGAATGGTGGGCGTACGAATAAGAGAGGGTGTTTAAATTGAAAATAGGTCCAAAAGTGTATTGGAGAAAAACAACTGGCGAGATTATTTACATCACATCCCAAGTCGAATCACCTTGGGCGGTAGAAACGACGAAAGAACAGGATATGGGATTTTACCCGCAGCTCAAAGGGTTCGACCCCGAACAAGTGGACGTGTTCAAGCTGGAGTTTGATAAATATACGGAAGACTTCACACACGCAAAGTCGTATTGGGTAAACCCGAACACTGGCAAGCTGGAATTTTCCTATGCTGAGGGTGGAGAAACCGAACCCGTACATCAATCGCCGCTTACTGATCAGGTCGCGGAACTAAAACAGGCTGACCTGGACAACAAAGAAGCTATTGCCTTGTTGCTTACCCTTGTTCAGCCAGCCGATGCATAGGCTATGGATCTGGCTATCCCTTTGGGCGTTGGAACGATCTGTGAGGGGAGGTGATGAAATGTCCGAACAAATGAAGCGCGTATTTGCAACAACCTACGTAGCCCTTATACTGGCCGGCAGACGGACGGTGGAAGATGTACCATCCTATCTACTGGATATCGTTAAGGTAGATCTAGGCACAAATACAGAGCAAGCTTAACCAGCACGCCCATAACGGAGCGTGTTTTTTTATGCCCTCGCAATGGTCGGGGGCTTTTTATATTCAGGCCAGGATAATTTTCCTGACCTATAGAGACGGGGGAAGCAAGTGGACAAGTGGGAGATTTATAAATTAAGTGCCGCCTTTGGCGGGAGCGCGATAACGTATCTTTTTGGAGGATGGTCATTTGCTCTGGCTGCACTTCTTACATTTACAGTATTTGATTATGCTACAGGGCTGCTTGCAGCGTGGACGGAGGGTAAAAAAGGAACGGGTCCCGGTCTAAAGAGCAAGATTGGTCTTATCGGTATTTCCCGCAAGGTTTTTATCTTTGCAATGGTAGCCGTGGGTCATATTGTAGACGGTATTTTGGGGGATAGCCATTTGTTCCGAGACACGGTCGCCTATTTCTATCTGGCCAACGAACTACTTTCGATCATCGAAAACGGTGGTAGGATGGGTGCGCCAATTCCGCCAGTGATACGGCAGGCGGTTGAGGTTCTAAAAGGTAAAGGAGGCGGTAACAGTGGCAATGACACTGGAGTTGGTAAAGAGTAAATCCGCCGCTCGCCTGCAAGGTCTTTTACCAGTCGTGCGTACAGCCACGGAGCGCCTTATAGAGCGCTCTTTTTCTTTGGGCATACCTATCGTCATTGTTCAAGGATTGCGTACCATAGCGGAGCAAAATGAGCTTTACGCGCAGGGTAGAACGAAGTCGGGGCCAAAGGTAACGAACGCTAAGGGCGGGACTAGTTACCACAATTTCGGTGTCGCGGTTGACTTTGCTTTATTGCTTCCAGACGGAAGATCCGTAAGTTGGGATACCAAACGGGATGGCAACACCGATCACAAGGCCGACTGGATGCAGGTGGTGGCTATCGCTAAAGAGTTGGGTTTCGAGTGGGGTGGAGACTGGAAGACTTTCACCGACCTTCCACACTTGCAGATGGTCTTTGGACTGTCTACGGCACAGTACCGGGCTGGAAAGCGTCCTACGGAGGCACAGATTCAGGCTGTACTTAAAAAAATAGGAGAGGCGGAGGAAAGCTTGGAAAAAGCAAAAGTGATTGTAAATGGTAAGAGTATTGAGGATGGCGTGCTGATTAACGGTAAAACCTATGTACCGCTGCGTGCTGTGGGCGAGGCATTAGGTGCTATAGTGGATTGGGACAATAAGACTAATACGGCTACAGTTAAAAAGTAATCAAATGCCCTGCTGGCTTCGGCTGGCGGGGCTTTTTTTATTTTTGAGTTGTTAAGGAGACCAACGATTTACCTTATATTGTAGACGGGTTGTTAAGGATGAGTACACCATATGATAATTTGTATTTTTTTAGAAAACAAAAAAACAAGCAGGAATCTGGAAGCTCGATGTAGAAAGCTATGTTTAATTTTATAAATTAAATATAGCCGTACTATATAGCTCGAAGAGCTGTATAGTACTTTTTTTATGCTGAAAGGCGCTTCGGCTTAGGCATAAAGCAAAAGAAGGGGATGCCATGAGTAATTTAAAAAATCTGTTGGTATATTTTCTTGAACATTCCCCTAGACTGTTGGG
This sequence comes from Paenibacillus sp. NRS-1781, assembly GCF_050467745.1. Classification (NCBI taxonomy): domain Bacteria; kingdom Bacillati; phylum Bacillota; class Bacilli; order Caryophanales; family Paenibacillaceae; genus Paenibacillus; species Paenibacillus sp. NRS-1781. Next base: position 171,397 of record NZ_JBITPI010000044.1, read on the forward strand.
TAGAACGGATTTGATGAAGTTTGTATACTCGTTTGAGTATTACTACTACCAATTACACAAACAACATTTCACCGAGACGACATTCATCAGGTATCATTATGGACCGAATGATGACTCTGTAGTAACTGCTACTATGGAGTTACAACAAGAAGGTTTTGTGGAAATCGCTCGAATCCCAACATCAAAAGGGAACTTCTTTATCCAGCATGAATACACTGGTAAGAATACTCAACAATATTCCTTGCCAGAAAATGCTGAGTTAGTTGCATGTTTTATATTGGATCGCTTGGGTAAGGAGAAGTACGGAGGAGTTATTGAATTTGCGTATTCTACTCCACCAATGAAAGCGGTCCTTGATGAAGAAAAGAGAACGGGGACAAACATTAGTGGGAGGGTGTTAGACATGGACCAAAAGGAAAAGGTCTTCAAATCCACTCGCCAAGAAAAAGAGGAAGCTCGAAAAAGATTGAAGATGAGAAAGTTTCCCGAATGTTCTCAAGAAGAATATTACGATCACATTGTGGCGCAATATCAGCTTTATGAGGATGTTAGAAGGAGGACTAGTCTTGTCGGCGACTGTTAGATATGCAAACAGAAGGGCCTTGTTTGATGATAGAAAATTTAATTTTGGTGACATTTGGCTTATTGATGACGAATTTGTGAATACGCCACCCTCTGATCAAATAGGCAAACGAAAAAAACATGTAGACAGATGGGTGGCTATTGTTTCAAACAATGATGAAAATTTTCACCCGCTTTGCCCAATAGTAACGGTAGCTCCATTATCTCATCGGGTTGATCTTATGCAGAAAAATGATTTGGAACTGTTTTCTGATAAAGACAGTGTTGCTCAGAATTGTCTGGCTCAACTGAAAATCATGCAGCCTATTCTTAAGAAGGATCTTAGAGATTTCAAAGGTCCAATCTCAGATACCAAAAAGATTGAACTGCAAGTGATGATTGAAGACTTTTTTGGTTTATCTACAGAAGAATAATTTCCGAAGGTGATCATCAAGAATTATACATACGAGTTATTTACAAAATCACCCAAAGCGATTATACTGATAACAACACATACGGAAGCACCGTCGTGCAATCCGAAAGCATCGGTGATACCCTACTGGCTAAGCTGGTGGGGTGTTTTTACGTTTAGGGGGATGTAATTTGAAGAACATGAAAAGCTTAATAGTAACCATAATATTGGCCTTTAGTATCGGGTGGGCTGTTACACACGGAATGTTCATTCCGCAAGGTCATGAGGCTCCTACGGTGTCTGAGCAATCGCAAACAGCGACAACTGGCGAGACAGTGCAGTTGGAGTTCCCAAGTTCACGTTATCCTGAAACGGCGCAACACATTAAAGAGGCCATAGCAGCCGGGAAGTCATCAATATGCACAATTGATCGTGACGGAGCCGACAGCAACCGTGACGCATCTTTACGGGGTGTGCCCACACGTAAGGGCAAAGACCGCGACGAATGGCCTATGGCCCTGTGCGCAGAAGGTGGAGAGGGTGCAGACATTAAGTACATATCCCCAAAGGATAACCGTGGTGCAGGTAGCTGGGTAGGTCATAAGCTGGACGACTATCCGGACGGAACCCGAGTGGAATTTATAGTGAAATGATGTACAGGCGTATGCTATATTAGATGTAACAGTAACACACCCGTGTATTTAAATTTTTAGTTCTACTTTTAGAACATATAACCATAACAAAGGATGTAAAAAGCTCTGCTAACCTTAATTGGTCGGCAGAGCTTTTACTTTAATCATTCCGATGCGCGTGTATTTCCTCCGCCTCAGCAGGCGTTTTGAAATCAAACTCGAAGTATACTGCACGAGTAACCTCTCTTATTTTATCATCCTCCCAACCTTGTCGGCGTAGAGCTGATATGATGTACCCAAGGCAGGCGTTATTACTCATTGCTTATCCCTCCAGACCTTTACCCCGACGTACACCGATACGACCAATGCAGCCACGCTCACAACCATCGTTACTGTCTCCATACGATTACCTCCTATAGAGGGGCCGTAGCCCCTTAATGGTTAATTGTGAGCAGTCTCCAGTTCTTGCATTTTTGAATTTACTATATTGTGGAACATCATGTTCCAGTTATTATACTTAAATCCTTTGTAATCTTTTGCGGCGCTAACCTTTTCAATTGGATAGCCCAGCGCCTTCATGGCGCTTTCCAGCAAAATTACATTTTCCTTTGTTGCCCTATACTTCTTAAACATTATCATTACCTCCCGCGTAAGGCCGCCGCCATATAGTCTATCTATGGAAAATCAATATAATTGTATTGGCGATGCTAATTATCAAGGCGGCATAAGTGGCCCATATTTCTACCCTTTTTTTCATATCTCATCGCTCCTTGTGTTATAATCGAAAGGAAAGGCGACACCTTGTATTTCATCACCCTACACCTTAACCCCTTGCGGGGCCAAGGCTTCGGGTTTCCCTACTTCACCAGCAGGAGGATGAAGGTGAGTACCGAGTTAATCAAGAGGATGATTGCAGTCACCATCTTGATTGTTTCGACTCGTTGCTCTTGTTGCCTTTCTTTTCGTGTTTTATCCAAGTTGTTCACCTCCTTTCTATATTCTAATTATACAACATTAAACGTTGAATGTAAACATAAAACGTTTAATTTATTCTTTTAAAGTTGATTTTAATCGTTTAGTGTTGTATATTTAGCGTATGGAGGTGAGTCATTATGTTACGTTTGAGGCTACGAGAATTAATGTTTGAAAAGCGGTGGAATGCGAAACAGTTAAGTGAGGCCACTGGTATTCGTTGGAATAGCATAGACGATATGATGGAGAATCGGTCAAAGAGATGGACTGTTGAAAATATGGAGAAAATTATGACTGTCTTGGAATTAGAGGATATATCAGAACTTATTGAATATAAAAAAATGAGCAGGAGGGAATGACCTCTCTGCTCTTTTTGTATCTGGATATATTAAAACCCCGGATTGCTCCGGGGCCTGTTTTATTTACCGATATCAATCAAGGCCGTTTTTCCAGCTTCAAACCCAAGCCCGCTATCGGCTTGCAGTTTGAATCCTTTGCTATCCTTTGGTACTTCAAATGCAATGTTTGCCTTCTTTGTTAAACCGGGGTTGATCTTGGCGAAAAACAACATGTTTTCCGGTTTGTTTATGTACATATCCGCATCGCTCATTGGCTCATATTCTGTACCGTCTGTGCCGATCAGCTTGAACATACTGGAGTCCAGTGTGCGTGCTTCCTTATCTCCGTTTTTTATCGCCAGATTTATAACGATAAATTTTTCTTCGGTAGTCTTTTGAAGGTATTCATTTTCACCGATCTTTGTCTTAGCGCTCACTTTAGTTGCTGTTACAGTAAGACTGCCCACCTTTACGGCTTCGCCTACTTTAGTCTCCTTAGGAGCAGCTTCCTTTTCAGCAGTTGCAGCAGCCTTTGTATCGGCTTGTGTAGTAGATCCCGTAGCTTTTCCGCTATCAGTAGTGGTTTTAACTCCACAACCAGTAACCACAATCCCAAATGCAAGTACAGCGGTAGTGAGTAGTGCCAATTTCTTATTAAACACTTCTTATTTCCCCCTAAATTTAGAATATATTATATAGGGGTAGTATATATGAACTAGGAAAATATTTCTATAGAAATACAGGAAGAAAAAAATATATTTGGGAAGACTATTGTAAAATATACGGGATTGCCGTATATTTATCAGGTAGTATTTTACATACATGAGGAGGGAAGTCATGACCTTGAATCAATACAAAATGATTGCCGATAAAGTTGGAGGAGAGGTCGGAGAGACAATACGAGAGCTGATAAGAGAGCTAGAAGAGGCACGGGAAGTAATACGAGGCAAGAAGATTCCTCCGTTGCTTGGAAGCAAAGAAGTAGCTGAGTATTTGGAGGTAGACCCCAAGAATATGCATCATACCCGTAAAACACGTTTTTTCCCCGAGCCGGATCTATTGGTTGGAATACGACCATTTTGGTTCAAAACTACTATACAGATGTACCAGGATAAGCTGGCGGATTGGCGCGAAAGTAACGCTAAATAACTGCTGGATAACTGGTGAAAAAGGGGATGCGCGTATGTGGGAGCCGATTAGGTTCTTACTGTTTTCGACAGCGGAGGCAATGGCGGCATTTTTTCTAATGACCGCTATGTTCCGCTTGAAAGGGATTGATTATGCATGGCAGGCTCTGTTTATAAGCCTTATTATGAATCTTCAAAGCTATATGATTCGAGAGGAAACAAGCCTGTCATTTATAGCGCCAATCGTGAACATTCTTCTATTCACATTTTTGCTCGCGACCGTTGTTAAAGTACCCGTTTTGTGGTCAGCGATAATTTCCATAGCCGGGGTTTTCTTGTATGGAGCTATACAAGCGATACTACTGGTTACCACCTTTAAGGAGGTAGACTCTACCCAATTACAAAACTCATCAACAGGGGCGTTGTTGCAGGCCATAACTAGCGCGTTGGTATTTATTCTATCTTGGTTCCTGTACAGATTCCGGGTAGGTTTTACCTTCGACTTCGAAAAGCTCCGTCTTAAATGGGAACACACTATAGTATCAGTTCTTATTGTCACGACTCTTGCGGCTGCAGCATTTGTCATGTATGCAGCCGATCTTGCACTTATTATTATTTATTTTGTACTGGCTGCAGGGATGTTTTTATACTATGCGTTAAAAAAAGAAAGGGAAGAGGGGTGAATAAGCTGATCGAGGCCTTATCTTTACGCATGGCTCAACACATTAAAAGCGTTGTGCCGGATCATCCCGCTTCTGTAGCGGTCTTAAAGCATGCACTGGCTGTACTCCTTAATATGTTCTTTATTATCGCCTTTACAGTTGTCGTTGCTTTATTTACGGGCAAGGTGAGAGAGGTCGTTTCATTAATGGCCGCATTTGCGTTTTTACGGCAGATGACAGGCGGAGTACATCTTAAAAGTGGTATGGGCTGCGTATTGGTTTCTGTACTGTTATTCACTGTTTTGTCATATGTGGAGTTTAATCATGTATGGACAACTGGGGCCACAGTCGTCAGTATGTTCCTCATCCTTCTGTATGCGCCCGCAGGGATCGAGAACCAAACGCGCATACCACCACGATACTTTCCGTTATTGAAAGTGGCTGCACTTATTGTCGTTGGCTGCAACTTTTGGTTTGTTAATCCCGTTACAGCTGCAGGTTTTTTGGCACAAAGCCTATCGTTAATTAGCCTAAGGAGGTGGAGAACATCATGAGATTTGGAAAATTTAAGATTAGACGAAGCACCTACTACGGCTTGGCTACATGCCTTTCCTCGGTTGCAATTATGACCGTTGTAGTTGCAAGTTTGGTATTTGTCCATAACCCGGAACCTCCGGAAGAACTGCTTAAATAAAGCTGGAGATGAGTTTATGATTTCTGTAACAAAAGAATTGGATGCAGGTCTGATCGTAATTCCTGTTCCTGATATATGCTACGGGGAATATGATAGCTCGATTGAGAGGATCAAAATCCATACACACAAGCACACATTTTATACAACTGGTTCGTTGATTTATTGGACAACCATTTTAAATAACAGTGGGTATAATTTTCACAAAGCTGACCGATACCATATGATTAATGTGGACAACATTGTCGAAATGGATTCGAAGTTACGTTATGTGTACTTTGACGAGCAGCCAACAGAAGATTCAGTAGTATGTAAGATGGCATACCATAAGTTCATTAAGGTTAGCCAGGAATTGTTGAAGCTTAATTCGAGGATTGTCTTAACGTAAGAGCTGCTGAAAAGCAGCTCTTTTTTTGCTCGGGGCGGCATTGTAACATAGGTCTAATGTAACATGCTGTCGAAACTTGTAGAATGCATATGCAAAATTCATTCTACGAATTTTTATTTACATAACCCTAATTATGGGATTAAATAATAAGAAATGGTTAGCATTTTTTTCTTGACACAGTGGAGGTTAACAACGCTGTAAACATGGCGCCATGGTGGAGCGGTATACAACCACTCCGGCCTGTGCGTTAACGGGGCCATTCGTAAAGGTCGACCTCTTGGCAACATAAGACAATGCACATCCCACGCATGACGACCGGGTTCATCTTCCTGTGGTCGTTCTCATACTGGGATATCATTACTGTGGATACATCAAGGCCGAGCCTAGAGAGCCTATCAGACAACTGAGCCTGTGTTATTCCGGCTTCTAGTCTCCTATAACGCAACAGGCACTTCCCGAAGGTAAGCGCCATGTCGATCCTCCATATTAAATTTTTATTGTGTAAGAACGTCCGTTCGCATATAATGAAACTACGATTACACGGGGGTAGTACATAATGACCAAAACCGATAGTGTCGATGCAGCTCACTTTTTGCAATTAATCGCAAAGGATACCGAGGCGAATTTACAATTAATTGCCGATTTTTTTAACGATCTTGCTGCAGAAGCAGACGAGCCATAGACTGCAACTTTTCTTTATCCGCACGCGTAAGTTCACGTCCATTTATAGTAAATTCAGCATCCAAGAATGAATCGTCGCCTAACTCAATAGCCTTTACCAGAGCCCTTTCAGCCTCCTTCAAAACGCTGTTAGGGTTATTTGTATGCCCCAGTACCCAATCCGATGTTACTCCATAAAGATCACACAGGACCTTCAAAGTGTCATAATCCGGCTGGTTCTTCCCTGTTTCATAACCACTCAATGTTTTGTTGTTAATCCCCGTAGAATGCATGACTTGCAATTGTGTCATGTTGTTGGCTTTTACACGAGCTTCTTTCAATCTTTTAGCGTAAATTGGCAACATCTTATCGTTCACCTCTTAATTAGGATAGTAGCATAATATCCGAGTTACAGAGAAATTATTCTCTAAAACAAATACTTTTTTTATTTTTAGCGTTGACATCTCTGAAACGAAGAATTATAGTAAGGGTACGAAATCTCTGAAACAGAGAATATTCTCTAAGACAGAGAAGAAGGGAGGCGTATCATGCCCGGTACCAAAACACCTATTCCTATTTACCGTCGCGTTCGCAATTACATCCTTACCCAAGGTTATGTATTCAAAGATGTTGCTGAAAAAGCCGGTATTCATCCAAAGCGATTCTACAAGCTACTGTCCGGCACCTATGCACTAAACGCGGAAGAGCTGGAAGCGATATGTATGAAGGGACTGGGTATCAATCCATCGGTTTTTTTTGAGAAACAATTCTCTGAAATAGAGAATTGACCACGAAATGAATTATACGGTAAAACCGTATAAAATGCAATACTCATTAGGGATTTATTTCCGGTTAGGAGGAAACATGAAACGAAACGTTGCTGCATTAAACGATTATCAAGCGGCGGTTGTCACGAATCGAGGCGATGCATCACTTACATTGTTTCAAGAAGAAATAACTGATCTGGAAGGATTGTCAGGTGTCCAGCCTGCAAAATCATTCAGGATAGATGGGGTCGAATCGCTTATAGAACTGCGTGATTTACTAATTGCTGCAAACCTTGGTTGAAAGGAGGTTCCGCATGAACATACGAACTGAAACCTGGCTCGGTCATAGCATTCACTTTGTTGAAAAAACACCTAGTAATTGGTGGGCAATTGCTGGAGATATCGCGGAAGCCTTGGGATATCGAAAGATTGACAGCATGCTGCGGAAATTAAAGCCATCCCAAAAGGATGCTCACTTAATGAGTACCCTTGGTGGTCTACAAGAAGTATCTATTATCTCTGAAACCGGAATTTACAAGGTGATAATGCGGTCTCGAAGAAAAGAAGCCGAAGAATTTGAGGATTGGGTACTTGAGACGATCCGCACGTTACGCCAGTCCACCGGACTTGAAGGCTTTCAAATCTTCCGCATGTTGGACAAGGACCATCAAAAAGAAGCGATGCAGAAACTGCGCTCCAGCCTGAAACAGCCTGTACGCGTGGACTTCATCAAAGCGAACACGATCGCAAACAAAGCTGTTTCATCAAAGTACGGTCACCCAAAGATGATCAAAAAGGATCAAATGACACCGGACATGCTTGTAAGCAGGCAGGAGATTCTGGAGGATACAGTCGATCTAATGGGCACCAAAGAGCGTTTCGGGCTGGACATAGCGGTGAGCCAGACGATTTATGACAAACACATTCATTAACGAAAGGAAGGTAGCTATGGACGAACAGCAAAAAGAAACCACCGCGGCAACGATGGTCACTCATGAAGAAGGGACTACGGACGGCGAAGCCTCTTCTTTATCACAGGATCGTCAATCTTCCCAGGAATCTTCGGGTGAGCAATGTAATCAGCAGCTACCCCAAATTGAAGAGCTTTCTTGTACAACAGAGCTTCATCTTCATGCAACACCGGAATCTGTTGCGGCTGAATCTCAAACTCGTGTTCGAAGTCTATTATCTCCCAAAGATAACTTGTAACGTAATCCAATGCACGATTTTTGGCAGATTCCCGATCTTCTGAAATGACCCAAACATGGGCAATTGCACTGGCAATATCTGCACAATCTTTATTCTCTGGCATCGGAATGACATTTATCACAAATAAATACGGATTCAACTCTATCACCTCCCCTCTGGAAGATAGTTTACCAGATTGAGGAAACAGAAAGAAAGGAGCATGAACACACATGCACAAGCCTAACGAAGAAAGGTTACGTGAGCTTTGCGAATTCTTCGGCAAAATGGAACGCCGGATGTTGGCGAATGGTCGTGTTCTGATAGCCCTACACGCTCGGGGCCAGTATCGCAAATACCATCGGCAGTTGGTTGGGCGGTGGACAGCATGAAGGTTTTGGGATCAGTTAAAGGCACTTGCTGCGCTGTATGCGGAAACGTAATGCATAAGCAGTTTCTACGCCGCTGGAACGAGCAGGACGTTTGCAGGCCGTGCATCGGTGAAATGACTCAGGACTACCCGGAGGGAGGTGAACACATTGGGAATGAAGCGCGATGACCTGATAGGCCGCACTGGTTCGATTACCCGGAGCATAACCGTAATTGATGCTAAGGAGTGTGAAGACGGTACCGTAGATGTCCGTATTCAGGACAGTATGGGAAATGAATATTCTACCGAATTGGACGACGATATCTATCTTGATTGAGGTGGGAGCATGAACAATCACGAACAGCAATTATTCCTTCAATTCTTCAACTCACTTGCCCCGGAAGTGCAGCGGGACATTAAGCATTATCTATTCGTCTATGACATGTATCTGGACGAGAAGGACCCGAAAGCCCGAGGAACGTTGCTGATGGAAATGCACATGCTGGAGCGCAAATACAATTTGGAGGTAACACATGGAAATAAAAATAATCAGCCTACGGGCGCATAACTTTAAGGCGCACCGTGACCTGTCTGTTGAGTTTGGCGACACGACGCAGATCACGGGCGACAATGCACAAGGCAAGTCCACCATTTTGGAAATACCTTCGTGGACATTGTACGGCACAGATACCATGGGTGGCAAGCTCGATCCCACACCTACCAATTATTCTTACGATCATGTTCAGGCTGAAACGCTGCTAGACATTGACGGGAAACAGGTGCTACTTGGTCGTGGAATTGAGAAGGGCAAGGCTACTTACTACGTCAACGAGGTTCCTAGTAAATACGGCGACTTCGACGAAATTGTTAAATCTCTTTTTGATAAAGATTTGTTCTTGTCTCTGTATAACCCGTCCTATTTTTTCACTCTTCATAAGGATGATCAACGGGACCTGCTACTTCGTTACGTGACTCCAATATCGAATAAAGAAGTATTCACGGAAATGAGCCGGACAAGCCCGGACGAAAAGACAAAGGACATAAAACTTAATCCACAAGCTGCCAAGTTGTCGGAGTTGGTGAAAAAACACACGCTGCAGCAGTTGGGAGAAATCCATAAGAAGAACAAGAACGACAAGGACACAGCCTATAAGCGGGCACAAGGACGCACAGAGGCGCTTGTCGATCAGCTCCAAAAGCTTCCCGCAGCACCGGAGGATATCGAGGCGATTAAAGCCGAAGATGCCGCGCTGCTTGAACAAATACAGGCGCTGGAAGCCCAAACGGATATTGCCGGAGAGACGAACCGCAAGCGTACCGTATTGGAAAGTACCATACAGTCCCTTCAACGTCAGATCGGGCAAGCCAAGGACAATTATATGCGTGTCTATAACGAAGCCATTGAAGACCATTGCCCTGCTTGCAAACGTCCACTTGATACGGAGTCTGTGGAAGCTGTCACACAGGATAAGGAGCGCCGGAAGGAAGAACTTCGGAACGCGCACCAGAAGCTTATCAACGAGCGCAAAGAGCTGGAAACCCAGCTTGCCAAGATTGAGCCTGTGGATATATCCGAGCAGACCTCACAGATTCGAGCATTGGAAGAAAAGCGAGACGCAACAGCCACAGCGCTATCGGCCCACAAAGCACGTCAGGGCATGCAGGATGATCTGGACAAGGCCCGTGCTGACGAGTCAGACACGCTTGCCAGCCGGAACGATTCTATCTTTATCTTGGACGCAATCAAGGCGTTCGAGGCAAAAGAGGCCGAATTGCAAGCCGCCAAGGTGCAAAGTCTGTTCACAACTCTATCAATCTCTTTATTCAAGGATCAGAAGAATGGCGAGCGTAAGCCTGACTTCGTAATCGAGATGGACGGAAAGGCATATCCGCTATTGTCACTGTCAGAGTCCGTCAGAGCTGGTCTGGAGCTTCGGGAAGTCCTCAGCGAACAGAGTGGTGTCATTGCTCCGGTAGCCGTGGATAACAGCGAGAGTGTGTTTAAAATCAAGCAACCTTCCGGTCAATTGATCTTGGTCAAGGCCGTCGAAGATGCACCTTTGGAAATCAAACAGATCGGGAGCGAGGTGGAATGAAGAACGGAAAGAAGCCCAACCGTCGCCAGCAGGCCGCAATCAAAGAAGCCAACTTAAATCCTGACAACTGGCTCGTGTTTAAAGTCGAACCGGCTGCCATGCATATCGTACACCGCACTACTGGAAAGACCCAAATTATTAAATCATAGGAGGCTTTTAGCCCATGGCAAATACAAAACAACTCAGCACTGAAATAAATCTTAACGAAATTCAAGCGATTGGAGAGTTTGGTTTACCTGAGCTAATGACCATGAAGGAAACGCTCGGCAAGAAACTCACGATCCCACAATTCAACTTGTTCATGTACCAGATGAACCGCATGAAACTGGACCCATCACTGAAACACGCTTTCCCTATTCCTTACGGCGACACCATTGATATAAGGATTGCTTACGAGGGATACCACGCCAAAGCACAGGAGTCCGAAGGATATCAAGGCGTTTACAATCAGGTCATTTGCGAAAATGAGGTTGAAGATTTTGAAGCGGAGACTGATGACGAGGGCGTTATCGTTAGCATCAAGCATAAAATACGCTTCCCACGAGGCAAGGTTATGGGAGCCTACTCCATCGCAAAAAGAGAGGGACGAAAGAACGCTATTGTGCTTATGGATGTATCTGAGGTTCAAAAGTGGGTCAAAAAGAACCCGAACTTTTGGAAGCTAGATGACGGTTCAATAGATCCAGATATGTTCAAAAAACACGCAGGGACAAGGGCGATAAAAGCTCAATACGACATTGCTGCTGTGGTCGAGGATAGTATGGAGTCTCTCAACGCTGGATCTGCAGTACCTTCATATGAACGCCGTGATATCACTGCCGAGTCTGACGCAGCAGCAGCGGCAGCCAAGCAAGATAACAAGCAACTACCTAGCGAAGAACCGCCACTAACACCAGTCGAACAAGCCTTAGCAGATATGAAATCTAAGTTCAAGCAACTTGGCATTACTGAGAGGGACGACCAATATGCCTATATCCAAAAGCATGCGAAGCCGAAGGCTGACGCTCCCACACTGGCAGAGCTCAAAGGCCTGTTAAAGATAATGGACCTGCACCTTGCCGAGAAAGCCGCTCAGGAGCAGGCAAATGACGAGCTTCCACTTTGATAGCCAAGTCGAAATATACGTCCGCTGTGAAGACTGTCACGTTTGCGGAAATGAGATAAATCCCGGCCGGGAAGAGTACATTCGCGAATTGCGGGTGTGCCCCCGGTGCTATGCGGAACTGAGGGGAGGCGGCGCAGTACGGATATGTTTGTCTCTTTCGTGCTGGGCCGCAGGCATTATCAAGAGCCTGCCAAGGGGTGCCAACATCTTAAAGAGTGGCAAGAACGCATTAAGAGGGAGAGGGCTATATGAACATTTCAGGAATAAGGTTTGAATATTTCAACGAATGCCAAAACGTGTACATTGACGCGGTTGGCGATGATTTAATCCCGAAATTTGAAAACACAATTCCCGTTGAAGAGGGCGGAACCATTCACTGGGGAGTGAACGAACACGGCATCGTTAACTTCGGTCTTTGGAAAGATGATCCTAAAAAAAGACCGGGGCATGGTGGTATGTGGTCAAGCAGGGCAGGAGTTGTAGGCCCACTGATTGACCGCAAGATGGTTGAAGTTGGAATCAACGGCTCCGCTGCTCACATCACGGTTGAAGTCCTAGAAAAAATCCTTCCTGATGAATATGAAATTAGGGAACGGGACTCGTACGGGGAAACCGTGTATGAAGTACAAAGGAAAGACGGGAATAACGTTCCTTCCTCAAGGACAACGACATTGAATGCTGGATATTGGTATGGAGGTCTACCGGATGAAAGTTGATATCTTGGCATCCGGCTCAAAAGGCAACTGCATCGCGCTCACATCGCAAGATCAGACCATCCTTATAGATGCTGGTATAGCCAAGACCAAAATCGAAAAACGACTGCTGGACGTTGGTGTCAGACCAGATCATATCAAATCTATTTTTATAACCCACGCTCACGGTGACCACATCAAGGGCCTACCACTGGCGAATAAGTATCGCATTCCGGTGTGGGCCAGTGAAGGAGAGTGGAAAGGCATATCGGGCGTTTACGACGACCTATGCCAGGTAATCGAAACGCGGTTCGGTGTGTATGAACCCGTGCAGTTGGGACGAATCTCCGTTTACCCATTTGGCGTACACCACGATGCATATGAACCTGTAGGCTACGCAATCGAGCCGGACGAAGGGGATCGCGTCTCCGTTGTGTTCGATACAGGAAAGGTTGATAAGTCCATGCTGGCGCTCATGGAAGGTTCCATTTACATCATCGAAGCCAACCACGACCCCGACATGGTAGAGGTATCGGATTACCCTATCAGTACTCAATCTCGTATCCTGTCCGACCTTGGACACCTGAGTAACCAGCAGACAGCAGCGGCGCTCCAGAAGCTTATACAGGGCCGGGGGGAGCGCATATTCCTAACACACTTATCTAGTAAAAACAACATGCCCGCGCTGGCTGAAATGACCGTGAAGGCGGCGCTCAAGCAGCGGGGATTCATAGAAGGCACACACTATCATTTGGAGGTTGTTTCAGAATGAAGACTTTTAAAATTAGGATCATCACTAAATTCAACACCAAAAATGAACTGTTTATCCCGGGTGAGGTACACGAGGCACGCCGCCTCTCTTATGACTTCATGGATTTTAAAACGCCTTTCCAAATTGTTTCAGGCAAGAAATCAGGCGAGGAAGTGCCCTTTAAATATGCTATTGTGGGACCGGACAAGCACCAGCCTACGCAACAGCAGTTTGACAGACTTAGCCAACAAAATGCAGAGCTATTGGACGAGTTGGAACAGATCAACGCAGCGGTAGGCAAGTATGATGGGCAATTAGTGGATGCAGTACGTAAGCTGGTCCAAGACAAATCCGAATTACTCCAGACCGTGGAACGCCACACTGACGAGCAGCTAAATTCCGAAAAACTCCTGCAGCGTATCCGAGAACTGGAGACAATCGCCAACGAGCGCGATGAAATGATTAAATCCATTAAATCCGTAAGCGTTGTGATACGAGATAAGCGCAACCCTGTTGAGGTGCCTCGGGATGTAGCAAAGGCAATTGACGGGTACAGATGGAATGGGGTCGATAACGACGAAATCATGAGACATTTGGCTATCGGAATCAAGGGGCCGAACGTGGATGTTTTACGATCATATGTCCTTGAGGGAGGTAATGGACACAATCTGTTACGTGCTTTGCTCAACGGCTACACGACGGTTTCAGAACAGGACGATGCCGCCGCCATGTTGGAAAGTGTGACTACCCTTGTGCAGAAGTGGTATCACAGTCCTGCTACAGACAATGGAGTAGAGGTTTTATCTCAACAAATCTGTGATTTTATCAGGGAACGGGAAACGGCGGCAAGCGAAGCGGTGACTATTTAAAGCAGGTGGTAGAATGAGCGGCTTCATCCAGGTCGGAAGGGAGTTGCAGAACCATTGGATTCGTCAAGACAAGGACTATTGGATGGTTTTCTGTGAAATGTACTTTCTCGCCCGGTTCTCGGAAAAGCCCGAGGTGAGAAGGATTGAGGGAATAGATGTAACGGTCCATCATAAAGAGTTCATTTTCGGTCGGCCTGGCTGGAGCCGCAGGCTTGATATATCGGAGCAGCGCCTGAAAACGCTGGTCAAAAAAATGGTTAGTGAGGGGTTCATAAAGCAGACCCAAAAGTACAACAAATTCACGGTTTATTCCTTCGAATACGTGGATTCAATCAACCAGCAGAACAACCAGCACAGCAACCAGCAGAAAACTCCAGATCAACCAGCAGAACATCAAGCCACACAAGGGATTGAGGGCCATGCCAACCAGCAGAATATTTTTGAGCAACCAGCAGAACAACCAGCACAGCAACCAATGAAAGAAAAAGGTATTAAAGAAGAAGGTTACAAAGAAGAATGTTTTAAACCTTTAGAGGAGGAACAAGACGTGCGGAAGTATACAGAATCGTTTAATAAATTCTGGTCTTCATATCCAAATAAAAAGGGCAAGTCTAAGGCTTCCATCTACTGGAATAGACTTGTTGAACCTGAGCTAAAAAAAGGTAATGTAACCATGGTTGAAATTAACGAAGGCACAGCTCGCTACGTGGAATACTGCGAGAAATCGGGCAGGCCATTGAAGAGCGGAGACACAGCGGTTAATCACGAGGTGTGGCAAGATGACTGGACGTGGAAAGGTGAGACGTACGGAGACTCTAGAGTGTCATTAGCCCCAAAAGAGCCTTCATTCTTGGAACAGAAGTTAGGAGGGATGATCAGTGACGGAAAGAGAGTTGACGTTACTCCTAGCCGTAGCGGAGAAGGTTCAGTCCTCCTTGGTCAAGGATCAGGAGACCTTTAATGTTTGGTACAACTTGGTCAAAGACGTGCCGTTTGAAGTAGCGCACCAAAACGTGATACGACACCTGCAGACAAGCCCCTTCTTCCCGAAGCCAGTTAATATAATTGGCGACTATCTTACTCGGCAGCCATCATACTACGAGCTACAGAGGGCAGAAGAACAGGCTGACGCTTTGGCTCTTGAAGAGTACAACCAGCAGGCCGTGCCTATGCCCGACCACATCCGCAAGCGGCTGGAGAAATTACAGTCCAGTAGGAGGCTGAACCATGAGTCTTGAAGCTGAATGCGCAGTATTGGGTTCAATCCTGAATAAACCCGAATTACTGGACGACTGTTACCTTTCTCCCGAAGAATTTGGAGCTGACGAACGGCACGGGCTGATTCTTACGACGCTCCAGTATGCTTATGAACAATTTACAGGGAATCCTGACCCATTTGATCCGCTGTTGATGGTACAACACTGGGGTGGGAATATTGCAAAGATTGGCGGGGCGAGCTACCTCATGCAGCTTCGTGATGCGGTTCCTGCGGTTCATAACTACCAAGCCTATCAATCCATTGTTCGAGAGGCGTATGTACAACGGGAAGCCGCTAGAGCGTTTGAGGAAGCATCGGCTGCAGGAGTAATTGACGTTACGTATGTACAGGAAAAAATGGACGAGCTCAACCAACTCCAAAAGGGGCAGGCCGAGAACAATATGCTTCGGATGACAGAAGTTCTTGAGGGCCATCACTTAGAGATTATGGACCGTGGCTCCCGCGCGGGAATGACTGGCGTAAAGACGGCTTCGACTGACCTTAACGAAATGGGGAGCGGTCACCAGCCTGGAGATGTAACCATTGTAGCTGCGCGGCCCAGTATCGGAAAGACAGCCTATATTGTTAACGATTCTGTAGCTGCTGCTGAGGGCGGAACTACTGCCGCTATATTCTCCGCTGAAATGCCATCCAAAGACGTGTCAGAACGTCACATATGCGCTCTAGGTGGCATCGACAGCAAGAAGATACGAACGGGACGACTGACGGAAAACGACTGGGACAGCTACAGCAAGGCCCTTGAAATTTTGGAGTCGTTACCAATCTACATTGACGACACTCCAGGTATGACCATCGAATATATTTGGCGCCAAGCGAAGGCCCTTAAAAAGCGGAATCCGCGCCTGATCATTTATATCGACTATCTTCAATTAATTGAATCAGAACGGAAGTTTTCTAAAACATCTGAGCGTGTATCTTATGTTTCAGCACAGTTTAAAAAGCTGGCTCGGGTGCTGGGTATCCCCGTGGTGGTAATCTCTTCGGTCGGCCGGAAATGTGAGGATAGGCAGGACAAGCGTCCCATGATGTCAGACCTACGAGACAGCGGCAACATCGAGTTTGACGCGGACGTGATTATCTTCCTCTACCGGGACGACTACTATTACCCGGATACGGTCCTAAAAGGGGTCATGGAGCTGATTGTAGCCAAAGGCCGAAAGATCGGTACCGGAACTATACAGATGATGTTCAACCGGAAAACGAGCCGCTTCCTGAATCTCACGAAGGATGACAAGTACGAATTGGAAAAGAAGGTGAGGGAGCATGTCCAAAATCGAAGATGAAGCAGGCTACCAGCGTTCGTTGTCCTGGCTCGTATCAAAGGCTGCGATGCTGGATGATCCTCTCATTGACGAATCTGCCAAAACCAAACTCAGAGAGCAGTATGACCTTGTAGCGGCGAAGGTTCATGAGTATCGGCGCGGGGAGCTGGTAGCCAAGTTTCTGGGGCTGAAAGAGCAATACAAGATACTCGGATGGTCTTATCAGGAAATGCCCTCACAGGCCGAACAGGAGGCCCCAGTAACAGAGGCTGTACAGACGCAGGCCAACGCACCTACCGAGCCTGAACAGGCTCCAGAAACGCCGCCAGAGCTGCCAAAAGCTAAGCCGGATCTATCAGGCTGGTTGGATTAATTTAATAGGGAGAGGATGAACGGTATGCCTTACGAACCTGATTGCATGATTGATTATGACGATTTTTACGGTGAGCCAAGCGAATTCGAACAGAAGTGGAATGAGCTTAAAGGACAACTTATGGATAGTGTGAAGGATGAGCACAAGCAGGAGGTAGCACGGCTCAGAAAGGAGAATGCCGAACTACGTGAGGTCAAGAGTAATTTAGACGAAACGAAACACGAACACAACCAGAAGCTTCACGAATTGGACTTACAAAAACGAGACCTTGAGAGAGTTGTCCGCAAGGAACGACTCGACCAATTGATGGGTGATTTCAAACTAGAATTGTGGGTTCCTGAGTCTGATTATAAACTCGGTGAGAAGTGCGATAAATGCGACGATAATCGCAGATTCCACTACAAAACACCAATGGGAAGAAATGATTCGGAGACTTGCGGGTGTGCGGTGAAAATCCCTTATTACAAGCCCGAATTATATACCGTCTATTCATTCGGCACGTATGACAATGGCTCTAAACTTAGACCATGGTACAGAAAAAAATACCGTGATCAAGATTATTACGAATCCGACAGTTCATACGCTGCTGAAGCTATCTATGAAGGCGAGACGTTCGAAGAATTCCGGAAGAAATCAGAGGATGAATACCGCGCGTTTTTCAAGGATAAAGACGATTGCCAAGCATACTGTGAATGGCTGGCAGAAAGAAGGAAGGAAGAGATGCAAAATGCCAGATTGTGAATATTGCGAAGGAAGCAGCATACAAGATTTTGGCGATGGAGTACATGAGTGCGAAGAATGCGAAGGAACGGGTAAAACAGGCTGGATATACCAAGACGGGCAACGTGTCCCGGCTCCACCAAAGAAAATGAGGCATGTGGTTTGTTGGGAATGTGAAGGCAAAGGGTGGCACGCATCCATTGGGGCGAGCTCACTACCTGAACAGGAAACATGTCATCAGTGTAAAGGTAAAAAAACGATGTTTTGTACAGAAGAATTTTTTCAAGGTATGGGAAACTTGCAGGAGGTCGAGACGGATGAATAATAAGATACAAGAGATTAAAGAAGCACTGGCAGGGATTACACAAGGTGAATGGTGGTCAACAGATGATGCTGTAAGGATTACTCCAGCTGACAGTGAAGTATGTGTTTGGATTTGCCAAATGTACGAAGAAGACGAAAATGGGCCTGATGGGATTGCTCCTTTCCCAAACTATGAAAATAACGCAAAGTTTATCGCTAACGCACCATCTTATATATCCTACCTCCTACAACAGATAGAGATTAAGGATAAGGCGCTGGATTTTTATGCGGACAAAGAAAACTATCGCGGGTACTATTCCGCAGGGAAGGAATGGAAATCACCTGTTAACGACGATTGGGGTGACTTAGCCCGAGCAACTTTGAAAGGAGAGGATACCCAGTCATGAGCGAAAAATTCATAGTATTTGCAATCCCCGTGCTGGACTATCCAGTGCAAGGCTACCAGCCGGGAGACATGCGGGTCAAGCTTCAAGAGGAAGTCAACGAGCTTATTGAGGAAGTCGAGTCCGAGGATTACGACCAGCGCCGGACGCTATCGGAACTGTTCGACGTGTTACAGGTAACGGTGGGTCTGATCCGGCAGCAGGCGCGTGAGAATCTTCCACCCGGTGAAGCTACGAAGGTCCTCAAAGACGTGATTGCCCGAGCGAATCAGGACCACTTATACAAGATTGCAGAGTATGGGCGGCAGCGCAGTTGGGAAGTGTCGCGGCGATGAATCTTTTGGGGATCGACCCGGCTATGAGATTTGTGGGAATTGACCCGGCGACAACAACGGGGCTTGTTGCTTTGGACATTGACGGGAACGTGTTAATTGAGACGGAACTAAAAGGTAAAGGACCAAAGGAGCCCGGGGGAATATCAATGGAGCAACTGGTTTCCCTTGAAAATCAACTGTTCCAAGTAATACAGCCTAATGATGAAATTGCTATCGAACAGCCCGCTATGAATACGCCAAAGGGCGTGACAACCGGGATGATACACGGCGGATGTCGGACCATGATCCATCGAAAAAAAATGGTTTTCAATGATGTTAATCCGACCCGGACAAAGAAGTATGTTGGTGTTACCGGATGGACAGGCGAGCAGGGCAGCAAGCGCCGCTTGAAGGATAAAGAGAAGAAAAAGGCTGTCGGTGACGCTGTGAAAGAGCATTTCGGATACACCCACAAAAGCGACAACGTTGTGGATGCCTATATCATCGCTCGTATCGCTCTGAATCTCTACCGCATGCGCGAATACATGCCGCTGCTGGACAACGAACCATATCAAATAGAAGTCATAGAATCCATCTTAAATAAGGCATAACACCCAGGGCTATTGGGTCCTGCGGCGGGTAGCTGCGCCCAAAAACGCTCAGAGAGGGGCAATCCATGGGTACACCTGTACCAAATCGGAAAAATGAGTTGTCTTCGCAGGGTCAGGGTGACGTTAAAACGTACACTCTGACCCCGGAAGAAATAGAAAAGATTGTCGGCAAGCCTATACCCAAGTCGCATATAAAACCGCTGACCTTCCGTGCCAAGACACCGACCATCAAGGAGGAGGGGCAGCACAAGTGCCCAAAATAACTACCAAAAGAACCGGAGCGTTCCGCGATGAAGAATGTACGTGCGAATGCGGCAATAAACACGAGCTATACGGCGGTGAAGGGTACAGGACCGTTGTTTGCGAAGCTCATTCTAACGGAAGTGTAGGCGGAGGTTATTACATCCACACGGTGGCGTGCAATAAATGCGGTGCGCCCAGTGAGCTTGTACTTTAGATAGATCATTTAGGAGGCTTAGCCCTCCATAAGGGGGAGAGACACATATGCGTAAACTAAGCCTGTTCAGCGGTATAGGTGGAATTGATTTGGCTGCTGAGTGGGCAGGCATGGAGACGGTAGCATTTTGTGAGCGTGAGCCGTTTCCGCAGTCTGTGTTACGTAAGCACTGGCCCACCGTCCCAATATACGACGATGTATGTACGCTTACAACAGATAGATTAAGGGAGGATGGAATACTTGGAGACAATCGAACAATTGACATTATTTCCGCTGGATACCCCTGCCAACCCTTTTCCCATGCCGGGAAACGAAGAGGCGAGGAAGATGACCGTCACCTCTGGCCGGAAGTTGCTAGATTACTATCGGAAATCAGGCCCCGTTGGTTCCTTGGTGAAAATGTTGCTGGGCACATCACTTTGGGGCTCGACGTTGTGCTTTCTGACCTGGAAGGGCTCGGCTACACCGCGCAAACGTTTGTTATTCCGTCTGCAGCCGTCAATGCCCCGCACAGGAGAGACAGAGTCTTCATTGTGGGCTACGCCGAGCGCAGCGGATGCAGTGGGCAGTCACGGGGGAGGACAGAGCAAGTCGCTTCGGACGGACATAGACAACTGGAAGAAGGGGTTTTGGCCAACTCCAAGGGCGGGGGACGGTCCGCACGGAGGGCCGAACAGCCGGGACAGCAAAGGGAATTATGCACTATCGGGAGCTGTACATCATGCGAAGATGTGGCCGACCCCGGCAGCCCAGGACAGCAAGAATGCCACGCTACCGCCGTCACAGATCGAGCGGGATACGGTTCCTGGGGCACTGATGCGGGAAGGTCACTCGGGGCAACTAAACCCGGACTGGGTAGAATGCTTGATGGGGTTTCCCGAAAACTGGACGAACATAGATGGCCCGCAGCATTAGGGCAGGAACAATACTATTGGGAACCGCCGCGAGTGGCAACCGGTATAAAAAATCGTGTGGGCCGGCTCAAGGCGTTGGGCAATGCAGTTAATCCACGTCAGGTTTACCCGGTGTTGGCAGCTATAAAAGCCATAAATGACAGTCTATAAGGGGGATACACAATGCAAGGAGTACGCAGCCCATTGATTTGGTTCGGGGGCAAGAGCAAATATGCCCAGCACATCATTAGTCGCTTCCCGGCACATCGGAAGTATGTTGAACCATTTGGAGGCGCGGCGCACGTCATTGCTCAGAAGCCAAGAATAACGCATGAGGTATACAACGATATTGACGGATTGGTGGTCAACTTCCTAATGGTCAATATAGGGGATCCTGAACGGTTACGTGTTGCTTGTGAGGCACTTCCATATAGCCGCCAACTATTTGAACGGTGGAAGCGTGAGCCGATGCCGCAGGAGCCATTTGAAAAGGCCGTTCGCTTCTTCTACCTGAATCGTTCAGCCATAAGCAAGGGGAATGCGGAAGAGGTTCCACAAACAGGCTGGCGGCACAGTACAGTTTCTGGCCAAAGCCCGGCGAACGGATACCTTAGTGCCTGTAAGCTACTGGCAGATTTTGCGGAGCGGATGAAAGGTGTAATGATCGAGCATACAGATTTTCGGAAAAATATTGAAAAATATGATGATCCACACACACTGTTTTACGTTGACCCGCCTTACGTGGGCAGGGAGAAATATTATGCTGGAAGCTTCACTGAGCGCGACCACCGCGACCTGTCGGACTTGCTGCATGGAGTACAGGGAAAAGTGGTCCTGTCTTATTACGACGATCAGCTAGTCAAGGAGCTGTACCCTGATTTTACTCGAGATCCATTTGATGCACATAAACAGGTTGTCGGGGGATCCGGTGCGGATATCGACACGGAAGAAATGCTTCTCATGAATTTTGACAATCGTCAATTAACACTATTTTAGGGGCATCCCCTATACCAAAGGAGAGATAACAGATATGCCTGAAGGAGTGACTGGCCTCGCAAAAAAACCAAAGTACCAAAATTATAGAGTTTGTTATGACAGTTGGGATCGTACTAAAGCTACAAAGCTGTACGCTCTATACAAATATTGCAATTGCCCCGATTGCAAAGACAGTTTGTTGAGAAGGGAACCCGTCAACTGGGCCTCGGCCACCACAAAAGAGATTTCAAAAGTGGATGATGTGGCTGAGTTTTTACAAAAGTGGACGTGTGACACCAGGGGGAGATACGTAGGAGTAGTTTTTTTGAAATTTTAGCATTGAGGCTTTCGGGCCTCTTACCCCCTATAAGGAGAGTGAATAGATATGGACGGGCTAATCATTAAGCCTAACTGGGCTAACAAGTACGCTCATAAGAGCAAGCCAAAGGGGTGACCGTCAAGTATGTGGTTTAAGATCCTGCTCGCAACATGGCATGCATATGTGTTGCATCTATATTAGCGTTGTCGATACTGTTCGTTTTCTATAAATAAAAATTGAGAGGGGGAATTCAAATGTCTATTCAAGTGAAAGCGAATTTTAATAAGCAAACCAAGGATTCTAAAAAGGAGCTGGTTCAGTTCCATGTAAAGGGTGACGACGAATTTAAGCCGGAGCTCAATACGCTGACCCGTGAGGTGGTCGAACTCAGTATCGAAGGTGTTGAACAGAAGATCACAGCTGAGTTCAGCAAGAGCACGAAGGACTCTAAAAAGACGGTTCTGGAGTTCATTGTTAAAGGCGATACTTCTTCCGCTCAGTCGTTTGAATTTTATAAAAAGGCTGGTTCAGATGTGGTCCTGAATATCGTGGCTTCTCAGATGACCATGGAGGAATTCCAAAAAGAGCAGAAGGAATATCGTGAAGGCGTTAAAGGGACCATTGCCCAGGACGGTAGCGTAACGGTAAACCGTGAAGATGATCCGAACCAGGCTGAATTGCCTTTGGATGACGAAGCAGCCGCAGCCGCTGAGATTGCCGCAAGTGCTGCAGGCGGAGATAACCCGGACGACGATTTGCCTTTCTAAGCAGACCGCACTTATACGCTCCCCGGCTTCGGTCGGGGGATTTAATACAGAGCATGAGGTGATTACAAGGTGGGTCAACAGAGTTTTTTACCGGAGATCGACCGGAAGCGGACACAGGCTGCTGTCGAGGCAGCTCTTGAGAAATACAGAATATACAAGTACCTCAGTGTTGAAGAACGGGAAGCAAGCACAACGGCAGCGTACAGCGATATGCCGCGTAGCAGCCCGACGAATGTTACTAGCGATCAGACAGCTAGTATTGCTATATATAATGTAGATTCTCAAGCATATCGTGATGAATATTGTAAACGGGTGGAAAGAGCTGTGAAGCGTATGCCCAAGATGGAAAGCTTCCTAATTGAATCCCGGTATATGACAAAGGAGCATGATTACATTACGGATTATCATGTCTATAATTTCGCTTTCCAGCCTCCTATGAGTGGCGGTAAGTATGCGACGATCCGTTGGAAAGCTTTTTATAAGTTTGCTTCTATTATGAACCTTCTTGTGGAGAGGGAGCAGAGAAAGGGTGGGGATAATGAACGGAATTGAAGTGGCTAATGATTGGGCGCAATATCCTATGACTCTGCGCCCCAAACATGTTGAGGAAATAATGAAGATGAGCCAAAAAAAGACTTATGAGTTTCTGGCAGATCCACCCTTTCATGTGGCCCGGGCTGGCAGGGAAATATATATCAGCAAATTGGTGTTTCGTAACTGGCTTGAAGGTACTAATTTTGATGTGTTCCAAAACAACGAAAGCAGCGGATTATAGCCGCTGCTTTTTCGTATCAAAAAGTGATTCGTATCAAATTCGTATCAGAGCCATATTTCGTATCGGATAAGAGTTTATAAAAATAAGAAAAACCCCTTATAAATCAAGGGGTTTTCAGTATAGGACGGATGGGGATCGAACCCATGACCCTTACCCTGTCAAGATAATGCTCTCCCGCTGAGCTACCGTCCTTCGGTTATTAAATAATATCATGTATTAACCATAAATGTAAAGTAGAAAAATAGAAATAAGCTTGTACTTCATCACCATTTATATATATAATTCAAATTTAGTGGGTTTGCAAATTGAAGCAGCATAAGGGGGAGCAGATGAATGGCCGCAGAAATTATCAGTGTGACGACAGAAGAACAGCTACAGGCAGCGATATTGATCCGTACCAAGGTGTTTGTCGAGGAGCAAAAAGTTCCTCTCAATCTAGAAATTGACCATTTTGACAAGCTGGGGAATACTGCACATCATTTGTTGATCTCTGATCATGGTGAGATGGTGGCAACGGGACGCTTGACCTATTATGAGGAAGATACAGCTAAAATGCAACGTATTGCGGTTCTCAAGGAGCATCGCTCCGGGGGGTATGGACGTATATTGCTGCTGGCTCTGGAGGAACGCGCACGTGAGCTGGGGATGCTGCATTCGCTGCTGGATGCTCAATGTCAAGCTGAAAAGTTTTACGGGAAGTTTGGTTATGAAACGATTTCGGAAGAGCCTTTTGACGATGCAGGTATTCCACATGTACGTATGCGCAAAAAGCTGTAGCTGGCAGCCCAAAGATGTATATAATTCTGCATAGGGTGCATGCTAGTAAAATTCCTCCACTATACTATGGATAAGGAGCGATGCAGCATGACTAATGTAGAACGGGAACAAATTACGGCAGTACGTAAAAACGGTGATGGTGATCTGACGTCATTTCAGACTTCTACCGGACGGGTTTTGGATTACAGTCAGGCTTTAAATGAAATTGAAGCAGGCTCGATTGAAGGGGTCAATGTTTTCAAAGCCAAGGACGGAAGCAAACGGATTCGCGGAGATGCAGATGGAGATCCTACGAATAATTTAGATCAGTTGCCGTTGTTCTGACGTTTATTTCAAGCATCTATCCCTAAGCACATAACTACACGCAAGTATATGGCACGTCGCCGGGCTCTTTTCCAGTTGGAAACCCGGCGGCTTTTTGCTTTCTCACTTTGAATCCAGTATTATTTTTGCTTTGTGCGTTCCAACTCCACAATGTTGTATACGCGCTGCTGCTCCAGAAAGGACATGACTCCAGCTTTTTCCTTGAATTGCTCCATATCGTCACTATAGTGCATGAGACGAATCCGCTCTTGAAGCTGGATTGGCAAGCTGAGCAGCTCGTCCAACGTCGTATGAACTTCTCCTGCACCCTGTAATTGAACCTCATGCAAAATGCTGCGACAGCCCCGCTCGTGTACCAGTTGATTCAGCAGGCCTGGATCAAAGGTCATATCCGCACTATAAAAAAGACGGTCATTAATGAACAGGGAGTAGCTGTCCTTACCAGGGATATGACGAGTAGGAATGAGTTCAACTTCGACGCCGGATATGAAGCTGGTGGATTCACCAGGCGTCAGTACGTTTACCTCAAACACATCCTCCAGCTTGCCAATCATTCCTTGCTGTGACATGCCCCCCTTGAGCGTATTTTCCCATAATGGATGAATTAGCGGTTCTGCGATACAAAGCACAGGTTTGCGGCCATGTAGGATATTCATTTGAAAGCCAAACTCTTCCAGACCCCCGACATGATCGGCGTGAATGTGGGTGATTAGAATGGCGTCAATTTCGGGTAATGGGACACCCATTTGGTGCAGAGCCAGCGAAGCGGTTGTTCCACAATCGACTAACAGCTTGCCTTCTTCACTGTCTAGCAGCGCGTTATTGTTGTAATAGCTTTTGGCAAAGGCATTGCCTGTGCCTAGCATTTGTATGGTCAGGCTCATTCGTATTTCACCCTCCAGGCTAAATGTGTATAAATCCTCTTCAGTCGTATCTTACCATTGATGCTGTTAGAAATTAAAGATTTTACGCCTTATCAAAAACTTTGGACAATTTGTGATGCCTAGCGCAACTTGTGCGGCTGAGCTAGGTATAAATGTACAACAGAAGGTTTTTAACAGATAATGATGGAGGGATATCTAGCGATGAAGTGGAGAAAAGTGATGGCCCTAGTGATGGCCTTTTCGATAATGGGAGGGACCGTTATTTCGGCGGAATCCGCCAAGGACCAAGTGAAGCTGATTATTAACGGTGAGGTGTCGAAGGATGGCGCGGTTGTCATTGATGGCAAAACGTATGTGCCCATTCGGGATTTTAACGGAATTGTCAGTTTTGATCCGTCCGGTGGAAAAGTTGTTTTTGACCAACCGAATGTACACATGTTCTTGTTCAAGGGCGATACGGTGTTCGGCAACGTGAATAAAGGCAACAAAGTGAAATTCAATGTATTCAGTCAAATTGATACACTGAAAGCGGATATCTCCGGAGTGAAGGTAGCGATTACCGACCCGACGGGTAATGTGAAAGATATTCAGTCTCAGGATATCAGCGGAGCACAAAAGGATAACTTTTGGTTCCGTACAAACGACTTTACGTATGATTTTAAAACAGCAGGGAATTACCGGGTCGGTTTCTACATTAAAGAAAGCAAAGATGGCAGCTATACACTGGTGTCCGAAAAAGTTATTACAGCGATAAATTAGGCATACCACAAATTGACCTGTACCCTTGATCATGTTACGATACGGGGGAAAATAAAACAATTTGAAGGTAGGTATTTCCATGAGTGATCACAAACATGAACACGGTGAAGCCTGCAACCACGATCATGACCACGAACATGAAGAAATGGTTCTTACGCTAACTGATGAAAATGGCAAAGATGTAGAAATGGTGCTGGTAGAGACCTTTGACGTAGAAAATCACGTTTACGCTCTCCTGCTGGAGCGCGGCAATCCTGAAGCAGACGGCATTATTCTTCGTATGGAAGAAGAAAACGAAGAAATGGTGCTTTACAATATTGAGGACGAAGATGAATGGAAACGTGTAGAAGAGGCATACAGCGAGCTGGTTGCCCAATACGAATAACATTAGATCTATCGGCTGTTACAACATTGTTAGCTGATGAAAAAGCCCCCATTTGGGGGCTTTTTTTGTTAAGCTTTTAAGATGCTTATAAGATTTTTCAAGCTTGTTACGGCTCAGGAGACTTAGGAAATGGCGTCCGTTTCGACGATAACCTTCACTTGATGTACCGTTCGATCCTCAGGCCCTTTAACAGGCAGGCCTACTTCCACATGATCGACAATATAATCAATATTGTCCTGTGAGATCACTTCGCCCGGCAGCAGGATCGGAATACCTGGCGGATATACATAAATGAATTCTGCAATAATGCGTCCAGCAGATTCCTTGAATGGTACCACTTCCGTATCTCCGTAAAAAGCGTCTCTTGGAATCAGGGAGAGCTGCGGGATATCCTGTATTTTTACATCCAGTTCATGCTGCTGACCTGTAGAATAATGTGTGGAGGCCAACTCACGCAGAGCTTTCAATAAAATCTCAATATCCTCTTTCGTATCCCCAGGGGTCACCAGACAGAGAATATTGTACATATCGCTAAGCTCAACCTCGATATTGTAGTTTTGTCTCAGCCAATTTTCCACGTCATACCCGGTAAGGCCCAAATGGCGGATATGAACCGTAATTTTGGTTGGGTCATAATCATAGGTAGCCTCCGTGCCGAGAATCTCACTCCCAAAGCAGTACAGCCCTTCAATCTTATTGACCTCTGCACGGCAATATTCAGCCAAGTCCAGAGCACGTTGTGCTATTTCATGACCGTTAAGCGCCAGGTTACGTCGGGATGTGTCCAACGAAGCCAGCAGAATATACGAAGTGGATGTCGTTGTCAGCATACTGAAAATCGTCTGCACACGCTGCGGATTGACGTATCCGTTTTTGGTATTCACATTCAGAATGGAGCTTTGTGTCAAGGAACCGCCCAGCTTATGGACGCTTGTAGCTGACATATCTGCTCCCGCCTCCATGGCGGACATTGGCAGATCAGGATGAAAATGAATCAGTACACCGTGGGCCTCATCGACCAGGACCGGCACATTATAGCTGTGAGCGAGATCTACAATTTCTTTCAAATCGGCGCACACACCGTAATATGTCGGGTTGATGACGAGGACGCCTTTGGCGTCAGGATGGCGTTCCAGTGCCCGGCGTACGGACTTGGTTGTAATCCCGTGGTGGATACCAAGATTCTCATCACTGACCGGAGATACGAATACAGGCTTTGCTCCAGACAATATAATGGCAGACATTATAGATTTGTGTACATTTCGGGGTACAATAATTTTATCACCTGGCAAGCAGATGGACATAATCATAGTAATGATAGCTCCACTTGTACCCTGTACACTGTAGTAAGTATAATCTGCTCCATAGGCTTCTGCTGCAAGCTTTTGGGCTTCTTCGATGACACCCGTAGGTTGATGCAGATCGTCCAATGGAGCGATGTTGATCATATCTATCGAAAAGGCATTATCCCCCATAAATTCGCGAAATTCCGGATCTGCGCCCACTCCCTTTTTATGACCTGGGATGTGAAATTGAACCGGGTTGCTCTGAGCGTGCTTTTTCAAAGCAGTAAAAAGCGGGGTGTTGCTTTGATTCATTAGTGTTGTCACAACCTTTCGTGCAGGATTTCGACAATCCTGGCAAGTGATAATAGAACAAAATTGAGTATAGCAGTTTAAAGTAGGAATGCAAGCGGTTGACGGTGCTTTTATTTGTAAATGAGAGGAGCATGGGGACAGCCCGGACTTCATGACAAAAAAAACGAAGGTAGAGGATGTGGGACAGATGAAGCAAATCGGAGGAGAAAAAAATCCTCGGCGGTTGTGGTCTCCCTTTTTTGCAGAATTATGGGTACTGGTATTTCTGGTTGAATTTATGAAGGGATCTCTTCTGGTAGCTATCCTGCCGGTATATATGGGAGAAACGCTCAGACTGTCAGCTGGAATCATCGGTTTGGCCTTTTCACTTCAATATTTTGGCGATAATGCGTTCCGGGCACCGGCAGGCTGGATAGCTGAACGGCTCGGTTACCGGGGAACGATGTCGTCCGCGTTGCTGTTCACACTTGTAGCGGTGATCATGCTAAGTGTGCTGACAGAGCCAGTGTGGCTCGTAGTCGCCTGTCTGCTGCTCGGTCTGGGCACTTCTCCGCTCTGGCCCTGTGTCATGACTGGAACGACTGAAATGTCCGGGCCTAATAACAGCAATGGTGCGGCGATGGGCACATTGGAAATTGCGTCCATGGGCGGAACTGGAATGGGGCCGCTTGTTATGAATTTCGCTATGGCACATTATGGTCATTCCTACGGAATGGTGTTTATGATTTTGACAGGATGCAGCATTGTGTTGTTGCTGGTCTCCCTTATGCTGCCCGGACGCAAAAAAACTGCTGACCAAGGAGCGCTGCAACGGAGCGCCTTGGTGTCCTCCGACGGTCTCGCGAAGCAAAAGGAGCCGCTACTGGGAGGAATCAAGGAAACTTTCAACTCTCTCAAAACAAAACTTGATGTAAACCCGTTAATTTACCCGGCGCTGTTTTTGCAGTCGTTTGTTATCGGTCTGATCAGCCCGGTATTGACGCTGTATGCCCGGACAGACCTCGGCATTTCGCCGAATCTGTACAGTGTATTTCTGATCGCGGGTGGCGGGGTGACGGTGCTGGCGCTTATTCCTTGCGGAAAGCTGGTGGATCGGCTGGGAACAGAGTATTTTCTGCACGCCGGTTTTTTGCTTGCCGGGATTACGCTGTTTTTCTTTTCCGCCGTCCGATCCATTCCACTTGTGTTCGTATCCGTAGCGCTCATTGGCTTGGGTTATGCGCTCATTTTACCTGCATGGAATACCTTCCTCGCTAAATTGATCCCGGAAAGCGAACGAGCGACGATATGGGGCTTTTTTCTGACACTTCAAGGCTCCGGCATGGTCATCGGTCCACTCGTTTCAGGAGTGCTGTGGGACCGCGCTGGACACACAGCTCCATTTATCATCAGCGGAGTTGTAATGCTGCTTATGTTCTGCTGTCATTTGGCTTTGGCGCGTAATCCGCACAGAAAGTCGGCCAAAGCCTGAATAGTAGCTTGTTTAGCTAATGTTGGTTACTCTTTCGAGAAGGCAATTTGGTACAGCGGCAGCAAACGCTCAAAAGTAGAGCGCACTGTCTGTAGCAATGCAGCTCCGTCACTGGCGAGTGGGTCGTCCCGGTCGATACGGATACCACACATGACCTCGGCTTTTTTAACCTGCTGCAGCTTGTCGATGATCGTTTGAAAATCCTTCTCGTCCATTTGTTTTTGCTCTGTACCTTCCGGAGCCATATGGTCCATGGACCAGTAAAAATGATCCGGTATGTTTGAGCGTACATCGCTCAGGCTGGCTTTAAGTGCCTGGGCAAACGTAGCTTTGTTCGGACTTTCATAAATAATCGCAAAAATGACGAATAGATGTGAAGCAAACATACCTACCTCAAAATGCGGTAACGCCTTGTATCCACGCTTATTCGCCGCCCAAGCTACCCAAGAATCCTTGGGTGGGTTTACTTTGCGTCGTGCATGCCTTGCAACATGAACGTGCATGGGCTCGCCGCACAGGTCCGTCAGGAAAGAAGCCAGCTCCGCACCAATCGCTTCTAGTTTGGGTCGAACCTGTTCAATCAGTACCTCCATGCGAGGCTCCAGCCCCGGTATTTCAAAAACATCAAAGTCCTTTGCAGTAAATCCACTGAATGTCATACCTTTTCCTCCTGTAACTGGGTTAAGCCATTTCGTGTGGCGCAATATGTCCGATTATAGCATAATGGCAGCAGGCTTGACCGACTTTAGGCCGGGTTTAGGATAAGCGTATAAGGCAAAAGTAGGATTGTGCGTTGTTACTCATAAAAATAGGTCAAATAACCAAGTACCCTTACATAAAATGAAGTATAAAATAGAGCAAGGGAAGATCAAGCGGGAAAGCCGCAGGCTTTGCTGTAGCCGGACTTCTTGAATCGGACTTGAAAAAGGAGGGAATGCCGTGAACAAGGGCTGCGAGGTAGAATATTGCAATTTGGAGCTCCGGTTTAGCCGTCGGCATATCCATAATCTGATCAAGGATTTGATATCGGAAGGATATTCGCTGTACTGGAGCGAGGATGAGTCATACCTGGTGCTGTCGGTAAGGACCGGACGTAAGCTGGTGAAGCTTCGTTTTCAACAATTGCGTACAGGGCACTACAAGTTGGCCGGAGATTATGTGATCCGCGACGCCAAGCTGGCGGAGTGGTTGGAAAAGCTGATTGGAAGCACCCGAGGCCATGCCATTGTCAAAAGAGTTAAGGACCATCATATTTTGGTGGAAAATATTTTGTTCGGTGAGGTCATTCGTCTGGTCGAGGTTACCGGTTTTAAGCAACGCGTTATTTATCAGAAGGGACCCGTGCTGTCAGCGCAGGAGATGGAGGAAATGTATATTTCCAATGAGGGAGAGACCCGACTGCTGCTGCTCAGAATGGAAGTGGATGATGAACTGGAGAAGCTTTTCACGGCAATGATAGAGGGAGATACGATCAGAGCCGAGAACTGTCATGAACGCCTGCAAGCGCTATCCCGCCAACTGCTGATGATGGAAGCATAATAATGCAGATTTAGTATAACCGAACACCTCATGAAAATGGGGTGTTTTGATCTGCGAATAGACAGGGGTTCACTTCTGACACCAAAAACGTTAAAATAGAATTGCACGTGTTCCGATTCACATAAAGTGTAATACGGTAAAGCGGCGATATAGAATAAAAAATATGTTGCAAAGGATGAGGAACCAGATGGCAAAACAGCAGATTGGTGTGATCGGCCTGGCGGTAATGGGTAAGAATTTGGCCCTTAATATTGAGAGCAGAGGCTTTACCGTCTCGGTATTTAACCGCTCTCCCGAAAAAACGCATGATCTTATCAAAGAAGCAGAAGGTAAGAAACTGACGGGTACTTTCTCCATAGAAGAATTTGTGAACTCACTGGAATCGCCCCGTAAAATCCTGATCATGGTTCAAGCTGGTAAAGCAACGGATGCCACGATTGAGCAGCTTGTGCCTCATCTGGACAAGGGCGACATTATTATAGACGGAGGCAATGCCTACTTCCCTGATACACAGCGCCGCAGTAAGGAGCTGGAGGAAAAAGGATTCCGCTTTATTGGTACAGGCGTATCCGGTGGCGAAGAAGGTGCCTTGAACGGTCCTGCAATTATGCCGGGTGGACAAGAAAGTGCCTACAAGCTGGTAGAGCCGATTCTGACAGCAATCTCTGCAAAAGTAGAAGGCGACCCTTGCTGTACATATATCGGTCCCGACGGTGCTGGTCACTATGTAAAAATGGTGCATAACGGTATCGAGTACGGCGACATGCAATTGATTGGTGAGGCTTATCACCTGTTGAAATCGGTCCTGAATGTGAATGCGGAAGAGCTTCATGAAATCTTCACAGAATGGAATAAAGGTGAGCTGGACAGCTACCTGATCGAAATCACGGCTGACATATTCTCCCAATATGATTCCGAAACAGGCAAACCAATGGTAGACGTTATTCTGGATGCAGCAGGTCAAAAAGGTACTGGTAAATGGACAAGCCAAAGCGCGCTGGATCTGGGCGTGCCATTGTCCATGATTACTGAATCCGTATTCTCCCGCTTCCTGTCTGCTATGAAAGACGAGCGCATTGCGGCAAGCAAAGTGCTGAGCGGTCCTAATGCTGAATCCTTCAGCGGAGACAAAAAAGAATTTATCGAAAGTGTACGTAAAGCATTGTTCGCGAGTAAAATTGTGTCCTATGCTCAAGGGTTTGCTCAAATGCGTGCAGCCTCCGACGAATACGATTGGGATTTGAAATACGGAAAAATTGCTATGATCTTCCGTGGCGGTTGCATTATCCGCTCGCAATTCCTGCAAAACATCAAGGATGCGTATGACCGCGATCCTGCTCTGAAAAATCTGTTGCTGGATTCCTACTTCAAAAATGTAGTAGAAACTTACCAAAACGCATGGCGTCAGGTGATTTCCGTGGCTGTATCTCAAGGTATTCCAGTGCCAGGCTTCTCCAGCGCGCTCGCATATTATGACAGCTATCGTACTGAGCGTCTGCCAGCAAACTTGCTGCAAGCGCAACGTGACTACTTCGGTGCGCATACGTTCAAACGTGTGGACAAAGAAGGCGTATTCCATCACCAATGGTTCTAATACATTGATGGATATGTAAGGATAGCATTGATGTAATACAACGGAAGTTTTTTTTACCCTTGTGGTAGAAGGAGCTTCCGTTTTTTGATTTCGTGAATGGGTAATTGGATGAGGATGAAGCTAGAGGATTGTGTAATCTTTTGGCGCTGTGGTATGATAAGAACAAGATATTTTAACGCATTACCGCGTCTAAGCTTTGGGTTGTGAAAAAAGACGGGAAGATCCCGTCTTTTGTGGTGAGCAGCATGTTACTGCTCTTGTGACCATTGCAGCATACCGCCGGTCATGTTAGTGCAGCCTTCATAACCGAGCTGTTGTAAATATTCGCAGGCTCGTTCGCTGCGATAACCGCTCCGGCAAATAAAGATAATTTCACCGGTACGTTCAATTTCCTCAAGACGATTCGGAATCTGTCCGAGCGGAATATGCTTGGCACCGTCAATCATGCCTTCCGCTACTTCTTCTGCCTCGCGAACGTCGATCAATTGCAATTGTTCTCCTGCTTGCAGGCGTGCGCGTAGCTCAGAAGGCTCAATCAGGGCGATTTGCGTCATGGCTGTACCTCTTTTCTAATGTAAAATGGGTGCTGCGTGTGTTATTGACGTGTGCAAAACATCACACTCTCTATGTATGATAGCGAAGCTATCTCTAAGCTGTCAATTGGGCTAATCCTAAAGACAGTAGAGACTAATCAATCTGATGGATTAAACTCCGGTAGACCTAAATGAATATTGTATATTTTTTTGGGTAGAGAAATGAACGCTACAGCTTGTATAATGAACGTAAACTAGGATGGTTTGAATCGAAAAGGAGCATGTACAATATGGATGTTATCGTTAGACCTACCCCTTCCTTGCAGGGAGAGATTGGGGCCTTGTCCTCCAAAAACTACACTACACGCTATCTGCTCACAGCGGCGCTTGCCGATGGACAAAGTACCATTTATTATCCGGCACATAGTGAAGACAGTGATGCTATGCGTCGTTGTATCGCTGATCTGGGGGCGGTGCTGGAAGAGGATGACGAAAAAATTGTCATTACGGGTTTTGGTAGCCATCCTCGTGCTGTGAAGGAGTTAAATGTGGGGAATGCCGGAGCGGTGCTCCGTTTTTTGATGGGAATTACATCCTTATGTCCGGATGTTACTTTCGTTAATACATATCCTGACTCATTGGGTAAACGACCACATGATGATCTAATTGATGCGCTGGGCCAATTGGGTGTGAGAGTGGACCATCGCGAAGGTAAGTTGCCAATTCGTATTCAGGGCGGTCAAGCTAAGGGCGGCAAAATTCAGGTGTCCGGTTCGGTTAGCTCACAATATTTGAGCGCTTTGCTATTCCTTACACCTTTACTGGAGGAAGACAGCGAAATCGAGGTGCTGCATGATCTGAAATCCAAGGTGGTTATTGGTCAGACGCTGGAGGTGCTCCAAGAGGCAGGTATAATCATTCATGCAAGTGACGATTATATGTCTTTCCGTGTTCCGGGACGACAATCTTATCAGCCGCGCACGTATACAGTGCAGGGGGATTACCCGGGCAGTGCCGCTGTGCTGGCAGCGGCTGCGGTAACGAACTCGGATGTCACGATTCATCGGTTAAAGGAGCAGAGCAAGCAGGGAGAACGTGCTATTGTAGATGTGCTTCGTATGATGGAAGTACCGCTGACACACGAGAACGACACCGTTGTCGTGAAGGGGAACAGCCGTTTGAAGGCAATCGAGTTTGACGGCGATGCTGCGACCGATGCTGTGCTGGCCATGGTAGCTGCCGCTGTATTTGCTGACGGTACGTCCCGTTTTTATAATGTGGAAAATTTGCGGTACAAGGAATGTGATCGCATTACCGATTATTTGAACGAACTGACCAAGGCCGGAGCTCGCGTGGAGGAACGTCAGGCTGAAATTATCGTACATGGCCGACCGGAGGGGGTCGAAGGAGGCGTTGAAATCAACGCGCATTTTGATCACCGTGTTATTATGGCATTGACGGTAGTCGGTCTGCGGGCCCAGAAACCGCTGGTGATCAAGGATGCGCATCATGTTGCCAAATCATATCCGCAATATTTTGACCATCTGACGACGCTTGGCGCCTCTGTGGAGTGGGTAAAATAAAAGTAAGCTTTGAAAGTGAACAGGAGGGGACAGGATGGCTTTTGAAAATCCGTCAAGAGAAGAGATCAAAAGCATTTTGGAACAAGTAGGCAACATTGCGGTTGTAGGTTTGTCTGATAAATCGGACCGGACCTCTTATATGGTGTCTTATGCTATGCAAAAGCGGGGATACCGGATTATTCCGGTTAATCCTGCGGCAGCAGGGCAAACGATTTTAGGAGAAACTTGCTATGCAAGTCTCGAAGAAGTGCCTGAGCCTGTGGAACTGGTCAATGTATTCCGTCGCAGTGAGTACTGCGCGGAGGTTGCTCGTGAGGCAGCTGCTATTGGTGCCAAGGTTTTGTGGCTTCAACAGGGCATTATCAGCCAGGAAGCCGCTGACATCGCGCAGGAGCATGGAATGAAGGTTGTTATGGATCGCTGCATTAAGGTAGAGGATTCCGTAACCCAAGCTGTACGCAAAGGGTAATCTGAACATGAAGAAAAACCTTCGCCCCGGTGAAATACGGGGAGAAGGTTTTTAGTGTGGAATTTTACAGGAATCCATATAATGTATGTATGCCATTTAAACGGAGTTATTCAGACCTTTAAAAGCGTATATAAGTATTTTTTATCAAGCAAGAGAATCGCTTTGACAAAAGTATTTATTCGGCTTACCATCAGGGATAGAAAGGAGAGGAATGCCATGAATTGGCTCGGATCCTTACAACAGCTTGGTCGTGCTGTCATGCTCCCGACGATGGTGTTACCTGCTGCTGCTATATTACTAAGTCTCGGTAGCCTTCCCTGGTCCACTTGGGGATTTCCAATGGTGTCTGATATGGCGAAGACGGCAGGGAACGGGATTTTTTATTTTTTGCCGTATTTGTTTGCGGTTGGTGTTGCACTGGGTATGTCGAATCAAGCAGGTCAGGCTGGACTGGCTGCATTGGCTGGTATGGCTATATATGATCAGGTCACATTGAGATTTGGAAACGGACTCATTCAACCAGCGACGCTCATTGGTATTATTTTGGGGATCATCTCAGGGGTGGCCTATAATCGCTTCAAAAGCATCAAATTGCCCGAGGTGCTTCAATTTTTTGGGGGTACCCGATTTGTTTTGCTGCTTATTGGCCTCTTCTCAGCTGTATTTGCAGGGCTCATGCTGATTATTGCTCCACTCATTCAGAAAGGACTGCAATTTATAGTAGGTCTGGAATCGAGCTTGGGCGGCTTTGGACTGTTTATCTACGGTATTCTATACCGGCTGCTGGCGGCCTTTGGTCTTCACCATCTGCTTAATAATATATTTTGGTTCCAACTGGGTACATATAAAACGCCGTCTGGCAACGTTGTGCAGGGAGATTTACCTCGTTTTTTTGCTGGCGATCCGACAGCGGGCTATTTCATGTCCGGTTTGTTCCCCATTATGATGTTTGCGATTCCTGCCATTGCGCTGGCGATTATTCAGGAAGCACGTGAAGACTTGAAGCCAAAGGTGCAAAAGACATTTTTGACTGCTGCCCTGGTCTGCTTTTTTACCGGTGTATCAGAACAAATCGAGTTTGCTTTTTTGTTTGCCGCTCCATATTTGTTCCTTGTTCATGCGGTTATGTCCGGTCTGGCCATGTGGCTTACCTTCGAGTTGGATATTCATCACGGTTTTTCATATTCAGCGGGTGTTATTGATTACGTACTCAATTTCCATCTGTCACATAACGCTTGGTTATTGATTCCGTTAGGGGTGGCGTATGGTCTGGTGTATTATGTGCTATTCCGCTGGGCGATTCGGAGGTTCCGTATTCCCACTCCAGGTCGCGAGGAAGGTTCAGTTCTGGAGGATTGGGCAGGCAATATTCCCTACAGCGCTCCGCTCATTTTGGAGGCGCTTGGTGGGAAGGAAAATATTGTTCGGGTGGAAGCCTGCATTACACGGTTGCGCCTCACCGTCCACAATGACCGGCTGATTGATACCGGAGCGATAAAAGCCTTGGGCTCGGCCGGACTCATCAACTTGGGCGGGGGAAATTTGCAGGTTGTATTCGGTACGTATTCGGAGCTGATTCGTGAGGAAATCGCGAAACTTATGGAACGTGATCTTCCTCAAGTGTTGTTCAACGCCCCTGTGCATGGAAAAATGCTGCCAATTCACGAGGTGCCGGACAAAATTTTTGCAACGAAGCTGGTCGGAGACGGAGTTGCTTTTGTTCCCGAGCGAGGTGAACTTGTGTCTCCGGTGTATGGTACGGTTATGCATTTGTATCCGACCATGCACGCTTTGGGCATTTCTACACGAGAGGGACTTGAGGTTCTGCTTCACATAGGGATTGATACTTCACAGCTAAAAGGGAATTTTACTGCTATGGTAGAAGCAGGCGATACGGTGGAACCAGGGCAATTGCTGATCAAATTTGATTTGCAGGCACTGCGGGAACAAGCTCCATCTTTAGTGACCCCTATGGTCATTACGAATCCGGATCGTGTGAAGTCATGGAGCTTTGCTCCGTTTAAAACGGTGAAAAAAGGTCAGACCTCGGTAATGTCCGTTGTGCTGCATGACAGGAATGTTGGAGGGGTAGAAACATGATAGAAGGCATCGGCGCCGCCGCGGGTGTGGCAATCGGGAAGGCTTTTGTCCTGCCGAGCTGGGAGTGGGATTTACCTGAGCAGAAAATGGATGCGGTGGATCTCGCAAAGGAATTCGAGCGGTTGTATGAAGGGATACGCACATCCAAAAGTGAAATCCAGTTTATTAAGGATGAGTTTCGGGAAATGGTGGGACCGGAAGAATCCAGCATTTTTGATGCGCATCTGGCTATATTGGAGGACCCTGAATTCATGAACGAAGTTCGAGGAATCATCGAGCGTCAATATAAAGCAGCCGAGGTGGCTGTTAAGGAAGCAATTGACCATTTTGTGACAATGTTTGATCTGCTGGATGATGAATATATGAAGGAGCGGGCGATCGACATCAAGGATGTGGGGAATCGGTTGCTCAAGCATTTGCTGGGTGCGCCGGAAGTAACTCTTCCGAAGGACACACAGCCTTACATTCTGGTAGCCAAGGAGCTTTCTCCATCTCAATCGGCCCACTTGAATCCAAGCTATGTATTAGGAATTGTGACTATGAATGGGGGCAAAACATCGCATTCCGCGATCATGGCCCGTGCGATGGGCATCCCGCTCGTTTCGGGACTGGAGAGCAATCTCAATTTGCCTGTCCAGACTGGGGATATGATGGTTGTCGACGGAGACTTGGGTAAGGTTTATGTGAAGCCGGAGAAATCCATTATTGACCATTATACGGCATTACGTGATGAGCAGCTCCGCAGAAAAGAACAGCTTCAGGTGCTCGCTTCCGTGGAAGCCGTGACTAAGGATGGAACTGAACTGAGGCTGGCAGCGAATATCAGTTCTGTCAAGGAACTGGAGGCGGCATTGAAGCATGGAGCGCAGGGTGTTGGACTGTTCCGCACGGAATTTTTATATATGGATCGAAACTCTGCACCGGATGAAGATGAGCAGTATGAAGTGTATCGCCTGGTAGCAGAAAAGGCAGGAAATCACTCCGTTGTTATCCGTACATTGGATATCGGCGGGGATAAACCGCTGGACTATCTTCAACTGCCGGTGGAGGAAAACCCGTTTCTCGGCTATCGCGCTATACGCATTAGCTTGGATTGGAAGGAATTATTCAAGACACAACTGACAGCTATTTTACGTGCCAGTGCGGCAGGGAATATCAAGGTCATGTATCCGATGATCTCATCGGTGGAGGAGATCCGCCAGGCGGATGTGATCTTGAAGGAAGCTATGGCAGATTTGGATGCGAGAGGGCTTGCCTACAATTCACATATCCAGCAAGGGATTATGATTGAGGTGCCAGCGGCAGCAATGATTGCCGATCTACTCGCTGCTGAAACAGATTTTTTCAGTATAGGCACGAATGATCTGGTACAGTATGTGCTGGCCGTAGACCGTATGAACGAGCAGATTGCCCATATGTACCATCCATACCATCCGGCTGTGCTGCGGATGCTGCGGATGACGGCACTGGCGGCTCATCAAGCGGGGATTGATGTGAGTGTGTGTGGTGAAATGGCAGGAGATGAACGCTCCATTCCCTTGTGGCTGGAGTTGGGAATACATCAGCTAAGCATGTCTCCCCAGTCCTTGCTGCGAGTTAAGCATCGTGTGCTGAACACGTCCACAGCTGAGGCGAGGCTGGTTGCCCAGGCGTGCTTCAGTATGTCTACCGGCGCGGCGATCGAAGACAAGCTTACCGCAGTTAGTGTCAGTTGTATTTCAGTCGGGCCTGGACGGCAGTAATCCTGCAATGGTTGTATAGCTTGTTTTGGAATAAAAAAACACCTTCAAAACCATGATAACGTGGCGATTTTGAAGGTGTTTTGCTCATTTTACTGGACTGTCTTATTGCTTTGCATTGTTTGCCAACAGATCGCAGAACGCTTTTCCATATGGCGGAAGGTCAGGCGGACGGCGGGCAGATACGATATGTCCGTCTGTCACGACAGCTTCGTCCTTCCAGATGGCTCCTGCGTTTTCCATATCATCACGGATGCCCGGTGTGGATGTTACGGTGACACCGTCCAAAATTTTGGCGGAGATCAGCACCCAGCCTGCGTGGCAGATCTGCCCGATGGGTTTGTGGGCGGCATGAAACTCCTGTACAAGTTGAATCACTTTGGGATAGCGGCGCAGTTTATCCGGCGCCCAGCCTCCGGGGACAAGAATCCCGTCATAATCGCGGCTGTTCAATTCCTCAAAGGCATATTCCGCTTCAGCAGGTACGCCATATTTTCCAATATATTTTTTACCCTTTTCAGCACCGGCCAAATGCACTTCTGCGCCTTCTTCACGAACGCGGTACACGGGGTACCATAGCTCCAGATCCTCGAATTCCTCATCTACCAGGGCGATAACCCTTTTTCCGGCAAGTCTTGACATCTAACCATCCTTTCGTGCGTCACTTGATGATACGCTGTTTTATATCTGTACCTATACATCTTAAGAAAAAGAGCGCCGGAAGTCCATTCCTCTGTACATTCTCATAAATTGACTAGCTCTTTTAATACTAGCAGCACCATTTCGCGAACCACTAAACCTTTGGTAATTTGTTCATAGCTGCAATCTGTGGAAGGATTTGAGGTCCCAAAGTCGAAATTTAAGAGGGTATGAAAAATTTTATAGAGTTAACAAAACTTTTATAGACTAGTAGATAGATATATCTGGATTCTGATGAAATCCTCATATAGCTTGATCCTACGTAATGAGGTGGTTAAATGCATAAGCAATGCCAATGCGGTAAACCGATGGGGCTGGAGTTAAGAAAGGTAGTTTATGCGGACAAGGTTGAAATTTTACATGTTCCCGTATTTTCATGCGCTTCATGCTTCTCCAGTAAGGTTTTGCAGCATGTAACGAAGGACATTAAGGAGCTATTGCAAAATTTGGGGAGGAAGCCTACGGCTCGGCGCATTTCCTTTGCCCGTAATAACGAGCTGGCTGAAATTATTCGCAGGCTGGTGCTGGAGGAAGCGGACAATCCCAATGTGGACTGGCAATCCTCTTTGGAGGAGCGAATGGAGCTTCGAATCAATCTGCTGCTGGACCTTTATCGTTATGCGAGAAGTCTGGGAGATGAGGATTGGATGAACGATGTACAGAAAAGATTGGGGCAATTATCCGGTTTTACCAGTGAATCTGTGTTTATGAATACAAAAAACTAAAAAAGATGAAAATTTTCATGGTCACCATTGGATTTTACATGTTCTTTTTGTTAGGATGTGAATAGGACATACGACAATACGAGGAAAGGAATGTATATCCAATGGCGACGATGACAAAAATGACTACTGTTCAACAATTAAATGCGGCGCTGGAAGCGTCATCAGACAAGGCATTGCTTCTTTTTAAACATAGCACGCGCTGTCCGATTAGCTCTTGCGCACATCAGGAACTGGAGTCCTATTTGCAAGACACTCCCAACGAAAATATTGAATACGTTATCATTTATGTAGTAGAAGACCGGCCGGTGTCCAATGAGGCTGCGAACAAGCTCCAGCTGCAGCATGAATCACCGCAGGCCATTTTGATCAAGGGCGGAGAGGCTGTCTGGCATACATCCCATTCGAATATCACTGCGCGTGCGTTTCACGATCATTTGGTATAG
Organism: Paenibacillus sp. NRS-1781; assembly: GCF_050467745.1. Taxonomy (NCBI): domain Bacteria; kingdom Bacillati; phylum Bacillota; class Bacilli; order Caryophanales; family Paenibacillaceae; genus Paenibacillus; species Paenibacillus sp. NRS-1781. The sequence continues at coordinate 212,749 of NZ_JBITPI010000044.1, forward strand.
ATATAATGAGCGCTGTCGTTGCATAAAGTGGTATTTTGTCGTATCATAGTTCTAATTAGTTGTTCTAGGATTCGGTTGAAAATTTATTGGCAATGGAGAGAAGGAATTTGACGGTAACGATCTATGATGTAGCTCGCGAAGCTGGTGTCTCAATGGCGACAGTGTCCCGTGTAGTTAACAATAATCCTAACGTAAAGCCTCAGACACGCAAGAAGGTATATGAAGCGATTGAGCAATTGGGATATCGGCCTAATGCGGTGGCTAGAGGTCTGGCCAGCAAGAAGACAACAACCGTCGGCGTGGTTATCCCTGATATATCAAACTCAATTTTCGCAGAGATTGCGCGGGGCATTGAGGATATTGCGAATATGTATCACTATAACATTATTTTGTGTAATGCCGATAAGAGGAAAGAAAAAGAGATTCGTGTCATCAATACGCTGCTCGAAAAGCAGGTTGATGGACTTCTGTTCATGGGTGGCACAGTAACGGACGAGCATATTCAGGCCTTTCATACGGCTGCGGTTCCTATCGTTCTGTGCGCAACGAGTGATGAGAAAGGCAGCTACCCTTCGGTTGATATTGACCATGAAGCCGCTGCTTTTGATGCTGTGAATACATTGATCCGCCACGGGCACCGTCAAATCGCGATGATTAGTGGTACTCTTCAGGACCCTGCGAATGGCTATGCACGTTTCCAAGGCTACAAGAGAGCGCTGGAAGCAGCAGGAATGGAATATCAGGAAGATCTCGTGCGAATCGGGAACTATCGTTATGAGTCCGGTGTGGAGGCAATGAAGTATTTCCTGGGCCTCAAGAAGAAGCCAAGCGCAATTTTTGCGGCTACGGATGAAATGGCAATTGGTGCGATTCATAGCATTCAGGATGAAGGCTTGAAAGTACCGGACGATTTCTCTGTCATCAGTGTGGACAATATCCGTATGGCTTCCATGGTTCGTCCGCAGCTTACAACAGTAGCGCAACCGATGTACGATTTGGGTGCAGTAGCGATGCGTTTGCTGACCAAGCTGATGAAGAAGGAAAATGTGGAAAATCCCCGCGTTATTTTGCCGCATGAGACGATTTTGCGGTTGTCCGTTAATTATTTAGACTAGACAAATTTGTTAACAGGATAGACCTTTGATGAAAGCTCCTTTTATGGAGCTTTTTTCGTGAATACATAGTCCATAATGCACATCATTAAACAAAGAATAGAGGGATTTGAGATGAGCCGAATTTATGGATTAATTGGTGCCATGGATGAAGAAATTGAGCTGCTGCTTGCTGCAATGACTGAAGCTAGTAAGTCGGTCAAGGCTGGAATCACCTATACAAAGGGAGTCATTCACGGTCAACAGGTTGTCGTATGCAAGTCCGGTGTAGGTAAGGTCAATGCTGCGGTAACGACACAAATCCTTATCGATAGCTTTGGAGCGGAACAAATCATATTTACAGGAGTGGCAGGGGCGGTGCATCCGGATTTAAATATTGGGGATATCGTGATCTCCTCGACGTGTATGCAGCATGATATGGATGTAACACCTTTGGGTTACGCCAAAGGGATCATTCCTTATCAGGATACCTCGGAGTTTGCAGCTGATCCTGATCTTGTTCGCCTGGCTGAGCAAGCCTGTCAATCCTTCGGCGATCGTTATATTATCGGCAAGGTGCTTTCCGGTGACCAGTTTATCGCCAGTCGTGAGCTGGTAGCTGCATTGCATCAGGAGATGGACGGTGCTTGTACCGAGATGGAGGGTGCAGCAGTGGCTCAGACAGCCCATATGAACGCTGTGCCTTACGTGGTCCTCCGCTCTATGTCTGATAAGGCAGACGGATCTGCCCACGTTAATTTTGGCGAATTTACAATAGAATCTTCCCATCGTTCGCATCGGATTGTGGAGTATATGCTGAAGTATTTGTCTTAAATGGAAAATAGTATAATATTTAATACATGAACCTTCTCACAAACCGGATACGATCAAACTGTTCCCGTGACGTGAGGGGGACATCCTCTCCCATTCGGACCATTAGGCAATTCGCCGGGTGGGAGCATATTTCAGGATCATCCGTTGCGTACCAGATCATATCCACGGTTTTCATCAGACGTTCCATCATGCGGCGGTATTCCCATACAGAGAGACCGCTGCCTTTTAAATCCCAATGCCAATAGTACTCAGTCGTAAAAATAATATAGGATTCCAGTTGTCCGTCCTCAAAGGCGACACGGATCATTTGGCTTCCCAGACCCAGTCCGCGATATTCGTCGGCTACCTCAATCGCTCCAAGCTCCAGCAGGTCCTTCATTCCGGCTTCCGACCAGCGTTCCATCTCATCCGGATAGTGAAAAGTCACATATCCGAGAATGGTTTCCCCATCATGAGCGATGATAATCCTGCCTTCCGGCAGTCCCGAAATATCCACCAGCGCGTCGAATTGCTCCTTCGGCTTGCGAAAGGCGTCCAGTTGTGGATGCATTTGAAATGAACGCAGTTGGTCAGCGGATACGGGGCCTTCTAAGTAGATCTTTTGCCCGTTATGACTCAGCGTGTCCAAATGGTGCAGTTTTAAATGCTGCATACATGTGCCTCCTTGTTTACTGTGACCTAGCTCTCCATATCCCCTACTTATAGCAAAAAAACAAATAAATGAAAAGGATGGTCGTCACATCCTCACCTATGATATACTGTTTTAGACATAAATTGTTCACAATTGGTCGCTTTTATCAGATGTTAAACAAAGGAATTGACATGCTTGTATTGAATTTGTAAGCGTTATCATGTTCTATATTATTCTCATTATATCGTGAGGAGGCTGAACGCATGAAGATTGAAGAACTCCAGGCTGTAGTTCCCACATCCAACATGGGCCCGTATGAACAAGCTTACAACCGCTTTCAGTGGGAAGATGCAGAGCGTCATTTTACGTGGTATGAATCAGGCAAGGTGAACATGGCGCATGAAGCGATTGACCGGCATGTAGAGGAAGGGAGAGGCAGCAAAACGGCGTTGTTGTATTGTGACGCGAACCGCCATGAAGCCTACACCTTTTCTCAGTTGCGTGCCAGCTCCAACAGGTTTGGTAATGTGCTGCGTAAATACGGAATTGGCAAAGGGGAGCGGGTATTTATATTTATGCCGCGTTCACCTGAGCTGGTCATTAGTCTGCTTGGCATTTTGAAGGTAGGCGCAGTCGTCGGACCTTTATTTGAGGCATTTATGGAAACGGCGGTCAAGGATCGGCTAGAAGATAGCGGGGCGGTGGCGCTGGTGACCACGCCTGCACTTCTCGCGCGCGTACAGCGTGACCAACTTCCGGAGCTGCGGCATATTTTTGTGGTTGGCGACGTGGACGAACGGGAGCAGGGGATTATTGATTTTGAGACGGAAATGCTTGCGTCCTCCGAGGAACTTGAACCGGAATGGCTGAGTCGTGAGGATGGGTTGATTATTCATTACACGTCAGGCTCAACGGGCAAGCCTAAAGGCGTATATCATGTGCAAAACGCGATGATACAGCACTATTATACCGGAAAAATGGTGCTGGATCTGCGTGAAGATGATGTGTATTGGTGTACAGCCGATCCTGGTTGGGTTACCGGAACGTCATATGGCATTTTTGCCCCATGGCTGAATGGAGTAACAAATGTTATTCGTGGCGGTCGTTTTAGCCCCGAGGACTGGTATCGAACCATTGAGCGTCACGAGGTGACCGTATGGTATAGCGCTCCTACGGCGTTTCGGATGCTCATGAGCGCAGGGGAGGATATCGTTGACAAATATGATCTCGGAAGCCTGCGACATGTGCTGTCCGTCGGAGAGCCGCTGAATCCCGAGGTGGTGCGCTGGGGCTGGCAGGTATATAAGCAACGTATTCATGATACCTGGTGGATGACGGAAACGGGTGGCCAAATGATCTGTAATTACCCTGAGCTGCCGATTAAGCCCGGCTCGATGGGAAAGCCATTGCCTGGCATCCAGGCTGCTATTCTGGACGACAGGGGGCAAGTGCTGCCGCCTAACCGAATGGGGCATTTGGCGATACGTACGCCGTGGCCGTCTATGATGAACCGTATATGGAACAACCCGAACAAATTTCAGGAGTATTTCCGTTTTTCCGACTGGTATGTGTCCGGTGATTCTGCTTATATGGATGAGGACGGATACTTCTGGTTTCAGGGGCGAATTGATGATGTCATTAATTCGTCCGGGGAGCGAATTGGTCCTTTTGAGGTCGAGAGCAAGCTTCTGGAGCATCCCGCTGTAGCGGAGGCTGGAGTGATCGGAAAGCCGGATACCATACGGGGAGAGATCATTAAAGCTTTTATCTCACTCCGTGAAGGCTATACACCCTCCGAAGCTTTGCAGCAGGATATTTATCGCTTTGTCAAAGAAGGGCTGTCTGCCCATGCTGCACCACGTGAAATTGAGTTTAAGGAAAAGCTGCCCAAAACTCGTTCCGGTAAAATTATGAGACGTGTACTGAAAGCTTGGGAGCTTAATCTTCCTACAGGAGATTTGTCTACCATAGAGGATTGAAATGCTTTTTAAGAAAGATACAAAAAAGGGAGTCTCCAAAGCCGTGATGGCTAAGGGACTCCCTTTTTGTTGCTGTTGTGAGCTTTTATGGACGAACGGCTCCGGAAGGAGGTGATTCCCCCAAGGCATTCTTGGAAGTGATGCGGAACCAGCCCTTCGGTTTGCTGCCCGCTTTATATTGAAAGCTGGTGGATGCGGTGGAGCCGATATTTGCAAAAGGCTCCGCACCGCTTTCACTGTAGTACACGTTATAGCCTGTAATCGCGTCCTCAGGCTTTCCTGCACTCCATTGGAGCGCCACGGCTGAGCCTGCTGCTTTCGCTTGAGGCTGCCCAGGAGCGGTAGGAGTCTCCGTAGGCTGCGCACCTGTTCCATCTCCTTCACCCGGTACAACTGGATTCTCGGGATCAACAGGTGGCGTTACAGGAGCTGCACTTGCTTGGGGGCTTGGCCCTGACTCATGTCCGCCTACATCAACGGCGGTTACGTAGTAGCTGGAGCTGCTGCCACCCGGGCTGTCAGAGAACACTTTAGAGCCGTCAGCCATGACGACCTTGCCAAGCCGTTGGAAGCTGCCCCCATCCGTAGAACGATATAGGCGGTATCCTACGACGTCGCTGTTTCCACTTGGGCTAAAGCTGATCCTCGCTTTTCCGTCACTATAGCTTACGCTAACGTTAGACGGAGCACTAGGATCGGCTCCATCGTCTTTGCGCGGATCAATCTGGGTAGGAGCCGCCTTATCTGCATCCTGAGGCAGATAGTAGGACAATGAATTATGTCGTCTCATCACCGTAAAGGCTTGCTGGAGCTCTTTAATCAGCTCTGAAATCGGTTTTTCCCGTTTACTAACGGTCCGCTCGTTCAACATGTCATCCGGTGTGCCGTCCCGTGGAATGTAATTGACACCTTGATAGGTAATATATTTGGCACGAGTGACACCATTTTCACTGTTTTTGGGTGGATACTTACTGTTGTAAATATCCGAACCGTATGCGGACGCTGTTCTTGTTACAATACCGTCTGGTCGCTTGAAGCTGTTGGTTTGGAACAGATCCGGATCCTTGGCGGTCACTTCATTCATGATTTGCGCCCACAGGCGACGTGCCCGCTCTTTTTGTGCTTTCGTTTCAAGCTTATTGACAGGCTGCTTGTAACCAACCCATACACCCAGTGTGACGTCAGGCGTAAAGCCCTCGAACCATACATCGGTATAAGATTGTGTAGTACCTGTTTTACCAGCAATCGGAATCTTGCCAGCTTGATTGAAATTACGCTTCACGAGTCTGCCTGTACCTTCCGACACGACTGTACGCAGCATATCCGTCATCAGATAAGCGGTTTGTGGTGTAAAGGCTTGTACAGGATTAGGCTGATGCTTATAAACGATATTCCCTTGCGAGTCCACAATTTTTTCGATCATGTAGGCGTCATTAAATACACCGCCGTTTGGAATCGCACCATAAGCATTCGTCAGTTCCTCGACTGTGACCCCATGGGCCAAGCCGCCGAGTACACCCGTCTGGGCGTTGTTATCGCTTGGTTCCAAGGTGGTAATGCCTAGCTTCTTGACAAAATCCCAAGCTTTGCTGATACCCACTTTTTCGTTAAACAGCTTGAGTGCTACCGTATTTAGTGACTGATTCAAAGCATAACGGGCCGTAACAAGCCCCTGATAGCGGTTATTGGCGTTTTTCGGGATGTGATACCCATTGCTGCCATCCTTCAAAATAATAGGTGCATCATCTACGATGCTGCCTGGCTGCACAAGACCGCTATCCAATGCAGGAAGATAGGCGGCAATCGGCTTCATAGCCGATCCCGGCTGGCGTACCATCTGGGTAGCATAATTCATCTGTTCCTTTTGGAAATCCCGGCCTTCCATCATACCGAGAATCGCGCCTGTTTTGTGCTGGATAAGAATGGCGGCCGCTTGCTCGTCACCCTTGGTTTTACTTGTGGAAGAGAAATTATCCTTGTTTTCTGCAATTTGGCGCATCGACTTGTAGATACTTTTATCAATAGTGGTATATATCATATAACCACCTGTTCGAAGCTGTTGTTCAGCTTCTTTGAGTACGTCGTTATCATCCATAGTTTTGGCATCTGCACTGGCATTGGCCGCTTGACCCGGATTTGTGATTGACATAAGTGCCTGTGCCGCTTGCCGTTCCGTTTCCATCATAAGATACGGATACGTGTTGTAGGCTTTAACGGTGCGTGGAGCGAGCGACTTTTTGATATCAAAAGCCATCGCCTCATTATACTGTGCCTGATTGATTTTGTTCTCCTCTAGCATCCTGCTAAGTACCAGCTGCTGGCGGTTGATCGCCCTTTTAAAGCCGGACTCGTTAAATTCACCCTTACCGTTGTAAGCGGAATAAGAGGAAGGAAGCTGTGGTAGACCTGCCAGATAGGCGGCTTGAGCCACATTCAGCTTATTCAGATCATTCTCATTAAATATACCTTTGGCCGCTGCTTTGATCCCAAAGACGTTATAACCGCTTGATCCGTTACCAAAAGGTACTTTATTGAGATAGGCCGTAATAATTTGCTGCTTGCTCAGGAAGCGCTCAAGGCGCAGAGAGAGCAAAATTTCCTTGACCTTGCGGTCATCTGTGCGATCCAGATTCAGAAAGACACGACGGGCGAGCTGCTGGGTTAGGGTGCTTCCCCCGGTTTGTACGGATTCATGCAGCGCTTTTTGTTTTATAGCCCGCAGCGTTCCCGACAGATCGACACCTTTATGCTCGTAAAAATGGTTATCTTCAATGGCAATGACTGCGTTAATAACGAGTTGCGGAATCTCCTTAAACGTGACAGGACGCCGATCTTCTTCTGTCCGGAGCTGTCCGATAGGGGAGCCATCATTGAAATAAGCGAAGCCTGTAATTGCATTTTTGTCTACTTCCTGTTCAATCATGGATCTGGAGCGCACAGGCTCGCTTTTCACAATAGAGGCTACATAGCCGGCTGCGGCTCCTCCTGCAAACAGCGCTCCCATAAAACCGATGATGACGACCCACTTTATGACACGGCCGAGCCTTCGCATGTATGTCCATAAGCGGGAAGGCTTTGGCTCTGACACATTGTTTTTTTCTTCAACCATTAAGTCTTCCTCCTTTATAACAGCCATTATTATAGCATAAAATTACAAAATGAACCCATATGCTAAAAAGCCTGTCTTTTGGTGTCGTTGACTCTATAAAAGTGGTGTGGTATAAATAGGTCAAAGTAAATATCGTGAAAAGCAGAGAAAGACTTCAGTAGAAGGTGGAATCACGTTGTACAGAGAGCCGATGGGTGGTGCGAATCGGTAACGACTCTCCTTTGAATTACCGTCTGGAGCTGTCTGGATGAATGGTAGAGCTTTTGCAGATTTGCGAAGCTGACTATAGTAATCCAGTACCGGGTGTAGGCCCGTTATAGGAATGAAGTGAAAGAAACACTTGTCTTTGGCATACGTTTCTTTAATTAGGGTGGTAACGCGAGCAGCTCCTTCTCGTCCCTTGGGATGAAAGGGGCTTTTTGGTTTGTTTAATATGTAATATTTTGGATAAAAAACAGGAGGTATACAGGATGAAGTGGGAAGAGTTGAAGCTTGAACAGCAGGTAGAGGTAGAACGCCAATTAAATGTGATTCAACGTGGTGTGGCAGAAATTGTACCGGAGGACGAGCTGAAGCGTAAGCTTATTAAATCGGTCATTAGCGGTGAGCCGCTTCAAATTAAATTAGGACTTGACCCATCGGCGCCGGACATTCACATTGGGCATACGGTCGTTATGCATAAGCTACGCCAGTTTCAGGAGCTTGGTCATCAGGTACAACTTATCATCGGTGATTTTACGGGCAAGATTGGTGATCCGACAGGCAAATCGGAAACTCGTAAGCAACTGAGCGAGGAAGATGTCCAGCGCAATGCTCAGACGTATAAGGAGCAGATATTCAAAATTCTGGACCCCGAAAAAACAAAGGTATACTACAATTCCCATTGGTTGGCGCCCATGTCTTTTGCGGATGTGGTAACTCTGGCCGCTAAAGTAACTGTCGCACGTATGCTGGAACGGGATGACTTTACGAAAAGATACCAAAACGGCTTGCCGATCAGCATCCATGAATTTTTCTACCCGTTGATGCAAGGGATGGATTCCGTGGAACTCCGAAGCGACATTGAGCTGGGCGGTACAGATCAAAAGTTCAATTTGCTGATGGGCAGAACTCTGCAAAAGGAATACGGAGTGGAGCCACAGGCCACCATTACGTTGCCACTGCTTGAAGGGCTGGATGGCGTGCAGAAGATGAGCAAAAGTCTGGGCAATTACATTGGTGTCGATGAGGAGCCGAACGAAATCTATGGAAAATCCATGTCGGTTCCTGATGAACTGATGCTTAAATATTTTGAGCTGGCAACAGATTTGAACAATGAGGAACTGGCTGAGCTCGCGGAAGGTATTAAGAACGGTTCAGTGCATCCGCGTGACGCCAAAATGAAGCTGGCCGGAACGTTGGTACGCATGTACCACGGTAAGGAAGCGAAGGAAGCAGCGAAGCAGCATTTTGTGACTGTATTTCAGCAACGAGCGCTGCCTGACGATATTGAAGAGTTCACTTTGACGGAGGATCATTTGGAAGATGGCGGCATCCGTGTCATCCAATTGCTGACTCAATTGGGATTTGCGGCTTCTAACGGTGAAGCCAAACGCAGTATTCAGCAGGGCTCGGTCAAAATTAACGAAGAGAAATGGACCGATGTTAACGAAGCATACACGCCGCAGGAAGGCGATATTGTGCAGGTTGGTAAACGGAAGTTCGCCAAAATCAAGCTGGGCTGATAAAAATGTGAGACACATGACGGGAGTGAGGTAGCCCTGGGTTTATTTGAACGTAGGGAAGGACCGGATTTTGAAATCACCGATGTAATGAATTCTTCCTTTCCCGATTTGGATATCAAGGTATATATACCAATCGAATAAAATGTTGCAAGCAACACGCAACAGTAACACGAAAAAAGCACCCGAACGAAGTTCGGGTGCTTTTCGGTGCTATCACAAGGATTAGCGGTTGTAGAATTCGACGATTTGTTTTTCGTCGATATCTTGGGACAATTCGCCGCGCTCAGGCAAACGGATGTATTTGCCTTCCAGAGCTGCGTCATTGTACTCCAGGTAAGCTACCAAGTGGTTGCGGTTTTCCAAAGCTTCTTTGATGGAAGACAGGGAACGACTTCTTTCGCGAAGACCGATCACGTCACCCAGGCTTACTTGGTAAGAAGCGATGTCAACTTTTTTACCGTTCACAGTAACGTGACCGTGTGCTACCAATTGACGTGCGCCTGCACGGGAGTTAGCAAAGCCAAGACGGAACACGAGGTTGTCCAGGCGGCTTTCCAGCAAGAACATGAAGTTCTCACCAGCGATACCGTGCATGTGTTGAGCTTTGTTGAACAGAGTGCGGAATTGTTTTTCACCCAAGCCGTACATGTGACGCAGCTTTTGTTTTTCTTGAAGCTGCATACCGTAGTTGCTGATTTTTCTCCGTTGGTTTGCACCATGTTGTCCCGGAGGGAAAGGGCGTTTCAATTCTTTACCTGTGCCGCTCAGGGAAATTCCCAGACGACGGCTCAATTTAAATTTAGGACCAGTGTAACGTGCCATTATAGAGTTAACTCCTTCATAATTAAAATTTGAGTTGGGGCTCTCTTTGCGCTCCAATTTGTTCGGCGCTACCTATCAAGGTGATGCGCACTACTGACAGAAAAGTTCAGCCGCTGTCCTGTCAGCAACAAATAAGATGAGGGTGACACAAACTGTTACGCCCAAAATTTAAGATCCGCACAGTAGATAGTTCTGCCGTACAGTCTTTTTCATTAATATATACTATATGTAATGATGGGTCAATGTCAAGAAGAGAAAAAGAATGAAAACGTCAAAATTTGTCGATAGGGCTTTAGAACTAAAAAAGTGGGACGAATTTCTGAAAAATGGATGCATATTTCTGTAGTTAAGAGTAAAATAGATCATATTATAAGCTATAGTGGTGTATAGCCGCTGTCTTGGTACAGCTAATTTTGCTGTGAAGGAGCGCCTTAATATGTCGGACTTTTCAACAACGGATCAGCAAACGCTTGACGGTAAAACAGCCCAGGCTAGCGATGCCCCGCTGTTTGATGATAAAGGGTATACGTCTTTTGCCTGGCTGCAAAACATGGATATGACACCTTTTGATTTCCCCTATATTAATCAGCTTCTTGTCCAAGGGTATCGAAACTGGTTGCAGCAGAGCAATGGCATATCGTGGGTTAATGAAGAACATACCGCCGTTTTTAATTTTACAGGTGTTCGCGTTGCAGGTAGGGAAGAGGATAATGACGAGGATTTGGAGCTGATCGAACGTTGCTGCTTGTCCAGAGAAATGGAAATAAGCCAATGCAAACTTCGGGACGGAAGCCTTGCATTTGTGTACATGGTTCCTGTATTTTGCCGCAATTATAAGGGTGAGGCTTTTGCTGCTCTTCGTTTTACACTGCCTGCTCAACATTCTGTTCCTGAGCAGGATGCATTATTGGCGGCAGCTTTGCATTTTAGATCCTGCTTTTATACGAGATTTGAGTATATATTTATGGAAGACATCCTCGGGATGAAGAACCGGAGCGACCGCGAAGGCAGGCGACGCTCTATTTTATTTCAGATTGTAAAGCGGATGCATGACAAGATTGATGTTGAAGGCGTGCTGGACGAGGTATTTGGCAGCATAGCTTACTTGTTTCCGCATGTGGATATCACGTTATATATGAGCCAGGATCGTCACAGTCGTAATCCACAGGTCAAACCTTTGTTGTTGCACGAGCGGGACGAGGATGTATGTGTGCGTGCATTTATGAAAGGTCAAATGGCTGTAAATGAGCCTGTAGGCACAGAAGGAGAAATGACCGAAATTGGCATTCCTTTACGTGGCAAGCAAGGAGTATATGGTGTATTCCATATGATTCTTCCATCAGGTGCCGAAAGCATGAAGGAAGTGGATGTGGAGCTGATCGCCATGATGGCAGACACAGCCGGCACCGCATTTGAAAATGCAAAGCTGTTGGAGCAATCCAATGTGCTCATCCATGAGTTGCGCCTCATTAATGAACTCGTTCAGCGCTTGAATCAAAGCCTTAAACTGAATGAAATATTCGAGTTTGCTGTGCAGGAATTATTGAAAATGTTCTTGGCTGACTTTTGTTGTATTGTGCAACTCGATCAGGAGGGAAATTGCTTTAAGGTCACGTCAAGCAACGTAGAAAGTTTGAGTCTGCATAGTTACTCTGATGAGGATGGGGTTGCAGGGCTGATACGCAGAACAGGAGAGCCTCTCATCGTGTCGGATTACAGAAAGGAAGGGAAGATATCCTCCAGTTTTATGGATATGACCGACTCCCTTTCTTTGATGGCGGTACCTATGAAAACCAGCGGTACGCCGAGAGGGGCTATTTTATTGTCCAGTAAGCTCCCTCACTTTTTTTCGTACGATAATTACAAAATGCTGCAAATGCTGGCGCCCCATATCGGTTTGGCTGTAACAAATGCCATGCTGCATGCTGAGGTACGGCGTCTGGCCAATATGGACATGTTAACGGGTTTGTATGTACGTCATTATGTGGACAAAGTAATTCAGAGGCATCAGGAGAAAGATTTTTGCGGATCTCTTATTCTGGTGGACATTGATCAGTTCAAACAGGTGAATGATACATACGGGCATCAGACAGGTGACCGAATATTGAAAAGCGTCAGCGATATTGTTCGTTCGGCGACTCGCAGTGAGGATGTATGTGCTAGATGGGGCGGCGAGGAACTGGCGATCTATTTGCCGCAGCTTGGTGTGCAGCAGGCGTTGGAATATGCGGAAAAAATCCGTTATCGCATAGAACATGAGACCCAGCCACAGGTGACCGTCTCCTGTGGAATTGCCGAATGGAATTGGCTGGATAAGCAGATTAGTATTGAATCTTTATTTTACAGGGCAGATATGGCTCTGTATGAGGCGAAAAATGAAGGGCGCAACCGGATTGTTATTGATCATGTCAGTAATTCATAGAGAATGTTCCTAATGGAATATTCTCTTTTTTGTGCTGTGCATAACCTTTTGTAGACAGGAAACCCTAATCGTAGCTATAAAAATAACAAACTCAGACGTGTGTGGCGCATAAGCGTCACTAGAATGGTAAGTACACAGGTAATGGTTATTTCAGGACATGATGGGTGGAGAACTGGATGCGTTGGAGAAGAGAATGGGTTATGCTAGTTTGTATATTGCTGGTGATGTGCTCGTTGAGTGGATGTACACTGACAGAACAGCAAAATGCGCCGGAGCAGATTTTTAAAAGAGCCGTTGCAGGAGTAGCGGGCAAAGAAATATTAACGTTCAAAGGACAAGCTGGTGTCATAACCAAAAACGGTCTGCTGACGAACAAACAATTTGCATATCATGGAAAAGTGAGCAATCACGATGAACTGACCATGCATTGGGGTTCTGCGTCGGCTTTTAACAAACAGTCAAGCTATGCTGCACTCGAACAAGGCGTATTCGGGGATGGGGTAACACAGGAGCGTTTTCTTCGTCTGGATGGAAAATGGATTGCGGTGACGCCTGAACGTATAGCTATGAATGGAGTAGGGATGTTAAATCGTTTTAATCCGCTTCAGGAGCTGGAGGAACTGAATGCACTGAATAAGACCGTTCGTATGGAGGCTGGGGCAGCGCGGGGAACCTGGGTAGTGAGGATTGAGCCGGAGCCTGCATCCGCAAAGCGATGGTTGAAAGAGCGTTTAATGAAAGAAATGAATGCCATAAATCCTCAACTCTTGCAAGCGAAAATGAAGTATGACGGGACAAATCGAGAGCTACAGCAAAAATTGAATCGAATATGGGCGCAGAGTTGCGAGGATATGAGTAGCCAATTAGAACATTCTGATGTGCAGGCTGTGTATCATCTGACGATAGACCGCCAAACAGGTCTGCCCCTGAAGTTGTCGTCGGAATGCCGAATTGCCCGGCAGGAGGCAATCGGAGAGGAGCATGAGGAAGCTCTGATTACCAGAGTTGCTTTTGAGGGCTACAAGTAACAGGGCGGGCATGATACAATGGATTTGGAATTAACCGTTGTTCAAAAAGAATGAAATAGAGAAGGAGAGACAACAAATGAAAGATCCCAGAATACTTAAACTGGCAGAAAATCTGGTAGGTTACTCTGTTGAGGTACAGCCGGGTGAGAACGTGCTGGTTGAAATGATCGGTACAGAGCGTGACCTGCTTAACGCCATTATTCATGAGGTGGGCAAAAAAGGTGGCAACGTTTTCGTTCAGCTTACTGATCGTAAGGTCCAGAGCGCCATGCTTCGCCATGCGACAAAGGAAATGGTGCAAACCTGGGCTGAAATAGACCTTAATCGGATGAAACAAATGCATTGCTACATTGGGATTCGCGCTGGTGAAAATGTCAATGATCTGTCAGACGTACCGGAAGACAAGATGAAATTGTATAATTCGATTTATCAGCATGCGGTACATAGCGAGCAGCGGGTGAAGCATACGAAATGGGTTGTATTGCGTTATCCGAATGACAGCATGGCGCAGTTAGCGAATACGAGCACAGAGGCGTTCGAGGATTTTTATTTCAATGTGTGCAATCTGGATTACGCGAAAATGGATAAGGCACAGGATGCGTTGGCAGACCTGATGAACCGGACGGACAAGGTGCGGATTAGCGGACCGGGCACGGATCTGAATTTCTCTATTAAGCAAATCGGTGCCATCAAATGCTCCGGTCAATGCAATATCCCGGATGGCGAAGTATATAGCGCACCCGTGCGAGATTCTGTCAACGGAACCATTAGCTATAATGCACAAACATTGTACAATGGTATCACTTTTGAAAATGTAAAATTCCGCTTTGAGAATGGTAAAATTGTAGAAGCAACGAGTAATGATACAAAGCGGCTGAACGATATTTTGGATTCTGACGAGGGAGCACGCTATATTGGGGAGTTTGCGATTGGGTTCAATCCGTATATTTTGCATCCGATGAAGGATATTCTGTTTGATGAAAAAATTGCAGGCAGCTTGCATTTTACGCCGGGTCAGGCTTATGAAACAGCAGACAACGGCAACCGTTCTTCGATCCATTGGGATTTGGTCTTGATTCAGCGTCCGGAATATGGCGGCGGCGAAATTTATTTTGACGATGTTCTAATCCGCAAAGACGGCATATTTTTACTTCCTGAGCTGGAGCCGTTAAATCCTGAGAATTTAAAATAACGATATCTCTTCTTGCTGAGAAAGCGATTTCAATGTATTATAATGGATGAGTAAAGATACATGATAATCCAGTAAAGCGAGGGATCTCTATGTCTAATAATAATGCGGCTGTTGTTGAAATTGCACAGACAGCGAGCAAGTTTACTTCTTCCATCGTCCTTCATTCCGAAAGTAAGTATATTGATGTGAAAAGTATACTTGGCTTGTTTACGACATTGGTCAGCAACCACAGCTATGAGCTTCATGTTCACGGACCTGACGCAGAGGAAGCCAAGAAAGCGATGACTGAAGTGTTCCAGAAGCATGGGCTACACATAACGGTAGCCTCCTGACTATATTCTTGGATCAAAAGCATCCCTACCTGTAACTGTAGGGATGCTTTTTTTGTCAGGTTCTTGTATTAGCCTGCAATTTGGTCTAATATTAACGATAGGACGTCTTGTGCGACATTGAGACATAGGGGGGAAGAATCCATGACTTCATCTGATTTGCAGGAACAATTGAACATCAGGGCCATTAATCTGCTTCAGGACGACGCAGATAAAATAAAGAAGCTTATTGAAGTACAGATGGAGAATCTGGCAACCCGTTATTGCCCTCTCTATGAGGAAGTGCTGGATACTCAGATGTACGGATTTTCCAAGGAAGTGGATTTTGCGGTTCGCGCCGGCCTTCTTCCGGAAATGGTAGGTAAACAGCTGGTCAGTGAGCTGGAACGCAATCTGGCTATTCTATATGAGGCCATGAACAATAAGGCCAATTAGGAAGACGGTTTTAATTGATGAGAGCATGCGAGTCTGAGAGCATGCTTTTTTTGATGCTTTTACATAATGCAATGGGACAGAGCCAACCTACCTTGAAAGGTCTACACGAGGAAGAAAGATACGCCTAACAGAACATACACAACCAGCAGCATTAATCCCTCATACCAGTTGGTTGAGCCGTCTTGGGTAATAGACTTGGCGATAAATACAGCGACGGCAATGGCGACCAGCTCAATCGTGGTGAAAACGATATTCATCGTACTTCCCATGAAGTAGCTGATGAAAATCAGCACAGGTGCAACGAATAGCGCAATTTGCAGACTACTGCCGACTGCGATTTCGACAGATGCGCCGATTTTGTTTTTCATCGCCAGCAAAATGGCCGCGCTGTGCTCAGCTGCATTACCGATAATGGCAACGAGGAATGCACCCACGAACAATTCGCTGAGTCCGAACTGGGTCGTGAATACCTCCAGTGTTCCTACAAGCCATTCGCTGACAAAGGCGACCATAACGGTAGCGATTACCAGGTAAGTGATGGATTTGTTTCTGGACCACACAGGGGCGTGCTCATGCGGCAGTTCCTCGTCCTGTTGTTCAGTAACGTCAGATAAATAGTCTTTATGTGTAATCATGGAAAAAATAAGCCACGCAATATAAGCCACAATCAGTGTGCCTGCTACAATGAGACTGAGTGTATCCGATTCACTATCCGTAATGACATGCGTATTCAGAAATACAGCTGGAACAAACAGGGCAATGACCGCCACAATCATCAGTGAACCGCTTAAGCCAGCCAGTGATACATTAAAATTTTGTACTTTGTATTTCAACCCACCGGCGAACAGGCTTGCTCCAAGCACTAGCAGCAAATTGCCGATGATCGAGCCGGTCAGACTCGCCTTCACCATATCGTAAAGACCTTCTTTGACGAGAAAGATGGCAATGATCAGTTCGGCTGCGTTGCCGAAAGTGGCATTCAAAAATCCGCCCAGACGTTGGCCTGCATAATGGGCTACGCTTTCGGTGGCTCTGCCGAGAAACCCGGCTACGAACACGACAGAGATTGCGCAAATGACGAATTGAGCGATCGCGTTCCAATGTGCGTAATGAGCGACTGCGCTAAGGGCAAAGGTCGCTACCAGCAAGCTGGGAGATAACCATTTTTTCAATGTAGTGCACCTCGATATCAAAGGATATGTACAAGTTTGGTGAATGCTGTCACTTGTATGGATTTTCTAAATTAATATACCCAAATGGATATAGGTTGTAAACGAAAGTTGTTTTTCCTACGTAAGGTTTGCAATTGCAGTGGCTGAGGCTTTACAATACAAATAAAGGATGGATGAAGGGGGACATAGGTCATGGCAGAGCAAATTCAACAACTGGAAGCAGGAAACATCAAGATTTCCAACGATGTCGTAGGTAAAATTGCGGGGATGGCTGCACTGGAGACGCCCGGCATTGCTGCAATGTCAGGTGGCTTATCTGAAGGCTGGGCCAAAAGGCTGAGTGGTAAAAATGTGCAAAAAGGCGTATCAGTGGAGGTTGGACAGTTGGAAGCTGCCATTGATCTTCGTATTATTGTACTCTACGAAACACCGATCCATGAGGTGTCCCGGATTCTTCAGCAAAATGTGCGAGAAGCTGTCGAAAGCATGACAGGTTTGCGGGTTGTGGAAGTGAACGTAAAAGTAGAGGGTGTCGCTTTCAAGGACGATGCAGTGTAAAAAAGACAAGGCGGGTCATCGACGTTTTCCGCCAGCTTTATACATGCAGGGAATTTCCCCGCGAGGATACAAATAAAACACAAAAACTGGCGGTTTCAGGATCGCCAGTTTTTGTTTGCAAATAAGCTGGATCGTATATCGCCAGATTGAACGCATCTATATACGTATACAAAAGAACTTCCAAGACCACCGTCGCCGGCGATCGGGAAGTTCTTTTTTTAACGGGAACGGTTGGCTCTACGAGTTTGAAAACGGTTAGGCACTTCGGTCCGAACTGCTACTCCTGTAGTACGTTCCTGTACTGCCTGTCTGGTGTTTTCGCGGGAGATGCTGAGCATGATTCCGATGGAGAACATCGTGACGAGAAGGGATGATCCACCAAAACTGATAAAAGGAAGCGTAACCCCGGTGATCGGAATAGTCTGGGTTACACCGCCGATATTAATGAACGCCTGAATGGCGATCAGGCCCATAATACCTGTACCCACCAACGTCCCAAACGGATCATGGCAACGCAAGGCGATAAGCATCCCTCGCCAAATAAAATACAGATACAGCATCAGAAATATGGCTGTTCCGATGAATCCAAATTCTTCACCAATTACGGAAAAAATAAAGTCATTAAAAGAGTTAGGCAAATAGTGAAGCTTGATAATGCCCTTGCCAAATCCAGACCCACTTATTCCGCCTTCCCCTATAGCTTGCAAGGACTGCACCAGATTATATCCGACTCCCTGTTTATATTTCATGGGATTGAGGAAGGCTTGAAAACGTCCGATTTTGTAATCTTGTTGGGCTATGGCTTGTCCATCTGTAGCTCCAGAATTTCCTCCAAACAACGACCCAATACCAAAAACGATGGAAG
The DNA here is from genome assembly GCF_050467745.1 of Paenibacillus sp. NRS-1781. Classification (NCBI taxonomy): domain Bacteria; kingdom Bacillati; phylum Bacillota; class Bacilli; order Caryophanales; family Paenibacillaceae; genus Paenibacillus; species Paenibacillus sp. NRS-1781. The sequence goes on from NZ_JBITPI010000044.1 coordinate 230,940, forward strand.
CACCTAACACGAGCAGAGCGATTGATGCCGTAATATGCTTGATACTGGCTCCCCCTGCATAAATAATCAGGCCGCTGGTGGCTACCAAAATAAAGCAGGAGCCGAAATCAGGTTGTAGCATGATGAGCCCTGCAACAAAACCTACAATGACGGTTACAGGTATGTAGCCAGCTCGCAAATCTCTAAACCGGTCCCCTTTTTTGACGATCAGTGCAGATAAATACAGGATAATGGAGATTTTCGCAAGCTCGGTTGGCTGGAATCCAACACTACCAAACCTGAGCCAGCTTTTTGCGCCGTTAAGAGAGCCTGTAAAAAGAACGATGACCAGCAGTAAAACCGTAATGAAAAATAAAGGTACAAATAGCTTTTTATATTTTTCCATCTTAATGTTCATTGCAATCAACATAATGAAAAGTCCAAGTATAGCAAATGACGCTTGGCGCTTCACAAAATATAAAGAGTCAAAATTGGTTTCTTTATTCAGCAGAGCTACGCTGGAGCTGGCGCTAAATACCATGATTACGCCGAATCCAACCAGCAACAAGGTGAGGATCAGCAATTGGAAATCCGGTGTGCCTCTTTTTCGAGTCTCCGGTTTCGTATTTCTCATATCAGCTTCCCCCGGTATTCGCCGCAAGTTACCTCGCAGGCGTTTATCATTATTATTTTATCGTCTATCCATTTAATCATAGTATTTTTGGAGGGCTTCTGCAACCTCCATACAGCAACGGATATCGCAACAATTCCATATCTGCTACAATAGAATACAAAATAAGGTTTGAGAGCGTGGCACATACGTTGTGAAGCTGCAAGATTTATCGGGAAGCTGCCCAGTGTTTTAAAAGGAGAGGTGGAGCAATATGACACAACATGGGACAGATAAGAGCTGGTTTGACCAGCTACAGGAACATATGGTGGAGTGGCGCAGATATTTACATAAAAATCCTGAAATCTCTTTTCAGGAAAGCAAAACCGCAGCCTTTGTAGCGGACAAGCTGGAGAACTGGGGGATTGAGGTTCGCCGTCACGTAGGAGGGCACGGTGTTGTCGGTACCATTCGTAGTTCCAAGCCCGGGCCTGTTGTGATGCTGCGCGCCGATATGGATGCTCTCCCCATTCAGGATGAGAAAGAATGCGAATATCGTTCCAGCATAGACGGGGCCATGCATGCATGCGGACATGACGGGCATACGTCCGTTTTGCTCGGAACGGCTTACTATTTTAGTCTGCATCGGGATGAGCTGGAAGGAGAAATACGGTTCTTGTTCCAGCCTGCGGAGGAATTGTTGCCCGGTGGCGCGGTCCATGTACTGAAGGATGGTGTGCTGGAAGGTGTAGACGTTATTTACGGCATCCATCTGTGGACACCGTTCCCGGTCGGAACGGCTGCGAGTTGCGCAGGGCCGTTGATGGCGGCGGCGGACGATTTTTATATTGAAATCACGGGTAAGGGTGGTCATGGCGGTATGCCTCAGTCTACCCATGATAGTGTGGTAGCGGGTTCAGCTCTTGTTATGCAACTGCAAAGCATCGTGAGCCGTTCAGTGGACCCTTTGCGGCCTGCTGTGCTGACGGTGGGAACAATTCAAGCGGGAGCTGCGCAAAATGTGATTGCGGAAACATGCCGCCTGAGCGGGACGATCCGTACGTTTGACGAGGAAACGCGGACGGTGATGAAGGATCGGCTGCATGCGGTTACGGAGCATACAGCGGCAACTTACGGAACAACAGCCAATATTCGTTATATTATGGGGTACCCGCCTGTGGTAAATGATGCACACGAAGCTTCGCGTTTCTTTAAGGAAGCAGGATCCGTTTTCGGTGAGGGAAAAGTTCAGGAAGCGTCGAAGCTGATGCCTGCCGAAGATTTTGCTTATTATCTGGAACGTGTGCCTGGCTGCTTCATGTTCGTGGGAGCAGGTAACCCTGCTAAAGGAGCCATTTATCCGCATCACCACCCTAAGTTTGATTTTGACGAGGACGCGATGATTAAGGCGGTTCGTTTGTTTATTGCGATGTCTACCGGATATGCAGCGGAGCGAAAAATAGAAAATTCCAGCCGCTGACAGCTAACGTGAGCTGAAACTGTACGAGCTGATTTGGTGTATGAGCAGAATGAAATGGGGTACCCTACTCTTGAAAAGGAGGGAGTACCCATGAAAAAGGTTCAGGAAGTTATGACTGAAAAATGTGTAACGGTTACCCCGCAAGACAATATTTATGAAATTGCGCTCAAAATGAAGGACAACGACACCGGTTTTATCCCGGTTGTGGAGAGTGAAGGCAGTGACAAGCTCATCGGTGTGGTAACGGACCGTGACCTTGTCGTTCGCGGTTATGCGGCTAAGCATTCCGGCTCTAGTTCGGTCGACACAGTGATGACAACAGGCATCCGTACAGCTCAAGCCGACATGTCGGTGGATCAGGCAGCCGAGCTGATGGCGGAGCAGCAAATCCGCCGTCTGCCGGTAACGGAGGGGGATCGTTTGATCGGGATTGTTTCGATTGGCGATCTGGCTGTACGTAATATTTTTGCAGACAACGCTGGAGAGGCGCTTAGCCATATTTCCGAGCAGGTTCACTAGGTAAAAAAGCAAGGATAGGCCTGGATGACAAGGAGTTCAACCCGTATATGGGTTGGACTTCTTGTTATTCTGGTTGATCTGCGAATAAACGGACAAACTGTTTGTTATAAATAGAACTTAAGATGATGTGCTATAGATTGACAGGAGGTAATTATGAATCCGGATCACCCTTGTATTGTACAACGCGATTTTACCGTTTTGCTGGAAACCGGCCTGCCCGCTTCAGAGCATGCACGTTCACAGTTGCAGGTCTATGCGGAGCTGGTTAAAAGCCCATCCGCTTTTCATACATATCACATCACTCCCTTGTCCCTGTGGAATGCGGCCGCCCTTGGGTGGAGTGCCGCCGATGTTCAACATAGTCTACAATCCATGTCCCGTTGGGAAATTCCCCGTGAATTGTTAAAGGATATTGAACAGCTCGTCGCCCGTTACGGGACGCTTACGCTGTCACGGGCGAAAGTGGAAGAAAAGGGCCGTTACAGCATACATACTGCTGATCTGAACAGTATTGAGCAGGATACAACTATAGGCATGGAGCTGGATACAGCTCATAGCTGTACAGCAGCTGAATGCTTGATATTGACAGCGGACAGCCCGGCTTTACTGGATGAACTGCTGCTCAAGCACGATCTTGAGCAGCTTGGTTTGCTTCGTGACAGTGAAGTGACCGTGTCGGTTCCGCCAGAAAATCGGGGCCTGCTCAAGCAGGAACTGACACGACTTGGATTCCCGGTCATGGATACGGCAGGCTATCTTGAGGGGAATCAGCTTCGTTTTTCTCTAGGTCAGGGACAAACGGAGATGAAGCTTCGTGATTATCAAGCGGAGGCAGCCGAGGCGTTTGAAGGGGCTGACGGTCTGGGTGGCAGCGGTGTGCTTGTGCTTCCGTGTGGAGCGGGAAAAACCGTGATTGGTATGGCGGTGATGGAGCGGCTCCAGTGCGAGGTGCTTATTTTAACCTCTAATACCACATCTGTTCGACAATGGATTGAGGAATTGAAGCTGAAGACGGATATTCCAGTTGATTCCATTGGAGAATACAGTGGACAGAAAAAGGAAGTTCGTCCGATTACGGCGGCAACCTATCAGATTTTAACACATCGACGTACTAAAGATGGAGAATTTGAGCATATGAAGCTGCTGAGCGAGCGCAAATGGGGGCTAATTGTATATGATGAGGTGCATTTGCTGCCCGCGCCGGTATTTCGAGCAACGGCGGATATCCAGGCCACCCGTCGTTTGGGATTGACCGCGACGCTGGTTCGGGAGGACGGGTGTGAGCGGGATGTGTTCTCCTTGATCGGACCTAAACGGTACGACATGCCGTGGAAGGTGCTGGAGCGACAGGGCTGGATCGCCCAGGTCGATTGTGTGGAGCTGCGGCTTCCCATGTCGGCTGCGCTTCTGGAGCGTAGTATGCGTGCTGAAGGCAGACAGCAGTACCGGATTGCCGCCGAAAATCCGGCCAAGCTGGAAGCGGTGCGAAGCCTGATGCAGCAGCACAAGGGCTTGCCCACGCTTATTATTGGGCAATATTTGGATCAATTGCGTATGTTGGCGCAGGAGCTGAGCGTGCCGTTAATAACCGGGTCTATGAGCCAGGCTGAACGGGTGCGGTGGTTCGATGCGTTCCGCAACGGCACAATTCGGACCCTGCTGGTGTCCAAGGTGGCGAACTTTGCTGTGGATTTGCCGGATGCGGCTGTAGCTATAGAGGTATCGGGCAGCTTTGGCTCCCGTCAGGAGGAGGCACAGCGGCTTGGCCGTATTTTGCGACCGAAGTCTGGTGAAAATAAGGCTTATTTTTATGCGCTGGTGACGGAAAACAGTAAGGAGACGGATTTTGCAGCCCGCCGTCAGCTGTTTCTGATTGAGCAGGGCTATGAATATGCGATTCGCAGATTCAGTTTGGGGGAGGTTATCAGGAACCTGAATGATGAGGCTGAAGCTGGTGGAAAGAAAAGGGAGGCGTGATCAAGGATGGGCGTAACGGACACGGAAGGTGGCTGGAAGGAGCTTGCATCGGATGAGCTGTTGGTATTACGTCGATGCTTTATCCAATACGCGGGACAGCCCATGAAGGAAGAAGAGCCATTGCGGCTTACCAGGGGAGCATTGAGCGGAGCCGAAACGAAACTGGCACTGCACGGACTGCGCGACCGGGGCTGGCTGGAGGCGGTTACCAAATCGTGGGGCGAACGAATGTTATATATTCCGGTTTATCGGCTGTCGGATCTGTACGAAATGCTGTTGGAGCAAAGTCAAAGTACGATGAAAGCGATGGGTACAGATCAACCGCTGACGGTGCATGAAGCGATGACGGGACTGGAAGCGGAGCTGCTACATGTGTTGTCCCGTATTGCAGTGCAGGGAGTACCTTTGACAGCGAAAGGGACCATTCATAAACGGTCGCTGCAAAAGTTAAACGAGTTGACTCCCTTTCATCCAGAAGATTTGACTGGGCTTGGGCTTCAATATGCGCACGCCGAGCTGTATCCGGTACAAACGGTGGTGGTGATGGACTTGCTGCTCAGCCTGGGCTTGCTGGTGAAGGAAGCTGTTTCTTTTCATATTCAGGAAGCCGGGCTGGTAGCTTGGGTTCAATTGTCCGCTTGGCAAATGCGCAAGCATATTCTTGTCACAATCATGGAAAGGTACGGTAAGGCCGAAGCGTCAATGCAGCATTTTCGTTATGTGCTGTGCGTTGCCTCCACTCATGCGGGACCTGAAGGCTGGATACCTATCGGGCCGTTGCTCCAATGGATGACTCAGACGGGACTGATTACGAAGGAGAGTCTGAGTAAAGAGGATATGAAAAGTAGTGATCCTTTGGAGTGCAATACAGTCTCTGATTTCAACTTTAACGGACAATACATAGATATGGTTAAGGGATGGCTGACCGCACTGACCGCCTTTGGAATGGGTGATTGGGGGCTGACCGCGTCGGGAGAACTGTGTTTTCGCTGGAACGTACCAGTGCTGGATATGCTTCGTTCCGATGATGAGAAGGATGCGGTTCAGGAGCCAGGTACCTTTTATGTACAGCCGGATTTTGAAATATTGGTGCCGCCGGATGTAGCTTATGATGTGCGCTGGAAGCTGGAATGCTTCTGCGAACGTGTAACGGGGGATCGGATGGTGGTATACCGGATCACCCGAGACAGTGTTACAGAGGCGATTGAGCTGGGGATGGAGGCCAAAGCTATTCCTGCTCTTTTGGACAAATTTAGCCGTACAGGCGTGCCTGACCATGTACGCATGGCAGTGGAGCAGTGGGCAGGGGATGTGGGACGGACAGCGTTTGCAACGGTAACACTTCTGCGCTGTGGTGCCCGAGAGGACGCAGACACTGCTGCAAGTCACCCCGGACTGGCTGGATTGCTTGAACGGATTGGTGAAAGGGACTTTATTATTCCGGCACGTTCGGCTGCCCAAATCCGCAGGACACTTGCTACGATTGGGCTAAGTCCGCGCCGGGAGCTGGAGGGGGTGGACGAGCCGGTTCACCGTTATCCACTGGTTGGCGAAACGTTAATAGACTCAACTCAGGAATGGCCGATATTTTCTCAAGAGGGAAGGGCGGGTTTGGTTTATACGGGGCGAACGTTGCATTTTTATGAACGGGAGAAAACACTACCTGACCCATCCGATTATTTTCCAGAGAAATCGGCAGTACCCGCGTCATGGACGAAAGAATGGAGAAGCTACCATGCATCCACCGCCCGACAGCTCATGGAACAGGCGATTCGCTGGCAAGCGGCGGTAGGACTGCGAATCGGTGAAAAAGAGGTCAAATGGATACCAGAAGCGGTGGCTCCCGGTGAGCCGTGGAGTGTGACTGGCTGGTATGCTACCGGAATGGACGGTGAGACGTTGCCCCGCACGACTTTACAGCCGGGGGAATGGTCGGACATGCGTCTGCTGGTTCCTTTTACATAGAAGAGCCAGGATGTGCATGAAACTCCTTCTTCTCAAAAGAAGGATGTGGTATGATAAATGAGTCTACTTTACCAGTAGAACTTTATATAAAGTGAGATGAACATTCATGAGCGTAGCCGAATTGAATACGGTCAATATGGCAGAAGTGCTTATTAACGCCTATGAATTGGGCGATATGGTCAACCGGTCCTTTGAGGTATCGGATTATTTATATTGGAAACAGCGTGTGGAATTGAATCCGTCGATTCAGGCGTGTGTGCGCAAGCTGAATGCCAAAAAGGAGCTGTTCGCGGAAACAGAACGCTTTGGGCATTTTCACCCAAACTTTCATGAAGCGAAGGATGCAGTGCAGCTCGTTGAACTGGAGCTTGAACAATTTCAGGAGGTTCAGGAGTTCAAACGGGCAGAAAGGGCGTTGGATGATATGCTCCATGCCATGTCCGAAACGATTGCTTATTCTGTGTCCGACACCATTAAGGTGCCGAGCAATGATCCGAATGTGAAAAAGGGTGGCTGCGGTAGCGGAGGCAAGTGCTCCTGCGGATAGGCCATAGGGATGATATCGAATGGAGGGGAGATGAAGCGAATGTTTGCCGAGCGGACAGGGTACATCATTTGGGTAAGCGATATCAAGGCTGCCCGCAATTTGGAGAAATACGGGAATGTCCACTATATTTCGAGGCGTATGCATTATGTTGTCATTTACATGAATGCGGATCGGGCAGAGGATACCGTTAAAAATATTCGCAGGCTTTCCTATGTACGCAAGGTCGAACGCTCCTTCCGAAATGAGATAAGGACGGAGTATAACGACGATAAGGAAAAATTAAAAGAGTATGAAATATAATTTTTAAAGGTGTTATTTTTCAAGTTTTATTAAAAAGTCAGCCTATGGGCTGGCTTTTTTTTATCAAGTCAGGACTTTTGCATAATAGCCTTAATGCTGATAGACCTAAAATAATCTTTAAAAATTAGCGATAAACTTCAATTTTGTAACTTGTAGTCCCGGGTCTGTTGAGGTAACATATGAATATATTGGTAGATATAAAGACCTATCTGGTGGGGAGAGTGATCCCGTGCGTGACAAGGCAATGCAGCGATGGAGTACATACGAACCGTTCTACGTAGAGATGGGCGACAAGAAGGTCGCCGATATTGTGATTACAAATCATGCGCAAACACGCTACTTAGACCGTATAGAACAGAAACAGTCCGAAACGAATCATATCGCCGCCTGGCTTTGGGAATGCCTGAAGCAAAACAGGATGGAGTCCTATTATCACAATGAAGAGGATGTATATTTAATTGATGGTGACCTGGTCGTCGTGGCCGAATTTGGTGAGTTGCCTGGCGAAATGGATATTGCGGGTAACCCGCTCCACAAAATGATTGTGATCACCTTTTTGGGACGGATGTCAGAGACCATTGAACTGCGGGATTTGAAGTCATACTATTCTTGGCTGCGCCATTCGCGGCGTATGACACTGATGAAAAGCACCCGCAAACGGAAATAGACGTTGATTTGGCGGAAGGGATGTCGCTCAGTACCTTATCTATTAGAAGTATGCAGGAATCAGCTGCATACTTTTTTTATTATAAAATCTATAATAAAAATCCACTAATTTAGGTCTGTTTTCTTGGGAATCCTTCGACAGATGTTTTTCTTATGTTAAAATAAGGAGATCAGAGAGGGGAGAGGGCTGTCAGTATGAACTTTCATCAGCTGCATATTTTTTATACGGTAGCGGAGCGGGGGAGCTTCTCCGCAGCGGCGCAAGCGCTGCATATGACGCAACCTGCCGTGACGATGCAAATTCAGTCTTTGGAAGATTATTTTGGTACGAAGCTACTGCATCGATCTACCAAAAAAATCGAGCTGTCGGAGGCAGGAGCGACACTGCTGCCTTTTGCGAAAAAAAGCATGCAGCTAATTCGGGAAGCTGATGAGGCGATGTCTGCTTTTACTCACATGCTGGAGGGGAGATTACATATTGGCGCAAGTCTTACGATTGGCGAGTACATTGTGCCGAGAATGTTGGGGCCGTTTGGTCAGGAGTACCCTCATATACGCATGGCAATGAACGTAATGAATACGACTCAAATTATGGATGATATTTTAAAGCATCAATTGAATTTAGGGCTGATTGAAGCACCGGTTCAACACCCGGATATCGTGGTGGAGCCCGTTATGCAGGATGAGCTGAAGCTGATTGTTCCTTCGGATCATGTACTGGCCAAGGCCAAAAAGGTAGTTCTGGAGGACGTGTTTAAGCATCCTTTTGTAGCAAGAGAAAAGGGGTCAGGTACAAGGCAGGTGATAGAGGATGAGCTGAAAAGCCGTGGTGTTGATGCGTCCCGACTTTCCATCGTTATGGAGATGGGCAGCACTGGAGCGGTCAAATCGGCGGTTGAGGCTGGATTAGGTATTACGATGCTATCGCCTTCTTCGGTGAAGCACGAGGTTGCACTCGGATTGCTGAAAATCGTAAATATTACCGATATCACCTTTAAACGCGAGTTTTATGCTATTCATCTGAAATCAGCGCTATTGCCGATTCCGGTGGTGACCTTTCTGTCATTCTTGCGTCGTCATGATCAGGGAACGAACGTGTCCGGGGATACGGTGGACGAGCTTGCAGAGATGAAAGAGGAGGAGAATGCGTAATGGAGGAGCAGACGAATTCGGGACGATACGATTTGCACACTCACACTCAGGCATCTGACGGAATGCAGCCACCAGCGGACAATGTGCGTTGGGCCAAGGAAAAAGGACTGGCAGGGGTTGCAATTACGGATCATGATACGGTAGCTGGGCTGGAGGAAGCTCTTGAGGAAGGACAGAGATTAGGTATTACAGTGGTGCCGGGTGTGGAAATTAGCACACGGGCAGGCGGTAAGGATATTCATATACTCGGTTATTTTATGGATTACCGTAATGAGGTTTTTTTGGAACGGTTGGAAAAGCTGCGTCAGGCGAGGGATACCCGCAATGATCTGATTTTAAGTCGGCTGCGTAGCCTGGGTGTGGAAATCACACTGGGTGAGGTGGTAGCTACGATGGGCAGACCGCTGGCGCCGGATGAAAGCATTGGACGTCCGCATATGGCGGATACGATGGTGCAAAAAGGCTATGCGAAGGATATGAGGGATGCGTTTGACCGTTATTTGGCAGAGGGAGCGCCCGGTTATGTATCTGTGCCCCGAGTGGAGCCTGCGGAGGCCATAAGCTGGATTCGGGAAGCAGCAGGGGTACCGGTGGTGGCTCACCCTGGATTGTATGGCAATGATGAGCTGGTTCGCTCCATTGTAGAGGAGGCGAAGCCTGCGGGCTTGGAGGTGCGACATTCAGACCATGACGATGCGGCTGAGAGTCGATATGCCGCAATGGCGGCACACTACGGGCTGATCCCGACTGGTGGCTCGGATTTTCATGGTGCACGCCAAGGCGTTATTTTTCACGGTGATCTGGGCAGCCGTAGTGTGGAGAGTCAGGTCGTTGAGGAGTTGAGAAAGGCTGCTGTTGGACAAAAGTAAGGAGTGTAGAGCTTTTACGCAAAGATGAGCTGCTATTGCACATATATGAAAATGTATCACAGAATGACGATAGGAAACACAAATAGCCCCTTGTATTGTGTCTGCACACATGAAGTGTGGCTTTGCACAAGGTAAGGGGCTTTAAGTGGATGCAAGGGACTTGTCCGCTATGCTGTGCTTCGCGGCGGGCGTTCCTGAATGCATACTTGTTTACAAAATTGTGCTAGTGCGGCTCAGCCGTTTTTGATGCGATTTGGCAGCTTTTTGACCAGTTCCTCGTCTGGTGTGATAAAGAGCGTACGTTGATGATCGTAGATAACAAAGCCGGGCTTGGCTCCGCTAGGCTTGCGAACATGCCGGATCAAGGTGGCGTCTACGGGCACGCTGCTGGATTGTTTGGCCTGGCTGAAATAGGCAGCGAGCTGAGCTGCTTCCTCCAGCGTTGTGTCTCCGAATTGCTCGGCGCGAATAACGACGTGTGACCCCGGAATATCCTTTGTATGCAGCCACGTGTCATTAGGCCCGGCGAGTCGGTTCGTCACATATTCGTTCTGTAAGTTGTTTTTGCCGACCAGCAGCTCGATGCCTTCGGATGATGTATATACGTGTAGGGTTGGATGGTCCGTTTTCTTCTTTTTCTTCCCTTTTTTGACCCGATCTCGGAGATAGCCTTGCTGAACCAGTTCCTCACGTATTTCCTCAATGTCGTTCATGGAGGCATGAGCTAGTTGCTGTAGGAGATTGTCCATATACCGAATTTCTTCGTGTGTTTTCTCCAGTTGTTCATCAATGACAGCCAGGCTGTTTTTATATTTATTGTACTTTTTGAAGTACCGTTGCGCATTATCTGATGGGCCCAGCAACGGGTCCAGCGGGATGGTCATCAGACGCTGCTCTTCATCATAAAAGTTAGTGAGCGTCACTTCCTTGTCGCCCTTTTTCACTTCATGCAGCGAAGCGAACAGCAGCTCCCCGTAAATGCGAAATTGATCGGCGTCCTCCGCCTCAGCTAAATCCTGATGCAGATGGTCGAGTTTTTTTACGTTTTTGCTCCGTTCATTTTGCAGGAAGCGCAGCAGGTCACTGACCTTTTGCTTGACCGTATCCCGTTCTGCTTTTTCACCGAAAAAGTCCTCCATGCACTCACTGATCGTAGTGTATTCTTTGCGCTCTCCTTGAATCAACGTGAGGGGAATGGCAGAAAATATCACTTTTCCCTGTGCGTTCAGACCGGATACCGGCTGAAAACGATGATTCCGCACGTCATCCATGATGTGAGTAAAGGTATTCCACAGCGGACGATAATCCTCAGCGGGTGCTTCGTTGGAAACTCGGGTCAGCATCTCCTCGGCAATAAGGGGACTCAGTCCAGTAAAGGTGTTCACGATCCAGCGTTTGGGAGCTTCTTCGGCTTCGATAGCTGTCTGATATGAGGATGCAAAAGCTGTTTCTTCCGTTTCCAGCGGATTCAGCTTATTTTGTTCAGGAGGCTCCGTGTATTGAAAGCCGGGCATGATGATCCGATAGCTGCTGATAGACGGTGTGACATGATGGATGCCGTCCAGCATAACGCCTGTTTCCGGGTCAAGCAAAATAATGTTGCTGTGTCTGCCCATCAGCTCAATGATAATTCGCTTGAGTGAAATATCCCCCAGCTCATCGCGCTGACGCACATCCATGTGAATAATACGCTCCATACCCACCTGGGTAATTTTCTCGATGATACCACCTTCGCAATACTTGCGAAGCAGCATACAGAACATAGGGGCCTCCGTCGGATTGAGAAAGCTTTGTTCTGTAAAATGTACACGCGGGAATGTCGGGTTGGCCGACAGCAGCAGCTTGACGCTCCCACCTTGAGCACGCAGATTCAGTAAGATATCGTGATCGTTCGGCTGATGTATTTTATTGATGCGCCCACCCCGGATGCCTTGCAGCCCGTGTACGATAGCGCGGGTTACGATTCCGTCCAATGCCATAATGTCTGTTCTCCTTTGAAGCAAATATTTTTGCCTTCCTTCTATGATACATAACTTTGGGACAAAACTTAAGCGGCATTGTGATATTTCAGGTCCTGTCCGAATAGATTGAATCTAGAAAGTCTGTCCAGCTTATCAGCATTCGTGGCACAAAAACGCAATTACGGGCAGCCATCCTACGCACTACCGACGGAAACGGACTATCTGACCGGGAGGGAATTGGGGAGAATGGAACAAGCACACTGGCACCAATTAAGCAATGAACAGCTTTCAACAAGCCTGGAAGTTGACCCGAAGCAGGGTCTTTCGGAGGAACAGCTTGCGGAAAGAAGAGAAAGGTCAGGATGGAATGAGCTGAGCGAGGGGAAGCGTGTCTCGCCGATCCTGCTGCTGCTAAACCAGTTCAAGGATTTTATGATGCTCGTACTGATGGGAGCCACACTGATATCCGGCCTGCTTGGCGAATATCTGGATGCGATCACCATTATTGCTATTGTTGTGCTGAATGGAATTCTTGGTTTTGTGCAGGAGTTTAGAGCGGAACGTTCGCTTCGAGCTTTGAAGCAGCTGTCCGCTCCGACCGCTAAAGTACTGCGGGCAGGCAAACGGATTCAGATTCAGGCCAGAGAGCTGGTACCGGGTGATATCGTGCTATTGGAAAGCGGCGATCGTATTCCCGCAGATATAAGATGGCTGAGCACGAATGGCTGCAATGTGGAGGAATCCGCCCTGACTGGCGAATCGGTTCCAGTGAGCAAGCATTGCCGTCCTATTCATGCTGCCGAGGTACCGCTGGGAGATCAAAAGAACATCGGCTTTATGGGCACCATGGTGACCAGAGGTACAGCTCAGGGAGTTGTTATTCGTACAGGCATGAACACAGAAATGGGCAAAATCGCAGACTTGATCCAAAATACGGAGTCTCAGGAAACCCCATTACAGCACAGACTGGACCAACTGGGCAAAATTCTGATCATCGTAGCACTGGCGTTAACAGTGCTTGTCGTCGTAGCAGGTATCCTGCATGGACAGCCAGCGATGAGTATGTTCCTGGCCGGGGTGAGCTTGGCTGTAGCAGCTATACCGGAAGGCTTGCCTGCCATTGTGACGATTGCGCTCGCCTTGGGCGTGCAGCGTATGATCAAACGCAAGGCGATTGTGCGAAAACTGCCTTCGGTTGAAACGCTCGGATGTGCGTCTGTCATTTGCTCTGACAAAACAGGTACGCTGACCCAGAACAAAATGACGGTCACCAAGCTTTGGGTGGACGGTCGCTTCTGGGGAGTAACGGGAGAGGGCTATGACCCGCACGGACATATTATGGACAGGGATACTCCTGCGGATCTCAAAAATGGACAATCACTTCGCAGACTGCTGCAAGCCAGCGTGCTGTGCAACAATGCAGAAATTGTTCAAGCCGACATGGATGAGCTGCGTTCGAAAAAGAAAGCCAAGGAGGCGACGCAGACTGCTGTTTGGGAGCTGAAAGGCGACCCGACGGAGGGGGCGCTTGTCACGTTAGCCGCCAAGGGCGGGGTTACGCGTCAAGGGCTGTATGAGCTGTATACACGAGAACGCGAATTTCCTTTTGACTCGGAGCGGAAACGGATGTCTGTACTTGTACGGCATCAGGGAGGGCATATCGTCTTTGCCAAAGGCGCACCGGATGTGTTGTTAGGTCAATGCTCCTACATTTTATGGGAAGGAAATGTCGTTCCACTGACGGGTACGCTGCGCCAAAAGGTGCTGGCAGCCAACGAAGGAATGGCCTCGGAGGCACTCCGTGTACTGAGTGTCGCTTACCGGGATATCCGCTCGCATGAGCGTGTCGTCTCGGTGGAAGAGGCTGAGAATCAGCTCATCTTCATCGGCCTTACGGGTATGATTGATCCGCCACGCCGCGAGGCCCGCGAAGCTATTAGCAAGTGCCGCCGCGCTGGCATCCGCACCGTGATGATTACGGGAGATCACGGTACCACAGCCGAGGCCATTGCGCAGCAGTTAGGCATTTTTCAGCGCGGCTCGCATGTGCTGACCGGACAGCAGCTATCTGTGATGGATGATGCGGCGCTGGACAAAGCAGTAGACATGGTCTCCGTATATGCGCGGGTATCCCCGGAGCATAAGCTGCGGATTGTTAAATCGCTGCAAAGACGCGGGCATGTGGTAGCCATGACTGGAGATGGCGTGAATGACGCGCCAGCGATCAAGGCGTCGGATATCGGTATTGCGATGGGCATCACAGGAACGGATGTGACCAAGGAAGCGGCTGCGCTCGTGCTCAGCGACGATAATTTCTCGACGATTGTAGCAGCGATTGAGGAAGGGCGAAATATTTACGAAAATATTCGTAAATTTATCCGTTATCTGCTTGCCTCCAATGTCGGTGAAATTTTGACGATGTTTTTCGCGATGATGGCCGGTCTGCCATTGCCGTTGCTTCCGATTCAGATTTTATGGGTGAACCTGGTAACTGACGGGCTTCCCGCGATGGCTCTGGGTGTGGATCAGCCGGAAAAGGATCTCATGGAGCACAAGCCACGCGGCGCGAAGGAAAATATTTTTGCCCGTCGTCTCGGCTGGAAAATCATTAGTCGTGGCCTACTGATCGGCTTATGTACGCTTGCGGCTTTCTGGCTGACGCTGCGTATTGCGCCTGATGACGCAGCACAACTGGTCAAGGCACAATCAGTTGCCTTCGCCACATTGGTACTGGCACAGCTCATTCATGTGTTCGATTGCCGCAGCTCCCGTTCTATTTTCCATCGTAATCCGTTTCAAAATAGCTACCTCGTACTTGCCGTACTGTCCTCGGTAGTACTGATGCTAGTGGTTATGTACGTACCTGTACTGCAACCTATTTTCAAAACGGTACCACTCGGCTTCCGCGAATGGGCGCTTTCCATTGTCGCTGCCGGTATTCCGACCTTCCTGATGGGGGCGGGAAGCGTATGGGGCGGTAGACGCAACCGTCGTCGTGGCGGACATACGCGCTTTGCTCCGGGACGCACGAAATTTTCAGCGTAAACTTCCTGCTCGGGACAGACATACTTGCATCACTTTTCCCTTTGTGCCCCGTATGCTATCATGGAACCGAAGCTTCATAAGGAGCATGAGATTAGCAGCAACGGCGGGGGGAAGCTATGGAATTCACAAAAATGCACGGATTGGGTAATGATTTTATCGTTTGGTTTGGGTATCAGGAATTGCCGCCTGACGCTTCGGAATTGGCTGTTCGGCTGTGTGACCGACATTTTGGTGTCGGCGCTGACGGTCTGGTATACATATTGCCA
This sequence comes from Paenibacillus sp. NRS-1781, assembly GCF_050467745.1. NCBI lineage: Bacteria > Bacillati > Bacillota > Bacilli > Caryophanales > Paenibacillaceae > Paenibacillus > Paenibacillus sp. NRS-1781. The sequence continues at coordinate 246,276 of NZ_JBITPI010000044.1, forward strand.
TCTGAAAAAGCCGATTTCTGCATGCGCATCATCAACTCAGACGGCTCGGAGGCGGAGCAATGCGGAAATGCCATCCGTTGTGCAGCCAAATATGTGTATGACCGCAAGCATATCAGTCGTGAGCAGATTACGATTGAGACGCTGGGTGCAGGTGTGCAGCAGGTTGAATTGACCGTAGTGGACGGACTTGTACGTCAAGTGAAGGTGGATATGGGAGAACCGATTCTGGAGGGTTTGAAAATCCCAACAACGCTGGATCTGGCTAGTGTCATCAACCAGTCCATCGAAGCTGGAGGCAGCGGCTTTCGTTTTACAGCTGTATCCATGGGCAATCCGCACTGTGTCATTTATGTTGAGGATGCACCTGGCTTTGATCTGGAAGCCTGGGGGCCGAAGCTGGAATGCCACCCGCTGTTCCCTAGAAAAACAAATGTCGAGTTCGCTACGGTACGAAGCCGGGACCACATTGACATGAGAGTATGGGAGCGGGGAGCCGGGCCTACGTTGGCATGTGGAACCGGAGCCTGTGCTACGCTTGTGGCGTCTGTATTGAACGGATACAGCGACCGCCGCGCGATGGTCAGCCTGAAGGGCGGCGATCTGGATATCGAATGGAACGAGAATGACAATCATGTATATATGACGGGGCCGGCTGAGATTGTGTACGATGGTCGTTTGTCCTGAAATAGGCGAATACAGCATGTGATAGAGGAAGTTTGAGATAAGTGTGATGAAGACCTCAGCGGGTCTTCTTTTTTTCGCCTTTTTTTGTATAAAATGAAGGAAATGCGGAGCATGAAGCAACATTCTGTCTTTTTTTGACGTCTGAACCATGTATAATATAGAAAATGAGAAAACGATAAGGAGGCCGTTCATGGTGCGGAAATTTCGTTGGATTTCAGCGTTTGCAGCTCTTATATTTGTAGTCGCCGCGCTTCCGGCTCAGGCCGCGACGGTTCCTGCTACTGCGGAAAAAACGACTGATAAGCAGGTCGGCTCACTAACCCCTACTGTCGTGAATCGTTTGGAAAAGGCAGTACAAGAACTCATCGGTACGAAGACGCCGTTTCAATTTGACGATGTGACGGATATGGGTAAAACCTGGATTGTCGAGGGCGAACTAGAGGATGGAACAGCTACGTTTCAGACGGAATATAATAAGGAAAAAAACAGAGTGGGTTCTACAACCGTTCGATATAAAATAAGCAGCTTGGCAAAAGCGATGGATGCGCCACTCAAAACTAAAGTGCTGAACAGCGCCAAAGCGTTTGACAGCAAGCGTCCTATGCAATTTGAGGCATTCTGGCGGGTCAAATCCCCTTACCAGTCTAACAAGCCTTCGAATTATTGGGTATTCTGGGGTGCAGGGGAAAAGGCTTCCTCGTTGTACGTTGATGTGGATCGCGGCAACAGCATCACTATTAATGCCGACTACCCGCTGAAGCAGGTGGACCCTGTGTTGCTAAACCGTGCAGCGAACAGCTTCAAGCGCGTTAGCGGACAGCGTATCACGGTGCAGCATGCTTCACGTTACAAGGACGAGGCAAAGGGGCTTTCTTATTGGTCGTTTGAGGATGCAAACGAGGCGAGTGAGGTCAAAATTGGCGCAGTAACCGGCAAAGTGCTGGCTGTATCAACCTTTGGGGTGGACTGGAACGATGACGCGGATTTCAAAAAGTCGTTTACCAGCCCTAAATATACGGCCTCTGAAGCTTTGAAGCTGGCCAAGCCCAAGGTCCAACTGTTATTTAACATTAACTTATCCGATTATAATGTTGAAATCCAAGGGAATGCATATACATTTTCCAAAAAACAAAAGGGGACGCCCTCTATTGTGGGTGAAATGAATAAAAAAGGAACTTTTTACGCATTTTCTCTTCATTCTGCTGATGGGAAATTGCAATAAAGGTAATAGAAAATAGCAATGATGAGTCAAGTTGCTTCGCTCCTGATCGCATAATAATGGGGAGTGGGGCGGCTTTTTTTGTTTTTGGCTTATGTTTGCAGTCTCTTTATGTTACATTAGTATGAAAATAAAGAGCGGGGTGGAGAAGAGGACATGAAACCGGATTTGCGTACTGTGCTGGATCGTGAAATTATTGTCGGAGACGGCGCAATGGGAACCTTTTTATATCAGCTTGGATTTCCGGTAAATACGTCTTACGAAGAGCTGAATATCACGTCGCCTGACGTCATATCAGATGTGCATCGTCAATATGTACAAGCGGGAGCACGATTGCTGGAGACCAATACGTTTTCTGCAAACGATTATAAGCTGGCCCGATTCGGACTGGAATCCAAGGTGGAAGAAATTAACCGTGCCGGGGTGAGAATTGCCAGAGCAGCGGCTGGCCCGGAGCATTATGTGGTGGGTGCGGTTGGCTCCATATGCGGTGGCAAACGGCTTAATATATCAAAGGTAGAGCTGGCACGTAACTATGATCAGCAGATTGATGCACTTCTCTCTGAAGGGGTGGACGGCATTTTGTGCGAAACGTTCTATTCGCTGGATGAAGTGCGCATTGCCCTTCGAGGTGTACGTAAATATAGTAATATCCCGGTGATTTGTCAGTTTGCGGTCGATCAGGTAGGGCGTACACAGGATGGATTTTCGGTGGCGGAGGCTTTTACGATGCTGCGAAATGAAGGGGCGGATATCCTCGGATTTAACTGCCACTCTGGCCCACAGGGGATTATGAGTGTGATGGAGCAGCTGGACGGTCCGCTGTCTGTGCCGCTGTCGGTATATCCTAATGCGGGTCTCGCGGATTATGTGGATGGTCACTATGTGTACGGTGCGTCGCCTGAATATTTTGGGGAATGCGCTGCTTCCTTCGTAGAGCTGGGTACGAGAATCATCGGTGGCTGCTGCGGCACCACACCAGAGCATATCGCAGCGATTTCTAAAGCTTTGAATGGTTTGCAGCCTCCTCCGCTGGCTCCGAGAGAGATACGGACAGATGCGCCAGTCATTGTGGCTGAGCCAGAACAGTTTGCACGTGAAGGTGGACGGGGCAACGGTAGAAACGCCAGCGAACCCAACATTGTGGAATTGGTCAAGGAACGGCATACAGTGATTGTAGAGCTTGATCCTCCACGCGATCTGGACATTACGCGGTTCATGCAAGGGGCACAGGCGTTGAAAGCGTCAGGGGCCGATGCGCTTACGCTGGCAGACAATTCACTTGCAGTTACTCGCATGAGTAATATGGCGCTTGGACATCTGGTGAGCCTTGAAACGGGCTTGCGCCCCTTAATTCATATTGCCTGCCGTGACCGTAACCTGATTGGTACCCAGTCCCATATGATGGGCTTTGATGCGCTAGGCATTGATCATGTATTGGCCGTTACGGGAGATCCGGCGCGGTTTGGTGATTTGCCGGGTGCCAGCTCGGTGTATGATATGACTTCTTTTGAAATTATACGTATGATCAAGCAGTTGAATGACGGTATCGCTTTTTCTGGAAAGCCACTCAAGCAAAAAGCTAATTTTGTGGTGGGTGCCGCCTTTAATCCCAATGTCAAGCATTTGGGTAAAGCTGTGCAGCGGCTGGAGAAGAAAATTGCTTCCGGTGCGGATTACATTATGACCCAGCCTGTTTACGACCGCGAACTGATTATAGCTATGGCGGAACAGACTCGTCATTTGGAGGTGCCGATTTTTATCGGTATTATGCCGTTGGCCAGCGGGCGCAATGCGGAGTACTTGCACAACGAGGTACCTGGCATTCAGTTGTCGGACGAGGTTCGTGCACGTATGTCTGGTCTGGAGGGGGCAGAAGGCCGCGCGATGGGCGTAACCATTGCCAAGGAGCTGCTTGATACGGCGATGGAGCATTTTAACGGTATCTATTTAATGACTCCATTTATGTTCTACGAAATGACGGCGGAGCTGACTTCTTATGTATGGCAAAAATCCGGCCGCGTGCAGGCCCCCTTGTTTCGACTATAATAATCAATTACAATAGTATAATGGATGTGATGCCGATGTCATTGAGTATGACCGGATACGGTCAAGCCATCCTTCATTATGAAGGCTATAAAGTGCGCTTGGAGCTGAAATCGGTGAATCACCGCTATTGCGAAGTGATGATGAGGATTCCGCGCGAATGGACTCGTTATGAAGATGGCTTGAGAAGAACGGTTCAACAGCAAATCAAGCGCGGCCGTGTCGACGTCTTTATTCACATGGAACGTGATGAAGAACAGATACCCGCCGCACGGTTGAATGACACTGTAGTGCAGGCTTATTTGCATGCAGCGGAGCAGCTGGCGGATCGGTACGGCGTGAAGGGAACGTTGGGTATAAGCGACATTCTTTCACTGCCTGACGTTCTGGGTGAGCCTGGTGAGGCTTGCAATGGAGACGAAGAGGGCTGGGGAGAGCAGCTTCAGCAAGCTCTGAATGAAGCATTGCAGGGACTGCTGGACATGAGAAGACGAGAAGGCGGGCATTTGGCGCAGGATGTGGAATCCCGTATTTCGCGTTTGGAGTCCCTGCATCATGAAATGACTGTGCTGGCTCCTCATGTTGTGAGCGACTACCGCAACAGGCTAAAACACAGACTTACTGAGCTTCAGGATGGTTCATTTACGCTTGATGAGCATAAGTTCGGAATGGAGATTGCTTTATTCGCGGATCGCAGCAGTATTGATGAGGAGCTTACCCGGCTTCAAAGTCACTTTGGGCAATGCAGGGGATTGCTGCTGTCGGACGAGCCAGCCGGTCGCAAATTAGATTTTTTAATCCAGGAAATGAACAGGGAAGTCAACACGATCGGCTCCAAGGCCAATCATCTTGCTTTAGTTAATTTAGTCGTCGAGATGAAGGCAGAGCTGGAAAAAATTCGTGAGCAGGCTGCAAACATCGAGTAGCTACCTGGTAGCGGCACGGCTGCAATAGTCACATGTATAGGGGGAAAGACCTGAATATGGCAATCAAATTGATCAATATTGGCTTCGGCAATATCGTGTCGGCCAACCGAATTATCTCCATCGTCAGTCCGGAGTCTGCTCCGATCAAGCGGATTATACAAGAAGCTAGGGACCGTCATATGTTGATTGACGCTACCTATGGCCGCCGGACACGAGCGGTTATTATAACGGACAGTGATCATGTGATCTTGTCTGCGGTGCAGCCGGAAACGGTCGCTCATCGACTATCCACCAAAGATGATGACAATGACGAATAAAAATGGAGTGTACTATGGCTAAGGGATTATTATTTGTATTATCTGGACCTTCGGGTGTTGGCAAAGGAACAGTAGGTAACGCACTGCGTGAAAAACTGCCGGAATTGACATACTCGGTTTCCGCGACAACCCGTACGCCTCGCATGGGTGAGCAGGACGGAGTTAACTACTTTTTTAAGTCGCGTGAACAGTTTTTGGACATGATTGAACGGGATGAGCTGCTGGAGCATGCAGAGTACGTAGGTAACTATTACGGCACCCCACGTGATTTTGTAGATCAGACGCTTGCGCAGGGAAAAGATATTTTTCTGGAGATTGAGGTTCAGGGAGCGCTCAAAGTGAAGGAGAAATTTCCTGATGGCATTTTCATTTTCCTGCTTCCGCCTTCGCTGGATGAATTGAAGGACCGGATTCGGGGACGGGGTACAGAAACTCAGGCAACCATTGATCACCGCATGTCGGTAGCTGTGGATGAAATGAATCTGTTGCGTCACTATGATTATGCGGTTGTCAATGATGAGATTGATTTCGCTTGTAAACGAATAGAATCCATTATTATCGCCGAACATTGTAAGGTCCATCCATAAACGAGGACTATATATGCCAAGCGTACTTAAAGAGAAAATTACTATACAAGCTGAACTCGGAAATGTACACTGGAATTCAGCTTGTATAGTCCCAAAACTACATGAAGAGGTGTCTATTCGTGCTGTATCCTTCCATTGATGAAATGATGAAAAAGGCAGATAGTAAGTATTCGTTGGTTGTAGCGGCTTCACGCCGTGCCAGACAGTTGCGCGAGGGTGAGAAGACGACTCTCAAGAATCCTAAATCCCACAAGCAAGTTGGAGTGGCGTTGGAAGAGATCTACGCGGATCATTTGCGTCTTGAAAGTGGCGAAGACGAATAAGAATTATAGACAATTATTATAACCGGGCGCAATGCCAATTTCTTTGACAACCGCAAGGTTGTTATTTTTTTCGGTCAGGGGGAGTTAACGATGTTGAAGGGGAAAGTTATTATTCTTGGTATTACCGGCGGAATTGCCGCTTATAAAGGGGCTGCGCTGTGTAGTAAGCTAACGCAAAAGGGAGCCGAGGTTCATGTCATTATGACGGCATCCGCGAAGGAGTTTATTACCGAGCTTACGCTTCAGTCGCTCTCTCGTAATCCGGTATACAGTGACACGTTTGATGAAAGAGAACCTTCCGTCGTATCCCATATTCATCTGGCGGACAAGGCAGATCTGGTGCTGGTTGCTCCTGCAACCGCGAATATCATCGGGAAAATGGCGAATGGACTCGCTGATGATATGCTGTCCACAACTTTGCTGGCTACGACAGCACCTGTCATGGTAGCACCAGCTATGAACGTGCATATGTATACTCATCCCGCAGTAATGCAAAACATGGAGACGCTCGTATCCCGCGGTGTCATGATGATTGAACCGGGTGAAGGATTGCTGGCTTGTGGTTATGTTGGCAAAGGGCGGCTGGAAGAGCCTGAAACCATCGTACAAACGGTAGAACGATATTTTGAACAGCAAGAGCAGGAAAGTAAGGGAGTCACCAACAAACAGGAGCCACGTTGGTTTGGCGGAGAAGCTGTGGATTCGGGTGGACAATCGCAAGGTTCGCTGCTGAATGGTGATGAACGGCTGCTGTCAGGCAAGAAAGTGATTGTAACTGCTGGGGGCACGATCGAGAGGATTGATCCGGTACGTTATATAACGAATGATTCTTCCGGTAAAATGGGCTTTGCCATCGCAAAAGTGGCTCAGGAGTTGGGTGCTGATGTGCATTTGATTGCTGCTAATACAAGCGCGGAGCCTCCTGTGGGCATTTCGATTGAAAAAGTTCAGTCCGCTGACGACATGTATAGCGTTGTGCTCAGACAGTGGGAAGAGAGCGATTTGGTCGTGATGGCTGCTGCGGTTGCAGACTATCGACCGCGTGAGGTGGCACTGACCAAGATCAAGAAGAAGGATAGTACATTTACGCTGGAGTTAGTGAAGAATGTTGATATTCTGGAATCACTTGGACGGAGCAAGAAGCATCAATTTTTAATCGGCTTTGCTGCGGAAACTGGGAACCTGGAGACGTATGCCATGGATAAGCTGGAGCGAAAAAATTGTGATCTTCTCGCAGCTAACGACGTGACCGCTGACGGTGCAGGCTTTGGCGTCGATACGAACGCTGTACACATTTATGACCGTGGCGGAATGGTAGAACGTATTCCTATGCAGTCAAAGGAAGAAGTAGCGCGTAAGCTCCTTACGATAGCGGCTGGACGTATGGGTGGGGTGTTGCATTAATGGAAATAGGCAATTTAGTTGCCAAAGTTATTGTAGATGTGCCCGCCAAGGATACGGATCGTACTTTCGATTATCTGATTCCTGAGTCGATGCGGCCATGGATTGAGCCGGGTAGCCGGGTTGCAGTGCCGTTCGGCAAACGGACGGTGCAGGCTTTTGTCATTTCGGTAGTACCGGCCGAGGAGCCGCCGAAATATCGGATGAGGGCGATACAGGAGCTGCTGGATTTGGTACCGCCCCTGTCTCCGGATCTGGTAGAACTGGGTAAATGGATAAGCGAACGCTATGCCTGTAATCAAATTATGGCGCTGCAAGTGATGATTCCTACAGCGTTAAAGGGCAAGGCCGAACGTTATATTTCTATCGCTGAGCAGCATGAGTTCACAGATCATCTGCCTGCTGCTGACGTTTTGAATTACAGTTCAGATGCAGATACACATCGAGCCATGCGGCCGGATATGAGGGGAGAACCCGAATGGGCTCTTCTGACCGACGATGGTATGAGTGACCCGGCTGAACGCCAGATTGTCAGCTTTATTCAGGAGAAGGAGCAAGTCCCGCTTCAGCAGCTAAGCCGCCGTTTCCCCGAAGAAGCAGAGATTATTAAATCGCTGTTGCGCCGGGGGGTGCTTCAGGAGAGTCAGGTTATTAAGGACAAGCTTGGCAAGAAGACCATGAAGGCCGTGGATTTGGCTATCGGCATAGAAGAGGCATCAGCGGCGCTGGAACAGTTTTCCGCCAAAGCGCAGCGTCAGCGGGAGGTACTTGCTTTTTTGCTGGAACGTAGCGAGTTTCTGCCCCTGCCGCTGAAGGAAGTTATGACCTCGCTCAGTGTATCAGCCGCAACGGTCAAGGCGCTGGAGGATAAGGGCTATGCGGTGCTTGAGGATGTAGAGGTGTTCCGCGACCCTTATCGGGGTAGAAACTTCAAGCCTACGAAGCCGTTGCCGCTCACCGAAGAGCAGCAATATGTGTATGAACGGATCATCCGGCAGCTGGATACGCGTGAGCAAGGAGCTTATTTGCTGCATGGAGTTACGGGCAGTGGTAAAACGGAAATTTATCTACAGACGATTCAACGCTGTATTGAGCAGAATCGTCAGGCGATTGTGCTTGTTCCGGAAATATCGTTAACACCGCAAATGGTAGAGCGTTTTAAAGGTCGCTTTGGTGATCAGGTCGCGGTGATGCACAGCAGACTGTCCGGAGGCGAACGTTACGACGAGTGGCGCAAAATACGCGAAGGCCGTGTGAAGGTGGCGATTGGCGCCCGTTCGGCTGTATTTGCGCCTTTTCGTGAACTTGGCCTTATTATTATGGATGAGGAGCATGAAACCTCCTATAAGCAGGAAGAGACACCCAAATACCACGCGCGTGACGTGGCTGTACGCAGAGCCCATCAGCATAGGGCTGTGGTTATTCTTGGCTCGGCTACGCCGTCGCTGGAGAGCTATTACGCGGCCCGCTCGCAAAGCAATGACGAGTTTGCGCCGTTGCTGCTTGAAATGCAGACTCGCGCACTAGGGAACTCATTACCCGAGGTGCATATCATGGATATGCGCGAGGAACTACGTGCTGGTAACCGTTCCATGTTCAGCCGCGCATTGCATAACGGAATCGCAGAGCGGCTGGAGCGCAAGGAACAGACCGTATTGCTGCTGAATCGGCGCGGACATTCCACGTTCGTCATGTGCCGTAGCTGCGGTTATGTGGCGGGTTGCCCGCATTGTGATATTTCGCTCACATATCATCAGCGGTCAAACAATTTACGTTGCCATTACTGCGGTTATTCTGAGTCCGTGCCTCAGGTTTGCCCGGAATGCGGTAGTGAGCATATTCGCTACTTTGGCACAGGTACTCAGCGAGTGGAAGAGGAACTGGCAAAGCTGTTTCCCGGTATACGTGTCGTGAGGATGGACGTCGATACAACGACGGAGAAAAATGCCCATGAAAAGCTGCTCAAGCAATTTCGTGATAAAAAAGCGGATGTACTGCTCGGCACCCAAATGGTTGCCAAAGGGCTGGACTTTCCGGATGTAACGCTGGTAGGTGTGATCACTGCGGATTCGGCGCTTAATTTACCGGATTTTCGGGCTGCTGAAAAGACATTTCAGTTGTTAACACAGGTAGCTGGACGCGCCGGGAGGCATCAATTGCCTGGGGAAGTGTTCGTGCAAACCTATACGCCGGAGCATTATTCGGTTATTCACGCGAGTCGGCACGACTACGGTTCTTTTGTCAGGGAAGAGTTAAAACACCGCCGTAATCTACATTATCCACCGTATTGCCGTCTCATTTTGGTGACTTTTTCTCATGAACAGCTCCCGGTACTGGTTCGATTGGCTGAGAACTATTCAGCTACTCTACAGGGGAGGGCAAAACAAAGGGGCTGGTTGGGCAATATGGACCGGCTTACATCGGATGTGCTTGACATTTTGGGACCCGTGGCTTCACCGATTTCGAGAATCAAGAATAGATACCGATTTCAATGTATGATAAAATGGCGTGGAAATATAGACGCAATTGGTCTGGCCCAGCAGGTAGCTGATGAAATGGCGGAATCCGCACAGGCCCAAAAGCTGCTGGTCAGTCTGGATGTCGATCCGCAAATGCTTATGTAGCGTATGCGCAAAAGTTTTCGGTACAGTTAATGCGGACAAGCCGTCCGTACATAGGATAATGTAGCAGTCGCGCTTGTTGTGAATACGACGAAGCTCAAATGAAGGATAAAGAGGAAGGTGTTCTATTGTCATGTCAATTAGAATTATAGTGTTGGAACCGGATGATGTACTGCACAAAGTAGCAAAGGAAGTTACTAAAATTACGCCTAACGTGCAAAAGCTGCTCGACGATATGGCAGATACCATGTATGAAGCTGAGGGAGTGGGCCTTGCAGCTCCACAAGTAGGTATTTTGAAGCGTCTAATCGTTGTGGATGCCGGGGATGAGCATGGTTTAATTAAAATGATTAACCCTGAAATTGTGTCCGAAGAAGGCGAGCAATTTGGTGCTGAGGGCTGCTTGAGTATTCCTGGGTTAAATGGGGATGTACGTCGTGCCGAGAAGGTTACCGTCAAGGGGCTGGACCGTGAGGGTAAGGCGATTACGGTTACAGCGACAGGATTGCTTTCTCGTGCTTTTCAACATGAAATTGACCATTTGAACGGAGTTTTATTTACGGATATTGCGGAAAAAGTATATGAGGTTGCTCCGGAACAGCCAGGACCGAACCGTCAGACAGGAGAGTGAGGTTCGATGAGTCAGGACATTCGTATCGTCTTTATGGGCACGCCCGATTTCGCTGTGCCTTCGTTAAACATGCTGCTGGACAATGGCTATAATATAGTAGGTGTCATTACGCAGCCGGATAAGCCGCAGGGACGGAAAAAAATATTAACGCCTACACCAGTCAAGGAAGCGGCGGAGAAGCGCGGGTTGCCCGTGCTTCAACCAACCCGCTTACGCCAGCCGGATGCGGTGGCTCAGGTGGCGGAGCTGCGTCCGGATCTGATCGTGACAGCGGCTTATGGGCAGATTTTGCCTAAATCCGTATTGGACTTGCCCCGTTTCGGCTGTCTTAATGTACATGGTTCGCTGCTTCCCCGTTATCGGGGAGGGGCGCCAATCCAGCGTGCCATTATTAACGGCGAAACCGTTACGGGCGTGACACTGATGTATATGGCGGAAGGACTGGATACCGGCGATATGATATCCCGGGTAGAGGTTGCTATTGAACCGGAGGATACATCCGGTACGATTTTTGAGAAGCTGAGCATAGCTGGGTCGAAGCTTTTACAGGATGAGCTGCCCAAGCTGCTGGCAGGGCAATCGGGTCGTACGCCGCAAAACGATGCTGAGGCAACCTATGCTCCGAACCTGAACCGCGACGATGAGCGTATTCCGTGGAATGACAGTGCGCAACAAATATACAACCGGATTCGCGGGCTGGTTCCGTTTTCAGGTGCATTTACGCTGTGGGAAGAAAATGTTTTTAAAATATGGGCGGCTGAGCAGCCTTCCATCCATATTGAAGCGGCTGGTGCAAATGCTCCAGCACCCGGGACAGTTCTGCAATTGACTGCACATGGTATTGAGGTGCAGACGGGCAAGGGCACGCTCTGGCTGACACAGGTGCAGCCGGCAGGCAAGAAGGTTATGGAAGCCGGGAACTTTGCTCGTGGCGGTCAGATGAAGCTGGGCACGGTGCTCGGGTGAGCGGCGGTCACTCCCGTCAGGGAGGCCATGGCAGGGACGCTGGTGCAAGAGCAGGCAAGACCCGTAACCAGACGGCTAGGGAAGTTGCGTTGGACGTGCTGACGGGAGTTGAGCAGGAGGGTGCATATAGCAACCTTGAGCTGAACCGTCGGCTTCAACAGGCGGGCTTGTCCGCGAGTGACGCTGGCTTGGCCACGGAACTTGTATATGGTACGGTTGCACGCCGGAATACGCTGGATTATTTTCTCAACAAGTTTGTTCAGAAAGGAACGGCCAAGCTCCAGGCTTGGGTACGTTCGTTGCTGCGAATGAGTGTGTATCAGATCGTATATCTGGATCGGATTCCGGATCATGCAGTCGTTAGTGAAGCAGTGACCATTGCCAAGCGTCGCGGACACCAGGGGATTTCAGGGATGGTCAACGGCGTGTTGCGCAGCATGCTGCGTGAGCCAGACAAGCTGCGCATTCCGGACGGGCTGTCAGCCGAGGAACGGATTGCATTGGAGCATTCCCATCCGCAGTGGCTGGTCAAGCGCTGGATTAAGCAATACGGTGTGGATATTGCGGAAGCCATCTGCTGCGCTAATAATGAGCCACCTGCGGTCAGCGTGCGGGTGAATACGACAATGACCAGTCGTGATCAACTCTTGAACGAGATGCTTGCGAAAGGGATGGATGCTGTTCCATCGGGGGTTAGCCCTTACGGAATTGTCGTTCGCAGCGGCGGAAATATGGCGCTCACTTCTTGGTATACAGACGGTTTGCTGTCCGTGCAGGACGAAAGCTCCATGCTCGTCGCCGAGGCGGTTGCGCCTGAGCCGGATATGCTGGTACTGGATTGCTGCGCTGCTCCAGGCGGCAAAACAGCTCATATGGCTGAGTTAATGAAGGATCAGGGCCGGATTATCGCCAACGATCTGCATGCTCACAAACATCGGCTAATCCAGGAACAGGCAGATCGGCTAGGGCTGGATGCCGTGGAAACGGTCACCGGGGACGCACTTGAGCTGAAAAATCGTTATGCTCCGGCATCATTTGACCGCGTCTTGCTGGACGCGCCATGCTCCGGTTTTGGAGTGATCCGCCGCAAGCCTGACTTGCGCTGGAGTAAAACTATCCAGGATGTTCGTGACATCACGCAGCTCCAGCATGAACTGCTGGACAGCGTAGCCGGGCTTTTGAAGCCGGGCGGTATTCTGGTGTACAGTACATGCACGATTGAACCAGATGAAAATGAAGGGCAAATCACCCGTTTTTTAAGTGACCATCCCGAATATGAGCTGGCAGAGGGACATTTCTTATCAGACGTAGCTGATGGCATGGATCATGCACAGCGCGGCACGATACAGCTGTTGCCACAGCATTTTCACAGCGACGGATTTTATATCGCGCGTTTACGCCGGATGAAATAGTCGTAAGAATTCCGAAGGCAGTCAACCACCAACATTTCCACATTCCGCCGGGCATCATCCGGCGGTTTTTGCATTGGGAGGAAAAATTTTTACCCCCTCAGGGATTTGTGCTAAAATAGGAAGAATGAAAAACACTGTCTGTGAGAATGAAACAGAACTTAATGAAGAAGGAACGGGTGCAAACATTGATGAAACCTTTTATATATGATTTAACTCTGGAGGAGTTGCAGGACTGGGCCAAGCGTAATGGCGAGCCTGCTTTTCGCGGAGGACAAATTTTTGATTGGCTGTATGTGAAGCGGGTCAATGATTTCAGTGAGATGACGAATTTGTCCAAGTCGCTGAGAGAGAAGCTTGAGGACCAGTTCAGCTTTGTGACGCTTCATGAAATTACAAAGCTGGAGTCGAAGGACGGTACGGTAAAATTCCTGTTTGGTCTGCATGATGATCATGCTATCGAGACAGTTATTATGAGACACAATTACGGAAACAGTATTTGTGTAACGACTCAAGTGGGCTGCCGGATCGGCTGTACATTTTGCGCTTCGACGCTTGGCGGACTCAAACGTAACCTGACCGCCGGCGAAATTACCGCGCAGGTCGTTCAGGCACAGAAAATTTTGGATAAGACGAATGAACGTGTGAGCAGCATCGTCATTATGGGTTCGGGTGAGCCTTTTGAAAACTATGAAGCGACCATGACATTTTTGCGTACGATGATTCATGAAAAGGGTCTGAATATTGGTCAGCGTCACATCACGGTGTCGACCAGCGGTATCGTGCCGAATATTTACAAATTTGCGGACGAGGATACCCAGATTAATCTGGCAATATCCATTCATGCGCCTAATGATGCGCTTCGTTCCAAGCTGATGCCTGTAAATCGGCGTTATCCTTTTCAGGATGTTATGGAATCGCTTCGTTACTATCTTGCTAAAACAGGCCGGAGAATTTCGTTTGAATATGCCTTGATTGGTGGAGTGAATGATCAGGCGGAACATGCTGAAGAACTGGCGGACGTGCTGAAGGACATGCTGTGCCACGTCAACCTGATTCCAGTTAACCATGTGCCTGAGCGCAAGTATGTGCGCACATCGCGCAGCGATATTTTTAATTTCCAGCGCATTCTTGCCGAGAAAGGCGTCAATGTGACGATCCGGCGCGAGCAGGGTCATGATATCGCCGCTGCGTGCGGCCAGTTGCGTGCAAAGCATATGGAGTTGGGGTGAGACCATTTGATCAAAACAGTTCATGTCAGCCACGTCGGACGTGTACGTTCGGTGAATGAGGATTCTGCCTGGATCAGGCACTTGGAGCAGGGATACATTCTTGGAATTGTTGCCGATGGCATGGGGGGGCATTTGGCCGGTGATACGGCCAGCCGCCTTGCGGTTGAGACACTTGCCGCTGATTTGGTGACGCTGGAGAGCGGGTTATCCGCGCATTCTTTGACAGCGGCGCTTAGCGACGCTATTTTGCATGCTAATGAAGTCATCTTCCAGACGGCTGCCCACGATGACAAGTATCATAATATGGGAACAACGGTTGTAGCCGTTTTGCTTAACGATGCCTCCGGGATTATCGGACATATCGGGGACAGCCGTGCCTATGTGATTTCTAAAGGGGCGGTACGTCAGATTACGGAAGATCACACGCTGGTCAATGAGTTATTCAAAAATGGCCAGATCAGCAAGGAAGAGCGGGAGAACCACCCTCGACGCAATGTGTTAACACGGGCGCTGGGTACTGATTCCGAGGTGCAGGTGGATATGGACTCCATTTCCCTGGAAAAAGGCGATGTACTGTTACTGTGCAGCGACGGGCTAAGCAATCTGGTGACAGAGGAGCAAATTAGTAAAGTAGTAGGTGCCGCCGAGAATCCTCTGGAGGAACGAGCAGATCGTCTGCTGCATCTGGCACTGCTTGCCGGAGGCGACGATAACATCACGGTAGCTTTGTTTGAATTGCCCGATGACACAGTTTCGTTGAGTGAAAAGGGGTGTGACGCATGATCGGGCACCTGCTTGGGGGAAGATACGAAATTATTGAGCGTATCGGCGGCGGCGGTATGGCGCTGGTGTACAGGGCTCAAGACATTTTGCTGAATCGTAATGTGGCGGTCAAGGTGCTGCGTCAGCAATTTGTTCATGATGATGAATTTATTCGCCGGTTTCGGCGTGAGGCGCAGTCTGCGGCCTCGCTTTCCCATCCGAATGTGGTCAGTATTTATGATGTCGGCCAAGAGGATGAAATCCATTATATTGTAATGGAGTGCGTGGAGGGCAAAAATCTGAACGAAATCATTAAGGAACGTGCTCCGCTGCAAGTGGATGAAGCGGTACGAATCGCTTCTCAAATTTGTGATGCGCTGGAACATGCTCACCAAAATCAAATTATTCACCGGGACATTAAACCGCATAACATATTGATCGGGCGCAACGGACGGGTTAAGGTAACCGATTTTGGGATTGCTAGAGCTGTCACGTCAACGACGATTACCCAGACAGGCTCTGTCGTGGGCTCCGTCCATTACTTTTCACCTGAGCATGCGAAGGGAATCGTCACCGGCGAGAAATCGGACTTATATTCTCTTGGGATTGTTTTATACCAAATGCTGACGGCGCAACTCCCTTTTCTGGGGGAAAGCCCGATCAGTGTAGCACTTAAGCATTTGCAAGAGGAGTTTGAGGAACCACGCAAAATTAATCCGCTGATTCCGCAAAGTGTGGAAAACGTCATTTTAAAATCCATGCGCAAAAATCCGGAGGAACGTTATCAATCAGCGGATGAAATGTTAAAAGATTTGGAGACATGCCTGTTGCCAGGACGACGTAATGAATCCAAACTGGAATTTACACATTTGGACGATGAGGATCAAACACGGGTTATTCCGGCTATTAAGCCTCAGCAAATGGGAATGTCCTCCAATGGAGACGACGTGCCTGCACAATCTGGAAATTCTGAAAAGCCTCAGAGCAAGCAGACGGCTAAAAAAAGTAAAAAAAAGCCGATCTTATGGATAACGCTGGTGCTTGTGTTACTTCTTTGCATGGGGGGCGTAGTGTACTATGTGCAAAATTTGCTCGTCGTCCCTGACGTTGAAGTGCCGAATGTGTTGACCAAAACCGAGGATCAGGCCAAAGTGCTGATCAGTAAGTCCGGGTTGGTTATTAGGGATCCGATTAAGCGTGAGTATAAGGATGGGGTTGCGCCTGGAATTGTTTTCTATCAGAGCTATCCAGAGAATTCTGTGGTTAAGAAGGGAACAGAAATTGAGCTGAAAGTCGGGATTGCCAAGCCACTTACCCCGATGCCGGATGTTAAAGGGCAGAGCTATGATGATGCTGTCAAGCTGTTGACCTCCCAGCAAATTAAGGAGACACAGATTCAGCGGAATGAGCAGTTCAGTGACAAGGCGGAAGGAACCGTCCTTAGTCAGACCCCGGCGGCGAATGAGTCCTTTGATAAGGATACGGTACAGGTGGTGCTGACGGTCAGCAAGGGCGCTGCTACAGTGAAAATGCCAGATCTGGTCGGGCATACACAGAAGGAAGCAGAAAATGAGGTCAAAAAGGCGGGCTTGAAGGTTGGCTCGATTAAAGAGGAATTCAGCTATGAGCAGGAAAAAGGAAAAGTAACCAAGCAGTGGCCGTCAGAGGCTGGCAGTGATTTGCCTCCAAATACAGAAATTACGTTTTATGTAAGCACTGGTTATCCGCCAGAAGCGATTACGCTGCCATTTGATGTGCCAGTCGCGCCGAAGGAAGAGGGTAAAAACAGCAAGATTCGTATTACTTATACGGATGCACGCGGAGAAAATCAGGAATGGGGAAGCCGTACGATTAATACGACACAAGTGTTCACTATTAATCTGTTGCTAGCTCCGAACAAGGATAGTGTGGTCTCTGTATACAGAGATGGACAATTTGTCGATACGTATCCCGTTTCTTATATTGATGCAAAGAATGGCACGGTGACGATGCCTCAAATCGCTCCGCCTGCTGGTACTACACCGACAGATATGCCAGATGGTACTTCTTCACAGAATGGCAGTGGCGAACCAGGGAATAGCGGGGATACTTCAAATGATGGTAATACCGGGGGGGACCCAAGCAATCAGGATGGTACCAATAGTAACGGTGAACCGTCTGCTCTTGCCCCCGAAACGGGTTCTACGGGCCTAGCGCGTGGTGAGTTTGCTGCTAAACACACAAACCATCCAGGTAAGGGAAAGGGCCTCCACAAAAAACAGGGTGAAGTCATTGAGGCTGTAAAGCATCGGTAATCTTGCCAGAGGTCAGTATTACCATACGTTATTCGTTTTCACCATCCCAATTTTGGAACTTAAACATATAAAGGAGGAAGGCTCACACATGCCTGAAGGTCTGATCGTCAAGGCGCTCAGCGGATATTATTATGTCTCCAGTCTGGATCAGAATGGGCGGCCGGTATCCGGCGAAGCTACGGTACAATGCAGAGCACGCGGAATTTTTAAGAAAAAAGAGATTACGCCGCTTGTCGGCGACCGGGTCGTTTACGAACTGACTGAAAACGGGGAAGGTATGGTTAATGAGATTCGGAAGCGCACGACGGAGCTCATTCGCCCGCCAGTGGCTAACACTACACTTGCCGTATTGTTGTTTTCCCTGCGTGAGCCGGATTTAAATCTGCCTCTGCTGGACAAATTTTTGGTGCATATTGAGCACGCCGGGCTGGATACGATTATCTGTCTGACAAAGCGCGATTTGTATGAGGGCAGTCCTTCAGAGGATGAGACGGTTTTGGCTGTTCAGGAAATGTACCGGAAGATTGGTTATGAGGTGCTGGTGACGAGTGCTCGTACCGGGGAAGGTACGGCTGAGCTTAAGAAGCTGCTGGCGGGTCAAATTAGCGTGTTTTCCGGACAGTCAGGTGTCGGGAAGTCTTCCATGCTTAATGCGCTGGAACCGGGCCTAACGCTGGAGACGAGTGCCATTAGCAATAAGCTGGGCCGAGGACGGCATACGACTCGTCATGTAGAATTAATTCCACTCGACAATGGCGGTTTTGTAGCAGATACACCGGGTTTCAGCCAGCTGGATTTTTTGGAGCTGGGGGTGGATGAGTTATCCCCATGTTTCCGTGAATTCCAATCGTACGCTGATGAGTGTAAATTTAGAGGTTGTACCCATATTCACGAACCTGACTGTAAAGTGAGAGAGGCCTTGTCAGAAGGACATATTTCGCAGGGCCGGTATGATAGTTACTTACAGTTTTATAAGGAGTTAAAAGAAAAAAAGCGGAGGTACTGAGCCTATGTTAAAAATAGCACCGTCGATTTTATCCGCTGATTTTGCCCGTTTGGGCAGTGAAGTTGCGGAAGCTGAATCAGGAGGAGCAGACTGGATTCATGTGGATGTTATGGATGGTCATTTTGTATCCAACATTACCTTAGGGCCTCCTATCGTTCAGGCTATTCGTCCACATACAAGTCTTCCTCTGGATGTTCATCTGATGATTGAGCATCCTGAACGTTACATCGGCGATTTTGTGAAGGCAGGAGCTAATATCGTCACCGTTCATGCCGAGGCTTGTGTTCATCTGCACGGGGTTATTCATTTGATCAAGCAGCAAGGTGCTCTTGCGGGTGTGGCCCTCAATCCGGGCACTTCGCCATATGCGATCAAGGAAGTGCTGCCAAATGTAGATATGATTCTGGTTATGACAGTTAACCCTGGGTTTGGAGGACAGTCTTTTATTCCGGAGACGCTGGATAAAATCAGACAGATTCGCACATGGTTGAATGAAATCGGCCGTCCAGATGTACATATCGAGGTAGACGGTGGCATTGCCGAGGAGACGGCACCAGCCGTATTTGAAGCAGGTGCTGACGTTCTGGTGGCAGGTAGTGCGGTATTCGGCAGAGCGGATCGTGGAGCGGCTATTGCTTCTATTCGGGACAGTGCAGCTCATTTATCCGAGTGAAGCTGACCGAAGCGCTGTGGATGACGGTGGCGAGTATGGCGACAGGTGTGATCCTAAGTTGCTTCTCACTGGTGAAGGCTCCCTGGAATGCCCTTCTTTCACTCGTTGCCGTTCTGATTGTGTTGTTTTATTTTCGTAAAAATGAACGGCGCGGTTTGCGTATCGGCTTTGTAATAAGCAGCGTGCTTTATTATATCCTATTTATTTTCATACTCTCAGCATATCTGTATGCCCGTGGGCTTGTCTAATGGTATAGCATGGGATGGATGTGCATAAATATGGTTACATGAGCGGGATTCTCATGTAGCCTTTTTTTTGTATGGCAACAACCCTTGATAGGTTGCATAAACTACAGAGAATGGATGCACGAGGATGATGGGGAGGGTGAAGCATGAAGTTTTATACAATCAAGCTACCAAGATTTCTGGGTGGATTCGTCAAAGCCATTCTGAATACATTCCAGAAAAGCTGAATTTCACGTAACGTACACACAGGATGCAAAATGAAGGCAAGGTACGCAGGGGCATGCTTCCCGGGCACAATAACAGACAGATAGCTCGGCATTAAACGGCAGGAACGCGCGGGAAGATGCCTGACATTTTGACATCATGGATCGAATGGACGTAACATTTTGAATAACCAAAAAAGCACCCGTTTAAAACGAGGTGCCTTTTGTTTATAACGTTATTTTTTTGCGACTACACGCGAGTCACTTTACCGGCTTTCAATGCACGAGTGCTGACATAAACGCGTTTCGGTTTACCGTTAACGAGAATACGAACTTTCTGTACGTTGACGCCCCAAGTACGGCGATTACGGTTGTTAGCGTGAGATACGTGGTTACCGGTGCCAGGCTTTTTGCCTGTTACAGAACATTTACGAGACATGATTCCACCTCCTATTCTGAAAATAACCAAGTTCCGTATGGAACGGGTCGCTCTTCAGGCCGACTGGGTCAGTCGGACTTTGTAAGTCACTAACCTGAACAAAACAATACTTATATATAATATCATAGTCAAAAAAGCTCCGTCAACCAATTCAAAAACTTTATTTATTTCTCTTACGCATTATAGTACAATATGGGATAGCTATTGCTGCGATTATTCTTGTAATAGTTGGAATGTGAAATCTTATTCCAGTCATGCCGGATAGATCAGAGGCGGAACCATATTTATCATTCCAGCCGATGTTTCAGTGTCGGGTGGTTGACTGGTTTTTCATATATATGACCTGTGGAAGGCTGATCAGGCCGTGAGTACGAAAAGCTTACGAAAGTGTGATATTCGTATTCGTCGTCTGGCTTTAGTATAATTCAATTAAACCTGTCCGCACAGATGAACATGATGGTGCGGAAGGCTGATGGCAAAACAACTGTATTAAGCTAGGAAGGGGAATTCTCTTGAGTAATCGTTCTTTGAATGGAACAGATTTTACCGCAATGGTTTTAGCCGGGGCGGAACAATTACAGCAGCATGCGGAACACGTCAATTCACTTAATGTATTTCCGGTGCCGGACGGTGACACAGGAACTAACATGAATTTGACGATGAGCGCGGGCGTAACAGAATTAATGAGGGGGGATTCTTCCTCCATCGGTGTCATGTCCGGCATATTATCCAAAGGTTTGCTGATGGGAGCCCGCGGCAATTCAGGGGTTATCCTGTCTCAGTTGTTTCGTGGCTTTAGCCGTTACGCTGCCCCATACGAGGAAATGAATACCCTTCAGTTCGCATCGGCATTGCAGAGCGGGGTGGATGCGGCCTACAAGGCGGTGGTTAAGCCGGTGGAGGGTACAATTCTTACCGTGGCGAAGGAAGCGGCCAAGCATGCTGTGTTTTTTTCACGCCGGACAAATGACATTACTGAACTGATGGAAGAAGTGCTTGCCAAAGCGAAGGAAACGCTTGCCATGACGCAGGACATGCTCCCGGTACTAAAGCAAGTAGGGGTTGTGGACTCGGGTGGACAAGGACTTGTGTATATTTATGAAGGGTTCATGCAGCATCTTGGAAGCGGTTTGGTGACAGCTCCAATTGTAAAAGGGGAGAATGTACGCACTGCTTATACTCCTCATATATCCGAGAGACCGACAGCGCATGCGGTTGCTCCTTCACCGGATGCACCGATTTCGGCGCAGGCGAAGCTTGAAACGGAAAATATTGAATTTTTATATGATATGGAATTTTTTATTAATCGACAATTGGGAGAAGCCCAAGGTACGGACTTTGATGAGGAAGCCTTCCGGAAAGCGTTATCTGTGGATGGAGACTCTATCATTGTTATTTCTGACGATGATGTTATTAAGGTTCATGTTCATTCCAAGGCTCCGGGCGAAGTGTTGAATCTGGCGCTTCGTTACGGGGAAATTACACAGATCCGTATTCTGAATATGCGCGAGCAGCATCGTGATTTGTTGTCTACGGGTATGGATGGCGCTCCTGAGCCTGAGTGGTTTGCCGAAATACCAGCAGAGCCTGCACGTGAGGAGGAGCCATCTGAGCCACCTGCTCATGAGCTGGCACACTATGGTTTCATAGCAGTGGCTTCGGGCGAAGGGATTGCTGATATTTTTAGAAGCTTGGGTGTGGATGTTGTCCTTTCCGGTGGCCAGACGATGAATCCGAGTACGGAAGACTTCGTTAATGCCGCTCGCTCGATTGCGGCTCAGCACATTTTTATCCTGCCGAATAATTCCAATATTATTCTGGCGGCAGAGCAGGCCCGTGAACTGCTGGAGATGGAGCGCCTAGTGTCGGTTATTCCCAGCAAAACGATTCCTCAGGGCATTGCTGCGGCATTCGCTTTTCAGGAGGAAGAAGCCTTCGAGGCAAATCAGGACAGCATGAGGGACGCAGTCAGCCGCGTGAAATCTGGGCAGGTAACCTATGCGGTACGGGATACTACGCTTGATGACCTGCACATTACGGCAGGCCATTATATCGGTATTCAGGATTCCAAAATTGTGGCTACCGAGGAACAGTTAATTGTAACATCTCGTCTTTTGCTGACCAAAATGCTGGTGAATGGCGATGAGATTGTTACGATTCTCACAGGTTCGGATGCAAAACAAGGAGATACAGAGCAGCTCGTCGCATGGCTTGAAGAAAATTACTCGGATGCAGAAGTGGAAGTTCATGAAGGCGGTCAGCCGATTTATCCTTACCTGTTCTCGGTGGAAACTTGATGGGCTGTAGAGCGTCATAGAAGTTCACCACAAAAGGAGGTCGGACCGATGAGCAACACCATCATTGTGACCGATAGCACGGCTGATATTCCACAGGAGCTGGTAGACCGTCTCGATATAGTCATTGTGCCGCTGACGGTGATGTTCGGCAGCACAACTTACCTTGATGGCATTGAGATGTCTGCTGCGCAGTTTTACAGCGAACTGGTACGGGCTGATGGGCTGCCTACGACGTCACAGCCTTCACCAGCCCGCTTTTTGGAGACATTTACGACGCTGTTGGAGCAACATCCCGACAGCCAGATCGTTTCCATCCATTTGTCTTCTGGCGTGAGTGGAACGTATCAGTCCGCTCTGCTGGGTAAATCCATGCTGGAGAAGCATGAAGACAGAATAACTGTGCTAGATTCCAAATTGGCCTCGTACGGATATGGTATGCTTGTGGTCTATGCGGCAGAGCTGGCGGCTTCCGGGCATTCCCCGGCTGATATCGTTCAAGCTTTAGAGCATCGTCAGGAACGTCTTTGCTTGTATTTTCTGGTGGATACGCTGGAATACTTGCAAAAAGGGGGGCGTATCGGCAAAGCAGCAGCCATGATTGGCACCCTGCTCAATATTAAGCCGATTCTCTCAATGGACAAAGAAGGCATTATTTATTCGGTTGATAAGGCGAGAGGACATAAAAAAGCGACAGCACGAATTATTGAACTGCTGGAGCGGGATTTAAAGGGCCAAAAAATTAATATCGCTGTGGGTCATACGGCAGATCGCTCGGTGGCAGAAGCGTTCGAGGCTCAGTTGGCAAAGCATTTTGAGCTGGGAGATCGAATATATACCGAACTTGGCGCTGTGATTGGGGCTCATGTAGGGCCAGGAACGATTGGCATTTTTGTATGGCCGGCCGGAGATGAGAGGTAATATGCTGCAATTGGATCAAATACCTTTAAAACAAATACACGGCGTGAGTGCTCTCAAAGAAGGAGAGCTTCACGCTTTTGGCATTTCTAATGTACAGGACATGCTGGAATATTATCCGTTCCGGTATGAGGATTACCGTTTGCGTTCGCTGAGTGAAGTAAAAGACGGAGATAAGATCACGGTGCAGGCTAAAATTATGGGCATTCCGGTGCTTCAGCGCTATGGTCGCAAATCCAGATTGACTTGTAAATTGATGGCTGAGGATTGGATGTTTACAGCGACATGGTTCAATCGTCATTTTTTGAAGGAGCAGCTAACGTCAGGCCGCGAAATTGTCGTGACCGGCAAATGGGACCTGAAGCGGATGCAGATGACCGTTTCGGATTCCGAGTTTCCCGATAAAGGAGTCACTCGTTCGGGAACGCTTCAGCCTGTGTACTCCGTAGGTGGCAAGATTACGCAGACCTGGATGCGCAAGATGATGAACCAGACACTCCAGCAGTTTGGTGAAATGATTCCCGAAATTTTGCCGGAGTCGATTGTGCGTAAATACAGTATGGTGCCGCGTAAGCAGGCTATTGCAGATATACACCAGCCTCAGGACAATCGAGAGGGACAAGAGGCCCGTCGCCGGATGGTGTATGAAGAGCTGTTTTTATTTCAGCTAAAAATGCAGGCATTCCGTGCGTTGAATCGCGGCCGGGCAGACGGAGTTGTACATACGGTGGATAATGCCACGGTTCGCGAATTTGTGAGGGCCTTGCCGTTTGAACTGACGGATGCTCAGAAGAAAGTCGAGCTTGAAATACTGCATGACCTGCGTTCGCCCTATTGTATGAACCGTCTGCTTCAAGGGGACGTTGGGTCAGGTAAAACCGTGGTTGCCGCCATCGGCTTGTTTGCTACGGTGCGTTCCGGTTTTCAAGGGGCGTTGATGGTACCAACAGAAATTTTGGCTGAGCAGCATATGCGGTCGCTTCACAAGTTATTTGAACCGTTTGGGATTAGCGTGGGATTGTTGACGGGCAGTACAACCGGGAAGAAGCGTAAGGAACTGCTGGCTTCGCTCCAGATGGGTCTGCTGGATATTGTGGTGGGCACGCATGCCCTTATTCAGGAAGATGTGTATTTCCGCCAGCTTGGGCTGGTCGTAACGGATGAGCAGCACAGGTTTGGTGTAAATCAGCGTAGTATATTGCGTCGCAAGGGCTATAATCCCGACGTTCTTACGATGACGGCAACGCCGATTCCGCGTACGCTGGCGATCACCGCTTTTGGCGATATGGATGTCTCTACGTTGTCAGAGCGGCCAAAGGGGCGTATTCCGATTTCTACGTATTGGGTAAAGCATGAGCTGATGGATCGTGTGCTCGGATTTATTTCCCGTGAGGTAGATCAGGGACGGCAGGCTTATCTGATCTGCCCATTGATTGAGGAGTCCGAGAAGCTGGATGTACAGAATGCCATTGATCTGCATATTCAAATGCAACAGGCTTTTCCACGTTACCGCGTCGGTTTGCTGCATGGGCGAATGACTCCTGCTGAAAAGGAAGAGGTTATGCGTTCTTTCTACGCCAACGAAGTCCAGTTACTCATTTCAACGACAGTTGTAGAGGTGGGCGTAGACGTGCCGAATGCGACGCTAATGATCATTATGGATGCCGACCGCTTTGGCTTGTCCCAGTTGCATCAGCTGCGTGGACGTGTCGGACGGGGTGCACATGCCTCGTACTGTGTGCTGGTCGCTGATCCCAAGTCTGAGGTGGGTCAGGAGCGGATGAAGGTTATGACCGATACGGACGATGGTTTTGAGGTGGCTAGACGTGACTTGGATTTGAGAGGGCCGGGTGACTTTTTCGGTACCAAGCAAAGTGGGCTGCCCGTGTTTCGGTTAGCAGATATGGTAGCGGATTTTGAGGTACTGGAAAAGGCACGTGAGGATGCGACTGGTTTGATCGCGGATTCGTCCTTTTGGACATCTCCGCAGTATGAAGCATTACGTGGCTATTTGCAAAAAGAGCAGATTTTCCAGGGAGATCTTATCGATTGATGCACCTTGAATTATAAGGTTTTTTTTGTAGTTTTAAACAGATAGGCACAATGGACAGGCTGACCGTCATATATTTGGGAATGACCGAATGATATGGGAGGTGCGGTAACATTGAGCTATCAGCAATATGGAATCAGTCCGCAACTGGTGGAGCGGATTAAGTTGAAAATGAAAAATCGTACACTCAAGGAGCGGGTTAAGCAGCAGATCGAAGGTGTGACCAAGGTGGACCTGCAAAACAAAGCCAAGGTACGTCAACTTGTGAAGTCCACTTCCACTATTTTGAACGAGCGGCTGACAGCTGCACAGGAAGAACAATTGACGGCCTTCGTGCTGGCGCAAAAAATTGATCCGTCTAATACGTTCCATCTGATCAAGCTGTGGGGGATGTTTCGTTAACTGGGCATACGCAGGATGTCTCTAAAATCTCTCTGAATGCTAGATGCTCATCCAAGCTGGAAAAAGGATTGCCTGATGTCAGGCGGTCCTTTTTTGCTTGCTCCTCTATTTCTCGATTATTCTCTGTTAAGCATAGTATTCCGTAGCCTTCGCTCGTATTTAATTCCCCGGGGAATAGTCTGTGTGTTAATGGAGAGATTTTATTTATAATGACCGCCAATTTTGACGGATCGCTCCAGAGCCTGCCCCGCGTTTGTTAACGATGATGCACGCATGATGATCGCCTGACCATACCGATCCTTTAAAGTGTCTGTTACTTTTTCCAAAGCTCGGGAGCGCTCCTGATCTTCAAAAAAATCCAACTGATACAGCTGATCATCCATCAAGCCACTTAAGGTGACACCCACGCGCTTCACAGGCATATGGTTCCAAAAGGTATAAAAGATTTTTTTTGCGGTTTCATATATCTTTTCGGTACGGTTTGTAGGATTGGGCAGCTTTATCTGGCGGGAAAACCCAGTCGGTGCCTCGTGCGGACTGCATATACAATGAACGGTCACAACCCAGCCCATATATCCTTTGCGGCGGGAGTCCCGGCATACCTCTTCTGTCAACTCAAGCAGGATAGTCTCCACCTCCGCAGACTGGACATAATCCCGGGGCAGGGTCATCATATGACCGATGGATTTTGGGGGCGTATCCAATGTTTCCGGCTTGACCGGACTGTGATCGATTCCGTTAGCAGTTCGCCATAAAACCTCTGCCTGAATATCTGACTGCTTGCCAAAATGAGACCGGAATTTGTCCTGAAGCCGGGGCAAGGGAGTGCGTGCGACGTCTCCAATGGTGTGCAGTCCAAGCCTCTCCAAATGCCGTTCCATACGCGAGCCAATACCGAACATACTGCGAACCGGCTGAGACCACAGCAGCGCTGCAATATCGGATGGAGGAAGGACAAAAATGCCGCTTTCGTTCTTCTTGGCCCATATATCTGTCGCCATTTTAGCCAGCATTTTATTGGAACTGATGCCGATGCGAATCCATACCCCTGTCTGTGCCATTACTTTTTGTTGAATTTCACTTGCGATACTCACCGGATCTCCGAACAGGGAGAGGCTTCCGGTTATGTCTAAAAACTGCTCATCAATACTGAAAACCTCAACCAAATCCGTATACTCGTTATACATTTCTGTTATTTTTAATGAGACGTCGATATAATGCTGCATGCGTGGGCGTACAATGGTAAGGTCAGGACATTTTTTTATCGCTTCCCCCAGACGCTCTGCTGTAGATATACCGTATTTTTTAGCAAGTGGACACGCAGCCAAGATAATGCCTGAACGCAGCGAAGGGTCACCAGCAACAACTAGCGGCTTATGCTGGTATTCGGGATTGTCGGCCTTCTCAATACTGGTATAAAAGCTTTGGCAGTCTGCTAAAAATATAGTTTTTTTTCCGCGTTTGTTCAATGTCACAACCCCCTCTCCAGATGTATGCTGATCGTCTTTCCAAAATATTCTTGAATGTAAATTCATATAGTAGTATTATATACAGAACAAGTGTTCTTAATCCAAATGTATTTTCTGGAACGTTATAGTTTACGAAAAACCTAACATGGCGTATCATATTATCGTGAACGAAAGCATGTGGAAATGAATGCATATTGAGGGGAGAAAACCATTTTTATGAACCCAAAACGTCGACCATCATCTCAAAAACGCAGCAGGTGGCGTATTTTTGGCAGAGTTTTGCTGATTAATATCAAGTGGTTCTCGCTAGCGGGCGTACTTGGAGTCCTATTTGCGGGAGGTCTTATATCCGGTTATGTGGCAGCGCTGGTTCATGATGAACCTGTACGATCACGCCAGTTGATATATGAAAAGGTAAACGAGAACGCTCTGACCAGCTTTGTATTTTTTAATGACCAGGTAACCCCGGTTGGACGAATGCGCATGGAGGAGGATCGGCAGCTCGTGGATCTGCAGAATGTTCCCCAATCCATCGTAGATGCCCTTATTTCAACAGAAGACAGCCAATTTTATGAGCATCAGGGTGTTGATCTAAAAGGGACGGCTCGCGCCATCAAACAGAAGCTTCTAAACGAAAATCGCCAAACAGGCGGCAGCACACTGACACAGCAGGTAGCCCGGCGAGTTTTCCTCAGTCTGGATAAGACGGACAGCCGCAAGGTAAAGGAAATGCTGCTTGCACTGCGTATGGAGCGTTTTATGAGCAAGGATAAAATATTAACGGCATACTTAAACAAAATGCCGTTTGGCAATGGCTCCGCAGGCTACAATTTGTATGGGATCAAGTCGGCTTCATTAGGGATTTTTAATGTAAGTGATCTACATAAGCTTCATGTTGCTCAAGCGGCTTATTTGGCCGGTCTTCCACAATTGCCATCTGTTTATTCAGCTTTTGACGGTAAAGGGAAGTTTGATGAAGAAGGCTTCAACAAAGCTATCGAGCGCCAGCATGTCGTGCTGGGAAGAATGCTGGCAACAGGTAAAATCACACGAACGGAATATAATGAGGGACTTCATTTTGATATTAAAGCTACTCTTGCACCACATCGCGAGAAAAGCTACAATACATTCCCTTATTTGATGCTGGAGACGGAGCGGGAGGCCGCTCGGTTGTTGGCACTCCAGGAAAATCCGGATATTACAACAGCCGAGATTTCCAAACCTGAGCATGCTGAACTCCTTCAAAATACACGGGAAGAGCTGCAACGGTCCGGTTATCGGATTTATACAACGATAAATAAGAAAGTTTATAACGATATGAGACAGATTGCAGCCAATCCGCAAAACTTTTCTCCATACAGTAAGCAGAAGGGACTAGAACAAATTGCTGCCATCATGATTGATCATAAAACGGGGGCTATACTCGGCATGATCGAGGGCAGGGACTTTAATACTGAGCAAATGAACTATGCAACCCAGATGACGCGTCAGCCCGGTTCTGCCATGAAGCCTATTGCAGCTTATTTGCCTGCTTTGGAAAAAGGCTACACTCAGCCTGCTGGTCTTATTGATGATTCGCAAATTGTATTGAAAGACGGACGTAAAGGCTATCATATCCCTAAAAATTATAACAGACGGTACGAAGGACTGATGACAGCCCGTGAAGCACTCAATCGGTCGATCAACATTCCTGCGCTGAGGTTGTTTTTATATGAAGTTAAAATTCCAAACGCCTGGAATTTTGTACGTTCCCTTGGGATTACAACGATTCAGCCGCAGGATGAACATGCTCAGACAGGCGTTCTGGGTGGGCTGAGTAAGGGAGTATCTGTCAAGGAACTGACAGCGGCATATGGTACGATTCCCAACATGGGCGTATACAATGAACCCCATTTGATCAGTAAAATTACGGATGCCGACGGCAAGATCGTATATCAATTCAAACCGCAGGCGAAGCGTGTATATTCCAGGCAAACCGCGTTTTTGATGACAGATATGCTCAAAACGGTTATATCGGACCCTAGGGGTACAGGCAAACGTATGCAAAATGCTTTTAAAAGCTATGGTACCATTGATATTGCTGGCAAGACCGGTACGACACAAAATTTTGGCGATGTATGGTTCATGGGATATACCCCGGATGTTACACTCGGCGTCTGGGCAGGTTACCGTCAACAGGTTAATACACTATCTCAAGAAGGGCACTCCAGAGCACAATCGGTGTGGGCGCTTATCATGAACAAGGCGGTCAAGGATCAGCCCCAGCTTTTCAAAAATAAGCATTTTACACAGCCGGAAGGTGTTGTAAAAGTTACGGTCTCCAGCCTTACAGGTAAGCTGCCGGGAAGTTATTCCCGTCAATCCGGTCAACTTGTGACAGACTGGTTTAACCAAAAATACGTGCCAACGGAAGTTGGGAGGGAGCAACGAACACGTTCATCCATACCTGCCGTACCGTCCAAATCGGATACAAAGGATAAAGCAACTCCGGAGAAACAAGAACCTGCAACGGATCAGAAGGAGATTCTACCAGAAGAAACAGTACCTTCTGATCCTGACACAGAAATAGATACGAATGGTGAGAGTAATGATTTGCCACCAGCAGATAGTTCACAGCCATCTGTTGAAAATAAGCAGGAGGCTCCTTCTGAACCAGTAACCCAAAATGAAGCTCCAGAACATAAACCCAGCGAAGCTATTCATAACGAAACACCTGATCAGCCGAAAAACTAAACAAAAGGGAGCGGCCTAATTCAAAATGCCGTTCCCAACAATATTAACGGTGATCTGTGGGTGAAAACGAACATTAGGGTACTCTTCATTCCACTCCATATTTTTCCACAAGGTCGGGTGATGGGCAATCAATTGTCTGCCGATGCCAAAGGCATCACAACCGCTTTTTTGAAGCGTACGGATAATTTCTTCCGCATCCTGGGTCATGATTTCCGAAAGCTGACGGTTCAGGCGCATGACATTATTCTTATCCTGAAGATGATCCCGCGAGTATTCAACAACATCGACAGGGAGCTTCAGGTTGAGGTACACATCAATTTGACCATCGCGTCCAACTTTCACTATAAGCTGGCGTTTGATGTTCCGAATATGAGCCTGATAGGTAATAAAGTTTTGCAAATCACTAGCAGGTCCCGAGTGAACCCTTTTTACAAAACGCGCTGTGTCCTTCCATTTCCCGGTCATCAGGACATAAAGCACCCCTTGCTCGTCGTTAAGGGTTCCTGTAAATCTTTGTCCGTGAAACAAGGCAATCCCTCGTGCTACGATGTCTTCTCCATCTTTGGAGAGATAGGGGAGAACAAAGTCCTGCCCTGGATCAAGCATAGGGGGAAGCAGTGTTTCTAGCGTCACTTCGGGAAATATGCACATTTCCTCCAGGCTTCGGATTTTTTTCGTTATAAATTCGCCGATTAAGAGGCTGCCTACACTTTTCTTGTTCATTAATTCTCCAGCTGATCCTTCTACTATAGCTACCTTTACATGTGAGGTTGGATGATCCGGCTCCCGATACAGGACATCCAGATATGGATACAAATCTTTTTGGGCCAAACTTGTGCCATACAAAGTAACCCCATATTTAAAGTAACGGATATCCCCTGTTACTTTGGCTCGAATTTTGTCTGTACTTTGCCGAACGGAATTTCCGGTGCCTGAATGAATTTCATTGGTGCTTTTCCCTTGGTTATTTCCAGAGTCGTCTACAATTTCGAGTGTTTGCAGCAATATGCCTTCTGGAGTAAGATCGTAGGCCGAAGCATTTGCCAGCCGGGCATCCTTCAAGCTGTCCTGATCCCAGCAGCCAGTCATAAAAATGAGTAGAGCCAGCATACCAAGTGCTCTCCTCTTTTTTTTCATGTTCCGGGCTCCTCCTTTTTGTTGAATATATACGATACAATCAGCAACAACAGAGGTAGTGCAATCAGGAAAAAATAAGCCGAATTGTTGGCAATTGTACCGAAGAGGTCAAAATCCTCTCTTTTTTGAGGGATGCAGGCAATAATGCATGAGACGAATACTACGAAAGGAACGGCTTGTTTGTGGTTTTTCTGCTTGAACAAATAGCCTAGTCCATAGGACGCTGCATAATAATAACCGCTTATGGAGCCAAAGATTGAAATTAACCAGATGGGCAGGAAAATAAAATCAACCCGGTCCATCGTTCCTAGCGGAATAGATCTGAGCAGGTAAATGACAGGCTCCGGCATCAAATCAAGCTGCTGGGGACTAAACACACTTGTACAGGTTAATATGGTGAAACCATACAATAGAACCACGACTCCGTTAGCTAGCAGGAGCGACTTGAGCTTCCCTTTACTGTTGCCCTCGACCATGGGAAAGACCACGAGGATGAATTCAAAGCCGAACATGGCTAAAAGTGTTTCTTTGGAACCTATAATAATATGAGGCCATCCAGCCTCAGTCAAAGGCAGCAGATAGAGCAGATTGGCCTGTTTTATTCCATAACTGATTAAAAACATCATCGGTACGATCAGGAAGGAGATCAAAACAAGCACTCGGGCAATTGTCCTCAAATTTTCGCGAACTAGATAGATGCTGCTGAACAGAATCAGAGCCAATATAGCCCAACGCGGGGTTTTTTGCAGCATCCAGCGATTAATGACGTCATAGGCGCTCACAAGAACCGAAGTTCCCATAAGCAAGTAGTACATAATGTAAGCCACCGTCAAAATTTTACCCATCCAGGAACCAGTAATCCGAGTGAGGATTTGGTAAATGGAGGAGGAGGGAAAACGTCTTAACAGGAGCCAGCACATTAAAATGATAAGCTGGATCAAAATGCCTCCAATAATGACGGATATCCAGCCCCCTCCCTTGGATGACAAATGCATCTGATAAGGAAGTGATAGAATATCCACGCCAATCTCAAACTTGATAATCAAAAAAAACAATTGACCCTGTGTAATTGTACTTTCTTTATTCACGACGTTTCCAGCTCCTAGAGTAGTTCTGCTGCTTCATTTTTTGGGGTCGGGAATCATGCGGCCGCTGTTGTAGTGTCCAAATGGGAAAGCGAATAAAAACATCCTTCATATCGCCAAGCCGGAAAGGAGCCAGAGGAGCAAAATAAGGAAAACCAAATGTTTCCAGCTTACAAAGGTGAATAAGGAGAATAAGCATTCCGAAGGCAATGCCAATATATCCGAACAAGGCTGCAGCAATCATCATTGGAAAACGGAGAATGCGGACAGCTGAGCTCATTTCATGGGAAGGTACCAAAAAAGAAGAGATAGCTGTTAACGAAACGACAATAATCATGGTGTATGACACGAGACCTGCTCGAACGATAGCATCCCCGATAACCAGACCGCCAACGATGCCTATTGTTTGGCCCACTCGGCTGGGCAGACGAATCCCGGCTTCCCGTAGCACCTCAAAGATCACTTCAAGCAACATCGCCTCCACAATGGCGGGAAACGGAACATTTTCCAGCGATTTTTTGATCGTATGTGCCAGCTCCAGTGGCAGAATGGCTGAGTGAAAGGAAATCGTTGCAATGTAAATAGCGGGCAGTGTAAAAGCAATTAGAAAGCTCATCATTCGGATCATTCTCAGAAAGGAACTAATAATCCAGCGACCGTTATAATCATCTGGGCTTTGATAAAATGCAAAAAAGGAGACGGGAGCGATTAAGGCAGTAGGACTCCCTTCGGCCAAAATAGTTACTCGTCCTTCCATTAAATTAGCGGCTACCCGATCTGGACGTTCTGTGCTGAGTTGCTGAGGGAACAGGGAAAAGGGATTGTCCTCCGTGAATTCCTGAATAAAACCGGGAGGCAGTACCAGATCGGAGGAGATGGCTTGTATTCTTTTTTCCACTTCCTCCACTAGCTCAGGATTGGCCAAGTCTTGCATATACATGATAGCGACTTTGGTCCGGGTTTTAGATCCGACATAAAAGTAGCGCACAATCAGCGATGTGCTGATGATTTGTTTGCGAATAAGATTCAGATTGACGGACAACTGCTCAATAAATCCATTGTGCGGCCCGCGGATAATTCCCTCGTTCTCCGGCTCATCCGTACTACGGGCGTATGTTTTTTCCGAGGAAAGGATATAAAATTCTTCTGTGCCATCCACCATTAAAATGGAGTATCCCTCAATAAGCGAATCAGCGGCATTTCGGAGGTTGGTGTCCTTTTGGCTGTTCAGGGTGGTAAACATTTGATGAGGGCCAGAATCGGTTATCTTATATAATGTGGCCAGAATATGCGTCTGAATGATCTCCTGATCCACGAGTGAGTCTATATAAAGAAGAATGCCATCTTTCCCGTCAACCGAAATAGCCTGTTTTTTTAAATCATCCGTATAAAAAAGGGCTTGCTCGATAAAGGAAATATTCTTGTTCAGTTCAAAGGAAGCTGGGTTATGTCCAGTCAAGAAAACACCTTCTTTTTGGATGAGATAAGCATAATGTGTGCCAAATGGATTGGATTTATCCATGATCTGGCGACCTATCTATATCCCGCATCATGTTTCACCTCACGTCAATCGAATGAAATGCTCAAGCGCTGCCGGAGTAAATTCCCGCAGGTAGAGGTGAGGCTGGGAAATCTGATGTCGATTCCTTATATGGACGGGACCTTTGACCTTGTAGTCAGCAGTTATGCCCTGCATCATCTGACAGATGAACAAAAAGCATGGCTGCAAAAGCTAAGCACAGGCCATCCAACTGCTGCGCAGACGCTGCATATGGCTT
The DNA here is from genome assembly GCF_050467745.1 of Paenibacillus sp. NRS-1781. NCBI lineage: Bacteria > Bacillati > Bacillota > Bacilli > Caryophanales > Paenibacillaceae > Paenibacillus > Paenibacillus sp. NRS-1781. The sequence continues at coordinate 280,126 of NZ_JBITPI010000044.1, forward strand.
ACAGTCAATGGAGCCAATCTGCTAAACCTTGAGCACGAAATCGGCACGCTTGAGGTGGGGAAAAGGCAGATATCATTCTGATAGATATGCAAAAGCCGCATTTACAGTCAATACACCAGATAGAGCAGTGTAAACGGCGCGGATGTTAATACGACCATTGTGAATGGGCGTGTGCTAATGCGCGGAAGACAGTTGCTAACAATAGACGAGAAAGAGGTGCTCGCACAAGCAACGGTACGCGGAAAACGCACCGTACAAGGATTGTAAACGAGACTATACAGTCGAGTGGCTTTGGGTCACATCAATTCCTAAATAATGTCCCAATTCTCGTCGAACCTCGCTGCGTGCAAAGGAGGAAAGCGTGAAAAATCGCTTTTGGTAGCCACGGCATACATACAGAACCTCCACGCCTTCGTGATTCCGGGTTTCCTTGTATATTTTAACTCCCTGCCGTTTCATTCGCACCTTTGTCTCCGCTAATTGAACAGCTACACGCTGTTGCACCCCGGCCAGGCTGCGAACGTATAGATCGGGCATTTTTAAGGCAGAGGCATTCAGAATGCGAATGTCCCGTTCCAGCACATCCAGCACGAGGGTCAGAAGTACACAAGTTTTGATCAGCCTTGCGTCTTCCTCGGAAGGCAGTGGGGCCTTATTCTTGTTGTCCAGTATCTTTTTCATAAGAAATCTCCTTTACTCATAGCAGGAATACAATTATAATCAGCATACAGAACAAATGTTCTTTTTATACCTCATCATAGAAATTATTCCTTTGCCAAAGCAATCATCAATTATTGGAAAGAAGGTATACATATTGTCACGCTCGTTATATGCGGCGCTACTGCTGCTAAGCCTCATTTGGGGTGGATCGTTTTTGTTTATCAAGGTATTATTGCTCCATCACGTAGGACCTTGGACTATTGTATTTCTTCGTTCCAGCTTTGGTCTCGTGTTTATTGTTTTGTTGATGCTGCTTATGCGCAAGCCATTTGTATTCAGAAGTATTCCATGGAAATCGGTTATTCTCGTAGCTCTGGTGAACATGGTGTTGCCATGGGCCTTGATTAGTTTTAGCGAGACCAGAATTGCCAGCAGCATGGCTTCCGTATTGAATGCTACCACGCCAATCTGGACCATGTTGGTCGGAATTGTCTTTTTCGGAGCTATCTTTTATCGAATGCAATGGTTTGGAATGGGTCTCGCTTTTGTAGGAATCGTTATTTTACTGGGTATTAATCCTGTATCCATTATTTCTGTCGACCCCGTCGGCTTTGGATGTATGCTGCTTGCGACTCTCTGCTATGGCTTCGGAACGCAGTTGTCCAAGCGGTTTTTATCCAATCTGTCGATGTATCAGGCAACCTTTGCGACACTATTAGGTGCGATGGTAGGGGGCGGCATCATGACGGCAATGGTGGATCGACCTGATCTGTCGGTCGTCTTCATCCCTGGTGTGTTGGGTTCCCTTATAGGGCTGGGGGTTTTGGGATCGGGAGTAGCGTATATTTTGTTCAATTATATGATTTTGCGGGGAAGTCCGGAATTTGCCTCCTCGGTGACTTATTTTGTACCGGTGAGCGCTATTGTATGGGGATTTTTGCTTCTAAATGAACACATCGGCTGGAACGTTCTGACCGGGCTGCTCCTTATACTCGGAGGGGTGTTTATGGCCAACCAAAGCAGAACAGCCAAATTAGCCAGGTAGTATCACTGAAAACCTGCATAAACCATGCCATAAGCACATTGTATGTGCATCCGCCAAACCTTCGGTATAATGCGGTTATTCGCACATACAATAAAGCATGCTCACGCATAAAATAAAAATATGGTGCAGCATAAAAAGCAAGCTGTTTAGCAGGTGGTAAGGTGTGGTATAATAAATAATAGAATTACATGTACCACAGAAATGTCGGAGTTTTATTCCACAAAAGAAAGGATCAGGATACCATGTGTCCCCGAAGGATACTTCCCCAAAGGACGATTTGGAAACGATTTGATCTGTCTTATACTTAGCTTTTCCGCGGAGTAACGTCAAGTTGCGAAAGCCAACTCTGCGGAAGAGGGGATTGTACATGCGAAGGACCAAGTCCTCCAGGCACATCTTACCCGGTAGCTTCCGTAAGAGTGGGTTCATCCACATCAAACTTACGAGAAACCGAGGGAGCCTGTATGAGGAAAACTTACGAATCTATCGTGAACAATGGAGCATTAAGGCAGATTGCTGTCATGCTGCTCGGAACATGCATTTTAGCTTTTACGTATTATCACATCAATGCTCAAAATCATTTGTCAGAAGGCGGATTTGCAGGCTTGGCCCTGCTGGGACATTACGCATTTGGCGTGTCTCCGGCTTGGAGTATGCTACTGCTTGATATCCCTGTCATATTGCTGGCCTGGGTACTGAAGGGCAGAAGATTCATGCTGCTGGCATTGATCGGGGCGGTCGCCTTTTCCCTGTTTTATGCAGGATTTGAAAAGTATTCGACGTTGGTTATAGATCTGCACGGCAACTTGCTGGTAGCGGCTCTGCTTTGCGGAGTGCTTACAGGCTTGGGTGCCGGAATCGTATTGCGATTTGGTGGAGCAACCGGGGGCGATGATATTTTGTCCCTGCTGATCAGCCAGTGGCGCGGATGGAAAATCGGTAACGTGTTTATCGTCAGTGACATCATTGTATTGGGATTATCGCTGTTGTATCTGCCTGTGAAGGAAACAATGTTTACCATACTGGCTGTGTGGCTCGCCGGAAAAATAATTACATGGACGACAACGTTCCAACTACACCGACCTGTGAAAAAGGTGCTGCCTGCGGCTATTCCAGTCCAAAAGGTAGTTGCCAAAACAGTGCCGGTCGTCCACAGCCTTCGTCAATAAGGAAAGGGTGTTACGTCAGGAGAGAAATCTTCCTACGTGACACCCTTTCGATGTATCTAGGCTTGGCCAGGAAGGCTTTAAAGTAGAATGAATACGTTCGTTCCGGTCATAAATATCGCCGAAATCTGCTGGCAGTCTACTCATTTTTGAGTCTCGTCCACCGCTTTATTTTTGTGCTTAAAGGTCGAAGCAGGCTTGTTATGTCCTTCTAATGCTTGTCCTACGCCCTCCGGCTTGGCGGTTTGCGAGCGCGACGAATTGGATTGGCTTTAACCGTTGCGGGAATGCTGCTGTTGGTTTCACGCGCCTCGGCTGGATGATCATTTCGCGTCTGGGAGGTACCTTGCTTGCACAATTGCTATTGGTGCCGCTCGCAATCTGGCTTGGATGGATTATGGGCTGAGCCGGAAACTGAATTCACCAGTTTAATTCAAAAAAAGGCTGACCCGTAGCCATCTGCGAAGGATGATTTCTGGGCCAGCCTTAAATGTTTTTGAAGTCTACTTACTTTTCAAATAATGATTTATAGGCTCCATAGCCTTCACGTTCCAAGTCTTCTTGAGGCACAAAACGGAGCGCAGCGGAATTAATACAATAGCGCAGGCCATCAGGACCTGGGCCATCATCAAATACGTGTCCCAAATGGGAATCCGCTTCGCGACTACGGACCTCGGTACGAATCATAAAGTGGCTGAGGTCGCTTTTTTCTTTGACGTTATAGCTGCGCAGCGGGCGAGTAAAGCTGGGCCAACCGCAACCTGCATCATATTTGTCGAGCGAGCTGAACAAAGGCTCTCCCGAAACAATATCCACATAGATGCCTTCACCCTTATGGTCCCAAAACTCATTTTGAAAAGGGCGCTCGGTCGCGTTTTTTTGTGTTACTTCGTATTGAATAGGCGTCAGCCGATCTTTAAGATCAGACTTGTCGATTTTGTCCGACCAATTTTGCTCAATAAAATCTTCACGTCCGGAGCCTTTGCGGTAACGCTTGTAATGGGCGGGATTCTTCTTATGATAGTCTTGATGATATTCTTCCGCTTCATAAAAGGTTGCCGCAGGCAGAATCGGTGTAGCAATAGGCTTGTCAAAACGGCCGCTTTCACCAAGCGCTTTTTTAGAAGCCTCTGCCTTGATTCTTTGTTCTTCGTTATGATAGAAAATAGCTGTTTGGTAGGATGAACCTCTATCGTGGAATTGTCCACCTTCATCCGTCGGATCAATCTGTTGCCAGAACAGCTCTAACAATTTTTCATATGGGAAGACTTGCGGATCAAATGTAATCTGTACAGCTTCTACATGCCCCGTTGTTTCGGAACATACCTCCTCATAGGTTGGATTTTCCGTATGTCCTCCTGTGTAACCGGATCGAACCTTTAAAATGCCGGGCAGTTCCTCGAAGGGGGAAACCATGCACCAGAAGCAGCCGCCTGCAAAAGTTGCCTTCTCCACGGTGTTTGGATTGTTGGTGCTCATATTTGTCACTCCATTCTGAGAAAGTTTCAATTAGTTGTTATTTAAATAGCTTACAATTAAATTATATACGACATGTTCGCAAAATCCAATGGAACGACAGAAACAAACCAGCTTTGCAAATTTCTTTGGACTAAAAGCCACCGCCCACCTTCATCCTTACTGATCTAGCGGCAGGCTCACAGAAGCTATGATTTATTAACACGTTGAATCTTTTTGCGGTAAAGCACAAAGCCACCGCCCACTAGTGCTGTATACAGCAGCAAAATGAGCAAGCCAGTGACCGGACGTTCGGCGATGGTCCCGCCTGCATAAGCGTATACCGCAATTGCAGGAAGCTTGCCAATCGCGGTACCCAGCATAAAGCTCCAGAACGGAAAGCCTGCGACCCCGGCATATACATTCACAGCTGCCTGCGGGATGATCGGAATCAGGCGGGCCAGCAGCACAGCAGCAAAAGGCTCTCGCTCCATAACCCGGTTCAAGCGCTCCAACGCTGGAATTCGCTCCAGATAAGCCCGTCCTTTGTCACGGAAGAGGGTAAGTACCGACCCGTAAACCACGAACGCAGCCAATGTAGTGCCGAGCCAGCAGATAAGTGCGCCTTGCCAGGCACCTGCTGCATAAGCAATGGAAGCGATGATCAGCTTGTAAGGCACAAATGGAATTAACGCGAATAGAAACGCGAGCAGCAGCAGAACTGGAAAGGAGGTTTGCTTGTTCGCCCAGGCGAGCCAATCATATCTGTAGATAAACGCGATGCAGAGCAGCGAAACATAAGCTGCGGCGAGTAGCCATTTTTTCATTTACATACCTCTTTCAATATCCCTGTTCGGCTTGTCGCTTATACAGAAAAAAAACAGGGTTCACATTCCCAAAAATGTGTGCTATACTGCGATTAATAGAATAGTTCCCAAAGGGGAGTAGCTCAACGAGTAAAGTCGTCATTACGGGATTTTTTAAATCCCCGGCTTTATTGGCAACGTAATGTTGTAAGCAAGACCTTTGCCAGGATTTTTGGAATCCGGGTAATGGTCTTTTTTTGATGCTAAGTTTGGGTCAAGCGCCGTTTCCGGATTCCGTGAAATGGCGCTTTTTTAGTATAAAGCGCAGAACTAAGTACAGTATAACAAATAAATAAAGAAGGTGGGAGAAACGTATGGATTTTTTGTCAATCGAGTTTTTAACCGCACTATTGTCAATCATTATCATTGATTTGGTGCTGGCTGGTGACAATGCGATTGTGATTGGTCTGGCGGCCCGTAATGTCGAGAAGGCCAATCAAAAAAAGGTCATTATTTGGGGGACGGTCGGCGCGGTTGTCATTCGTGTTATCGCTACTTTGCTCGTCACGTACTTACTGGAAATTTACGGCTTGCGTTTAATCGGGGGGCTTGCGCTCATCTACATCGCTTACAAGCTGCTGATTGAGGAGAAAAAACATGAAATCTCTGCAACCAATCAAATGTGGGCCGCGATTCGTACCATTATTATTGCTGACACCATGATGGGGCTCGACAATGTACTTGCCGTTGCGGGAGCAGCTCATGGAAATATGTTGCTTGTTATTTTGGGACTGGCGATTTCCGTTCCGATTATGGTATGGGGCAGTACAATTATCTTGAAGCTGACCGAACGTTTTCCGATGGTCATTACAATTGGAGCTGCTGTACTGGCCTATACTGCTGCCAAAATGGTAGTGGCCGAGCCGCTGATTGCACATTGGTTCACGAATGGGGTCGTCAAATACGGATTTGAAGTTCTAGTCGTTGTTCTGGTCGTAGCCATTGGAATGCGTGTTAAAAAAATAAAAAGTGAAAAAACAAGAAAACAAGCGCTGCACGCCTAAGCTAAGCACACTGAAATCATCGTAGCTGAAGCTGGACGCTCATGCATAGAGGCTGTCCCGTCAGGTCTAACTGGATCGGGGGCAGCCTCTTTTCTTTGCTTGTCAGCGGACTTCCATGTAAACTAGACAACAGAAGAAATGAGTCATCAGAGGTGGGTATGATATGAATAAGCAAACGAAAACAAGAGTGGCTATTGCAGGTCTGGGCGGTATTGCCCGCAAAGTGTATTTGCCGCTGCTGACTGCGCACGAAGGTGTAGATATTGTAGGTTTCATGAACCGTTCGCAGGAGCCGGTTAGTTCCATTATGGAGCAATACAGGCTGCCGAGAGGAACGACGGATGTGAAGGAAATGCTGGCATGGGAGCCGGAGGCTGTATTCATACATGCTGCGACCGAAGCCCATTTTGATCTGGTTATGGCGTGTATTGAAAAAGGTGTTGCGGTGTATGTGGATAAACCGCTGTCCTATGATGTGCGTAAAAATCTGGAAATGACCGCGTTTGCGGAGGCACAGGCTGTGCTGCTGGCGGTCGGCTTTAACCGACGTTTTGCCCCGCATTATGTAGCTGCTAAAGCGTGGCTGGAGGAAGCAGGAGGCTTCAGCCAATGCGCGGCGATCAAGCATCGGACTGGATATGATCAGAGACCTGCGGCACAGACGGTTTATGATGATCTGATTCATATGCTCGATCTGCTATTGTGGCTGGGTGGCGATGATTATGAGCTGCTGCATAGCAGTCTGGACACGACGAGTGAAGGATATATGAACGCTGCATTCGGGTCGGTACGTTTGGGAAATGCCTCTGGTAGCTACAGTATGAACAGACAGGCAGGGGCTGACATGGAGAGGCTGGAGCTGCATGGGGCAGGTCGTTCCGTCGAGGTGATCAATATGGAACAGGTTATTTTTTTGCATAAAAATAAACCCTCATTTTCACAATCATTCGGAAGCTGGGACACGATTCTGGAAAGACGGGGATTCACTGGAGTGGTAAATCATTTTCTGGAGCACATTCATCGTCCAGAGGAGTGCAGTGTGCGTGCTGGCAGGGTGCTGGAAAGTCATATGTTGGCGGACGAACTCGTTAGCCGTTTGAATGACTAATACAGAAGGAACGACAGCCATCAAGGCAGTCGAGACATCGAGAAATAGATTGAAGGAGAAATGAACGAATGGAAGAGCACAACCGCGGTAAACAGTTAGAAGAGGCTATCATCGAAAATTATAAGCAGGAAGAGGATATGATGATCCTTGTGTTTGCGCAATGGTGCATCAATCACGGGCTGGAGCCAGAGGAGCTGTATCATGCAGCTTATCCGCAGCAGGACAGCAATGAGCGTCTGCTGCGAGTGCGCAAGCTGACCGTATCGCGTGAAGAAGCGGGAGATATTCCACTAGACACAGTATTAGGAGTGCTGTCCATGTTCGGAAATGAGGACTTGGCGATGGTCGTATCTGAAGCGGCTGCCCAGCTCCCGCCGGAACGGAAATAAGGTCCTCCAGCCGTATGTACTCAGGACGTTGTTTGAAAGAGAGGGTAAGCCGATGATGGAAGGTATAACCGCACCAAACACCTGTAAAGGGTGTGAAAGGGACATCGCTATTTCGGAAGAGCAAATTACCAGAATTATAAACAACATGAGGCCCGGAATGGAATGTGTGACCGATGATGTGTACGAGGCCAGACTGTTAGCTTGTTCGCAATGTGATGAGTTAATGGGTGGGCATACGTGCAGCATCAGCGGAAGTATTGTCCGTGTACGCGCTCTGGCAGTCAATCAAAATTGTCCCGGCTATAGCGGTTCTCGCTGGCAAGGGACATCCTTGAAATGAAGTAGGCTCAGACTCCACTGAACATGCGGCTGTTTCTGTGATCACGAGCTAAAGTGGACATACCATGGTCTGCCTTGAGGGCAGACTTTTTGGTTTGGGTGGAGCTATGGGTTAACGATTGACAAATAGAAGGCAATAAAATATATTAAACATGTAAAATATTTTTGTTTAATTATTAATATTTACATTAACTATCTAAGCTGTTACATTGCATGATTGTAAACGTTGAGATGGAAAAGAGAATCAGGTATACGCCATATTTTTTAATTTTATGAAAGCGCAATCATTGAAATGTATAGTCTAATGAACTTTACTATTTTTGAGGAGGGCTTGTCATGAAGGGTTCTATTGTTGTGCATACAGATTTGGAGCAAGGCGTTATTAATAAAAATATTTACGGACAATTTGCCGAGCATCTTGGACGATGTATCTATGAAGGTTTGTGGGTTGGACAGGATTCCCCGATTCCAAATACGGACGGGATTCGCAATGATGTGGTAGAAGCGCTCAAAAAGCTGAATATTCCTGTGTTGCGCTGGCCAGGTGGCTGTTTTGCCGATGAATACCATTGGAAGGACGGCATCGGACCGAAGGAAAATCGCAAAAGAATGGTCAATACACACTGGGGTGGTGTGGTTGAAAATAATCATTTTGGCACCCATGAGTTTTTTCAGCTGTGTGAGCTGTTAGACGCTGAGCCTTATATTTGCGGGAATGTTGGCAGTGGTACGGTGCAGGAGATGTCGGAGTGGGTAGAGTACATGACCTTTGACGGGGAATCCCCTATGGCCGCATGGCGGCAGGAAAACGGGCGTGAGCAGCCATGGAAGCTTAAATATTTTGGCGTGGGTAACGAAAACTGGGGCTGTGGCGGTAACATGCGTCCAGAATATTATGCCGATCTGTATCGTCGTTATCAGACGTATGTCCGCAACTATGGTGATAACCGTATCTACCGGATTGCGGGCGGGGCCAATGTGGACGATTATCGTTGGACCGAAGTGCTGATGCGTGAAGCTGGGCATCTTATGGATGGCTTGAGTCTGCATAACTACACGGTCCCGGGTACCTGGGAAGCGAAACGGCAAGCACTCGGTTTTGATGAAGCGGAATGGTTTGAGACGATGAAAAAATCATTACGTATGGATGAATTGATTACACGCCATTCTGCTATTATGGACCAATATGATCCTGGTAAACGGGTCGGACTGATTGTCGATGAATGGGGAACCTGGTTTCTGACCGAGCCGGGTACCAATCCGGGCTTCCTGTATCAGCAAAATACGATGCGTGATGCGCTGGTAGCCGGACTGCACCTGCACATTTTCCACGATCATCATGACCGTGTACAAATGACGAATATTGCTCAAATGGTCAACGTTTTGCAGGCTATGGTTCTGACCGAAGGACCTGCTATGCTACTGACGCCGACATACCATGTATTTGAAATGTTCAAGGTGCATCAGGATGCACAAGCGCTGGCCACCCATGAAACCGTAGGCAATTATGAATATGATGGGCATTCCATTCCACAGGTGAGTGTGTCCGCTTCCAAGGCGCAGGACGGAACTATTCATGTGAGTTTGTGCAACGTCCATCCGGGCGAGGCGGCTTCCTTGAATCTGGAGCTGAGAGGGCTGGAAAACGTTAAGCAAATTAGCGGCGTTGTTCTCGCCAGTGACGATATGCAGGCACACAATACATTTGATCAGCCGGAGCATGTGAAAACGGAAACTTTCACGTCCTTCCAGCAGCAAGATCAGAGCTTGGATGTTACACTGCCACCAATGTCAGTAGTGATGCTGACGATTGCACTGTAGATATTTTGTAGACTCAGAAGAAGTATGACTTGGAAATCGGAACAAAACAAAACCTTGATGGAGCCAAGAAAGGCTCTCTCAAGGTTTTATTTTTACCAATACTACAATTGCTCGCGGTGAATCCCTCTGAATTCCTTGGGCGACATGCCGAAGCGGGAACGAAATACGCGGTGAAAATACGTATAGTTTGCAAAACCGGACGATTCGGCTGCCTGTTCCAAAGACATGGGACTGAAAATAATGCGCTCCCTCGCCATGTTGAGCCTGATATCCAGTGTGTACTGCATAATACTCGTATTAAATGTTTCCTTGAACAGATGTACAGCTCTGGATACGCTGATGCCGATGTGTGAGGACACGTCATCCAGCTTAAAATTGGAAGAAGCATTTTCTTCAATATAGTTTTTAATCTGATAAGCGAGATAACTATGATGGGTGGAAGTCGGATACTCGGACAGCATACGGTCAAACTCCAGGCAAAGAATACGCATGTAATAGCTTGATATTTCCGGATAAGGATTAGAAATACGCCGCTGCTCCATCACAAGCTGCCGAAATAGGCCAAGCAGTGCTTCGGTAAGCTGGACCTTGATGCGGTTGGGCCGTTTGTGATGGTGCCACCACTCATCTACCCAGGAGCCTCCAAAAAAAATGTGATAATCTCCGCTCTCCACGACCTGTTCCCCCATGGGATTTAACTCACTGTGAATGTCCAGCTCGTAAGGCTCGGTCGGATTGAATAGCAGCAGGTCACCCGCCTCAATCCGTGTCATTTCCCCGTTAATGCGGGCCTGGCAGCGTCCGTCTGTTTGTAAACGAAACAAATAATTTTTGATCCCATCAGGCTGGTTCGAATAAAAGGGCTTGCGATGGAAGGAATAGCCTGCGGTAAGAACCTGACAAGGCTCGACGATAGACATGATGATGACTCCTTTGGGCATATGGCTGCTTCAAATATTGACCAGATTGTTCATGTTTTAATCATATTATTCATTTTAAACGAAACGGAAATAGAATACTATTGTGTCTGTAAGGCTTATAGCAGAATACAGAACATGTTGGAGGCCAGGGGGGTGACGAAGTGAAACGAATGAAGGCCGGCATTATAGGCTGCGGTAACATTAGTGCGGTATACCTTGAAAATCTCCAAAACAGTCCGCTTATCGAAGTGGTGGCCGTGGCTGATTTATTGGAGGAAAGGGCCAAAGCGAGGGCCAATGAATTTAACACTGAAAACGCATACAAAGTAGATGAATTGCTTCGTCAGCCCGAGATTGAGCTTGTTTTTAATCTGACCGTGCCTGGCAGCCATGCACTAACGGATATGCGATACTGGAGGCAGGCAAGCATGTGTACAGTGAAAAGCCTTTGGCGGTTTCCTTGGAGGATGGCAAACGAGTTCTGGATTTAGCCAAGGCAAAAAACTTGCGTGTCGGCTGTGCCCCGGATACATTTCTTGGTGCAGGTATTCAGACTGCACGCTATGCCATACAAAATGGAATGATTGGCCAGCCCGTAGCCGCTACTGCTTCTTTATGGGCAGAGGTCCCGAATGGTGGCATACTGATCCGGAATTTTTCTATGCCGCCGGAGGCGGTCCGATGTGGATTTCCATAACGGAACCATTGTAACGCTCATTTCCAGCTTTGACATTCAGGGGGCGTCGGATCTGCCGCGTATTGAGATTTATGGTACGGAAGGAACCTTAAGCCTGCCTGATCCGAACTTTTTTAACGGAGATGTCAAGCTTCACCGATCTGGAGAGGAAACCACAGAACTCGTGGAACCTTTATTTGAGTGTGGGAAGAACGAACGCGGAATAGGTGCGGGTGAGATGGTGAGAGCCATTCGCAGTGAAAAGAACCACCGTGCTAACGTGGAACTGGCCTATCATGTATTAGAGGCTATGCAAGCTTTTCAGCGCTCCTCATTGGAAGGTAAGCATATTACGCTGGAAAGTACATTTGAGCCAGACGAGGATTTGTATCATGGAACAGATATAACGATTCATCCATCCTAATTGAAGAGGTGAAGGGAAATGGCTAAAGTAGGATTGCAATTGTACACAGTAAGGGAAGAACTTGAACAGGATTTTGAAGGTACGTTGCGCAAGGTAGCTGAGCTGGGCTATAAAGGGGTTGAATTTCATGCCTTTTTCGGACGTAGTGCCAAGGATGTCAGAGCGCTTTTGGATGAGTTGGGTTTGGAAGTTATTGGAACTCATATTCAATATACCTGCCTGCTGGACCATTTGGATGAGGAGATCGCTTATCACAAAGAATTAGGCAACAAGTACCTGATCGTTCCTTATTTAACCGAAGAACAGCGCCAGTGGGATGAGATTTTTGCCAATTTCCATCGTATTGGTGAAAAAGTGAAAGAACATGGCCTAGTTCTGGCTTACCATAATCATGATTTTGAGTTGACGGAAAAAATCGCTGATCGTCCGGTTTTTGATGCGTTATATGATGCTGTTCCAGCTGATTTATTACAGGTCGAAATGGATACTTGTTGGGTATACTACGGAGGCTATGATCCTGTGGAATACATCGGACGTTATCGCGGACGCCTGCCTATCATTCACTTAAAGGATATGGCACGTGACGAGCAGCACAAAGCAGTTACCGTAGAGCTTGGCAAAGGAGAAGTGCAGCTTCAGGCCATTACAGACGCCGCTATTCAGGCAGGCGTGGATTGGGTCGTTGTGGAACAGGATTTCAGCTCGAATCCTCCAATCGAAAGCATTGAAACCAGCTTTAAGTGGCTCCAACAATACGCAGCTCAGGGAGGAAATATTCATGTCTAAAACACTCAAAATCGGAATTATTGGTTGTGGGGGCATTGCTACTGGCAAGCATTTGCCGAGTCTTGCCAAGCAAAAGCGTGCAGAGATCGTTGCTTTCTGTGACATTATTCAAGAACGGGCTGAGGAAGCGGCGGGAAAATTTGGTGTTGAAGGCTCTCAGGTTTATAGTGATTACCGTAAGCTGCTTGAAAATAAAGACATTGAAGTCGTACATGTATGTACACCCAACGACTCGCACTCGGAAATTACGGTAGCTGCGCTTGAGGCAGGTAAGCATGTGCTGTGCGAGAAGCCGATGGCCAAAACCGCCAAGCAGGCTCGAGAAATGCTAGATGCTGCGAACCGTACAGGTAAAAAGCTGTCCATTGCGTATCAAAACCGTTATCGCAATGACAGCTTGTACCTGAAACAATTGGTCGAGCAAGGAGAGCTTGGCGAGATTTACCTAGGCAAAGCCATTGCTCTGCGTCGCCGCGCGGTTCCGACTTGGGGAGTATTTCTGGATGAGGATAAGCAGGGCGGCGGTCCACTTATTGATATTGGGACGCATGCGCTCGACCTGACTCTCTGGCTGATGGATAATTACAAGCCTAAAAGCGTGCTGGGCTCAACCTTCCATAAACTCGGAGATCGTAAAAACGCGGCGAATGCCTTTGGACCGTGGAACCCTGAGGAATTTAAGGTGGAGGATTCTGCCTTTGGTTTTATTACCATGCAAAATGGGGCCACTATTGTATTGGAATCCAGTTGGGCACTGAACGTTGTAGAATTTGGCGAAGCCAAGACACTGTTATGCGGGACTGAGGGCGGAGCCGATATGCAGGACGGTCTGCGTATTAACGGGGAGAAGAACAGCCGCTTGTTTGATACGAAAATTGATCTGGATGCGGGCGGTGTAGCCTTTTACTCCGGAGAAACGGAAAACGAAGCGGATCGCGAAGCCCGTCTGTGGATCGAAGCCATTCTGGACGATAAAGAGCCGCTTGTGAAGCCGGAACAGGCGCTGGTAGTTACTGAAATTTTAGAAGCTATCTACGAATCGGCACGTACAGGAAAAGCCGTCTACTTTGATTAAGCCCGCAAGCAACCTGAATAGGCCATCATTATAAGATAAGCAGCTTCTTTCACATATAATAAAAGGAGGGATTACGTTTGAAACTTGGAGTATTTATGGTATTGTTCGGCGGACGTTCACTGGAAGAGGCTTTGGACTATGTAGCATCCCAAGGACTGGATGCAGTAGAAATCGGCACAGGCGGTAACCCGGGCGATAAGCACTGCAAGCCGGATGAACTGCTGGACAACGAAACAGCGCTCAAAAACTTCAAAAAAGCAGTAGAGTCCCGTGGACTAACCATTAGCGCACTCAGTTGTCATGGCAACCCACTCCATCCACAAAAGCATTTGGCACAGGCCGATCACGAGACGTTTCTTAAAACAGTTCGTTTGGCAGAAAAGCTGGAAGTTCCCGTTGTGAACACCTTTTCCGGTTGTCCGGGTGATCATGAGGATGCGAAGTATCCGAACTGGCCTGTTGCGCCGTGGCCGAATGATTTTCAGGAAGTGCTAAAATGGCAATGGGAAAATAAAATTATCCCTTACTGGAGCGAAGCCGGAAAATTCGCAGCAGATCATCACATCAAAATCGGGCTGGAGCTGCATGGTGGCTTTTCCGTTCATACTCCAGCGACTTTGCTTCGTCTGCGTGAAGCGGTCGGGGAGGTCATTGGTGCCAATCTGGATCCGAGCCACATGTGGTGGCAGGGTATTGATCCGGTACAGGCGGTTCAAATTCTGGGCCGAGAGGGAGCCATTCACCATTTTCATGCCAAGGATACGACGATTGACCCAATTAATGTGAATAAATACGGTTTGACCGATATGCAGGATTACTCGAATATGCTGGATCGCGCTTGGCAGTTCCGTACTGTCGGCTATGGACATGATATCAAAACCTGGGCGGATATTATTAGTGCTCTTCGCTTGGTGGGTTACGATTATGTAGTGAGTATTGAGCACGAGGATGGTCTGATGTCCGTTGAGGAAGGCTTTACTAAAGCCGTCCACAATCTTCGCCAGGTCCTTATTAAAGAGCCGCTGAGCGAGATGTGGTGGGTCTAACCTAATAGGGGGAAGTGTTGATGATTAACGTCACCATTTGGAATGAGTTTTTGAACGAGAAGCTGAATTATGAAGCCAAACAGGTATATCCTGATGGGATACACAAGGCATTGGCTGAAGGGCTGTCAAGCGAAGGATTCGCTATTCGAACGGCTACATTGCGTGACGATCCCCAGCATGGTTTGGGAGAAAAAGTCCTAAATTCCACAGATGTGCTTCTGTGGTGGGGGCATAAAGCACACGATCAGGTGAGTGATGAAGTTACAGCCCGTGTTGTAAAGCGGGTACACGAAGGCATGGGCTTGATCGTGCTGCATTCGGGACATTTTTCTAAGCCGTTCAAAGCCCTGATGGGCACAAGCTGTAATCTGAAATGGAGAGTGGCAGGCGAACAGGAAATCATTTGGTCCGTAAACCCGTCACACCCTATTGCGGAGGGCATAGATGCTAAAATTCTGTTGGAGCACGAAGAGATGTATGGTGAGTTTTTTGATATCCCGGCACCAGATGAATTGGTCTTTATCAGCAATTTTGAAGGTGGAGAGGTGTTCAGAACGGGTTGTACCTTCCATCGTGGCAGTGGTAAAATATTTTATTTTCGCCCGGGCCATGAGACGTATCCGACCTATTACCAGTCCGATATTCTGAAGGTCATTGCCAATAGTATACGATGGGCTTATCCGAGAGGTATAGTTCCGACCGATATATGGTAAAATAGAGCCTATTAGACCTCTCGGTGAGGTATTGGTATAATTGCCATTCATTGATTTCGATAAGCTTGATATTGAACAAACTGACAGGCGAAATCTCTTGAGATTCCGTCTGTTTTTTAATTAACGTATTTGCCATATACCTCTTATGCTGGTTTGTTGTATAATCAGCTTTGGTCATAGCAACTTTATCGGATCAGGTATTAAATTAAGAAGAAAGTGTTTTCTTTCGGGATAAAGTATGCTAAAATGATATATACTAACAAAAGGAAAGCTTTATCAAACCGAGATGCTAAAGAAGGTGAGAAATATGGAGGGTCAACCGCAACTTGCGAAAATGTGTCCGCGTTTTGAAAGTGCCTTTTCATGTCTGGGTAAGCGTTGGAACGGACTCATTATTCAATCCATGATGAGCGGTCCCAAACGTTTTAAGGATATTTCCAATCTGATTCCCACAATGAGCGATAAAATGCTGTCTGAGCGGATGAAGGATCTGGAGAATGAAGGCATTCTTACACGTCATGTATACCCGGAAACCCCTGTTCGCATTGAATATGAGCTGACAATCAAAGGCCGTGCACTTCAGCCGGTAATGGAACAGATTCAATATTGGGCCGAGGAATGGATTAGATGAGTACCAAGCCGAATAAACGTTTTTCATAGCAAAACAGCCTTTTCCTAGGAAAAGGCTGTTTTTATTTTGTAATACTTAATAACCTTTGTCGCGGCCTGCGATTGAAAACAATTCTGTCGCAGTACGACGGGGTATACGGGTCTGGATATCGAGCGCTGCTGTACGGAACGTACCGAGGCAGGAATGGCAAAGCCTTCCCGCATAAATCGGGGAATGGCAAGACTCGCAAGGATAATCAAGCTGGCTATAGGTGGAGGGAAACTTGCCTGCTCTCACCCAGTCTGTGAGCAAATCCATAGGTGTATCGGTTACTTCACTAAGCTGGCGTGTATGAGTAGTGGGATGTTTCCACAAATAATTGGAACAGCGGTCATAAAATAAATTTTCTTCTTGCATACAAGTATGGCACAGGTTTCTAAAATTTTGGCGGAAAACAGAACCACACTTTGGGCAATTAGCAGTATGTATCTCCATAGAAACCAGTCCTTTATATCGAGTTATAGTGAATATTTAAATTTATTAGTTATATATTACTATGACTTTATACCTATATCAATCTTTATTTAGGGAAGCGACGTTTTTTAAGTATATGTTAAAGTCTGAATTGACATAACCTTGTTACTTATGTATTACTACTTACGTAAAGTTACTTATTGAGAAAAATAAATTGAAAAAGATAAGGGGATTTTCACATGATGCCATCTTTATTTTTAGCCCACGGATCACCTATGCTTGCTATTGAACAGACAGAATATACTGCTTTTCTGGAGCAGCTTGGAAAGAGTATTCGCCCGAAGGCTATTGTTATCTTTACCGCCCATTGGGAGACACAGGTATTGACAATGAGTTCGATAGACGACGTTTACGATACGATTTATGATTTTGGCGGGTTCCCGCCGGAGTTGTATGCGGTGAAATATCCAGCGCATGGTTCGGTGGAGCTGGCGGGCAAGTTGAAGGAATTATATGAGCAAAAGGGGATTGAAGTACAAACGGACCGGGTGCGAGGGCTGGATCATGGGTCCTGGACACTTTTGCATCGTATGTATCCGGAGGCGGATATTCCGGTAGTCCAGATTTCCGTGAATCCGTTTCTATCGCCGAAAGCACAATATGCTATCGGTGAAGTGCTGCGGGGGTTGGGTGAGCAGGATATTTTGGTCATTGGCAGTGGTGTAACTGTTCATAATCTGCGCATCGTCAAGTGGGGGGAAACGAAAACAGAGCCTTGGGCACTTGATTTTGATGACTGGATTATTGAAAATGTACAGAATGGAGATGTGGAGTCTTTGGATCGCTATGAAAGCCAAGCCCCATATGCTCGTCAAGCGGTGCCGAGAGCTGAACATTTTGTACCGTTGTTTATTGCTATGGGGAGTGGAGATCCGGCGGATAAGGCCAAGGTCATCCACAGGAGCTATGAGATGGGGAATTTAAGTTATCTGTGCTTTCAGTTCTAAAAATGGCGGGATGTTAGGCGCTTCGCTTCTTCAGATTCAAATGGACCGCTCCGCCACTGTCCGCCTTTAGGGGGATAGCAAAAAGATTAAGGGAGTGTTTTATAGCCAAAATGGCTCAAAACACTCCCTTTTACATGTGCGCCCGGCATGGGCG
>NZ_JBITPI010000045.1:0-2211 GCF_050467745.1 Paenibacillus sp. NRS-1781
TTAATGGAAAAGGCAATCAAGCAGCGAATTCGGAATTTCTTCACGTTCCTGCATATTAAAGAAGGTGTGCAATATGATTACCGGGATATTGCGGTGAAGTTTACTCGTAATTTGCCGACAGATTTGGTTGGGATGGCAGATGTAATCGTTAAATTGCAGCAAGTCGTATCTCAGGAAACATTGCTAACACTGTTACCGTTTGTAGAGAATCCCAAGCTGGAATTCAATAAATTTCATGCGGAGCAGCAACGATTAATTGCTACGGATAAGGAGGTATCAGATGCAGAATAAAAATAGGTTCAAGCGGTTAGTTAAGAATAATTGTGCATGCTATCTTGGAGCAAAGCACGGTATCCCAAACTATTGCTGTTTACAAGATGGCCCATGTGTATTTTTCGCTCAAGCCGATGTTCTTCCCCGTTGTATCTATTTTGAAAATGGAGTTTTGCCAATGGATGAGAAGTTGGATCAAGAATATAAGTCTGAACGTAATGTAGAGACTGATCCTAAGACAGCGAAGCCGAGGGTGAACTGTACACGTTGTGGAGGAACATTTTCGGCAAATTCGAATCGGCAGAAATATTGTGACAAATGCAGAGGTAAAACGAGAAAAGAAAATATTAGATTGCGTGTTCGGAAGTTCAGACAAAAAGACGGCTTGATGTAACGCTTTAGAGGTTGAAAAAGCCCTATAAACAAAGGGTTAAAAATAGGTAAAAATGAGGAGTTGACATGCTTGTACCTTTTCGTCACTTTTGCGTTTTCTAATGCGTTACATGATTGTCTTGAACATGATATTCAATATTATACAGTTTCAGCATACATATACGTTTCTGAAGTTTAGGCAAACAATAGGCTTGATGTAACGCTTTAGGCTGTCAAAAAGCTATATAAACAAAGGATGAAAAATAGGTAAAAGTGGGGAGTGGGCATGTTTGTACCTTTTCCTCGTTTTTGTGATTTCTAATGCGTTACATTGCTGTCCTGAGCATGACATTAAACGGCTTAATACATACATAAGCGTGTTCGGTTCTGTGAGTCGAATGGGCGATAAAGGAGATTATCGAAAATGAATTTAGAACAAGTGAAGCAGTTGATCGAAGAAAACCAAACGAATGAGGAATGGCAAGCGTATCTTCAGGGTTTGAATCCGTATAGCGTGGAGGGGATGGAGCAATATATCCAATCTAATCCGCAAGCAAAAAGTTGGTTCGATAGCACCGTGGACAAACGATCAGCTAAATCGCTGGAAACGTGGAAAGCCAATCATTTGGAAAGTGCAGTGGATGTTGAGATCAAGAAGCGATTCCCGGCAAAGGATGAGAAAGACATCGAAGTCGAAAAGCTACGTGCCGAAGTGGAAAATATGAAGCTAGAGAAGCAGCGTGAACGGTTGACCAGCCAAGCGATCAAAATTGCATCCGAGAAGAAACTTCCACTCCCGTTAGTGGATTTTTTTATTGGTACAGATGAAGAAGCGACGACAGCGAATTTGGCTATGCTGGAACAATCACTCCAACTGGCTATTCAACAGCAAGTTGAGCAACGACTCAAAGGAGATGGCTATACTCCTCCGGCTAGTTCAACAGGTAACACATTTACATTGGATGCGATTAAAGGCATGTCGCCAAACGAGATTAATCAGCATTGGGATCAAGTCAAACAAGCATTACAAAACAAACAATAATCAATAGAAAAGGACAGGGTGATTAGAATATGACAGTACAACATTTTATTCCTACGATTTGGAGCGCACGTTTAAATGAAAGTCTGAAAAAGAATTTGGTATATGGGAACGTGGTCAACACTGATTATGAAGGTGAGATTAAAGGTCAGGGTTCCACAGTGAAAATTAATTCGATTGGAGCGGTGATGATTGGCAATTATGACAAAGTAGCTGGAATCGGGAATCCACAGGAACTGGATGCTACACAAAAAACATTAGTGATCGATCAAGCGAAGTATTTTAATTTTCAGGTGGATGATGTAGATGCTGCGCAAGCGAATGTGAATCTGCTGGATGGTGGAATTGTGGAAGCCTCTTATGGACTCGCCAATGTAGTGGATCAGTATCTTGCTGGATTCTACACAGAGGTAAAAGCTGAGAATACGATGGGTAACGATACAACGCCTGTAATTCCAACTAAAGATACAGCCTATGATTTGCTGATTGATTTAGGCGTACTGTTGGATGAAAATAATGTGCCGGAA